>CAYPXJ010000016.1:17896-30847 GCA_964414595.1 uncultured Rickettsiales bacterium
ATTCTGTCCCTGGTGAATGCTGCGATAGGCGAGCGCCATCAAAATATGTTCAACAATCTCGAAATAATTACGGGTCATATGAACCTCCATCCTTAAAACCAGATTACTACAAAATGGTTAAAATGTCATATGTATTTTTACTTATTATTAATAATTTTTTTACTATTTTTGACCTAAATTGGCATGAATTTGGCTTTCTAACGCGGGATGGAAACGTGCCAGGTCAAGGCATAGGCCTTTTAGAGAATAAGCCGACTGATTTATAGGCGATGATTTTCAAGGAATTTTCGCGCGCAAAGGCCGCCGTGTACACATAAGTACATAAGGCCTTGAGCACGAAAAGGACGCGGAAATCAGCTATAAACTAGTCGATTGGGGGGGGAGAGGTGCGGGTGGGAGGGTTGAAACCCACACCCCTCGATAGGTATCTATCGTTGTTTCCTATCACCCCCAAAATGTCAGGTAATTATGACAATTTGATGACAAATTTTAAAAAATTTTTAGCAACAGCGGCGCGATAGGGTATGAAGGATACATGGTGACCCATGATCGTTGAAATAAGCACCCTTTTTGCGTTTCAGTTTTTCCTGCTTTTTTGCCGTATCGGCACGGCGGCGATGCTGATTCCTGGCATAGGTGAAGCCGTCGTGCCGCCAAATATACGGGTGGCATTTGCGCTCGCGGTTACACTTATCATGATGCCCATTCTCCAGCCCACGCTCCCTGCTCCGCCAACCGCGCCGGCCGCGCTAGGCGTCATGATTGCGGCGGAGATCCTTGTCGGCCTTTTCATTGGTGGGATGACGCGCATTTTGCTTAGCGTGATGCATATTGCCGGCATGATTATCGCCTTTCAATCCAGCTTAGCGTCGGCAATATTCTTTGACCCCACCCAAGGTGCGCAAGGCGCTGCGGTGGGCGCATTTTTAAACGTCATGGCTCTCGCCCTTATTTTTTCTACAGATTTACATCATCTGATGCTGGCGGGTATCGCCGATAGTTACACCCGTTTTCCTCCGACTTTATTTCCCATTGTGGGTGATTTTTCTAACTTTGCTTCCCACCTTGTGGATTCCTGTTTTCGTACAGCGATTATGATAAGTGCGCCGGCGATTGTGATAGGGTTATTTCTTAACCTCGCTTCCGGCGTTATGGCCCGCCTGATGCCTGCCATGCAGGTATTTTTTGTATTAGTGCCCATTCAGATATGGGTTGCATTTGCGATACTCGCGCTCTCCCTTACCACCGCGATGCTATGGTATTTGGACTACTTCCGGGATCAGCTGCACAGTTTCTTCGTGTTATAATTCTTCCGGCGTTTTGGCATCAATCGCCAGTGCATGAATGGTTTTCATTTCTTCCGCCAGCGCACCATAAATTTTCTGGTGACGCTGCACCCGAGAAACCCCGCGAAACGCATCGCTTACAATGCGCACACGAAAATGCGAATTTCCACCAGGTCGCGCACCTGCATGCCCCGCATGCAAATGCGACTCATCTATAATTTCGAGTGCGCTGGGCGCGAAAGCCGCATCAAGTTTCTGTCTTAGGAGGGATAACATAGAGCAAGTTTAATTACTTTTCCTCACTTCGTCACCTTGATTAAACCCTGCCAGCATCGTATGGTGCGCGCTATGTCTGGCTTACAGCTTTTTAAACGTTTGATCTCGCTTTACGTCTTGCCGCACAAGCGCCGGCTGGTCTTTGCGGTTTTATGTATGTGCGTTGTCGCCGGGGCGACAGCCACCAACGCATGGCTGATGCAGCCCATCATCAACAAGGTCTTTATTGAAAAAAATGAAACGCTCCTCTGGATCATTTCCGGCGCGGTGCTGGGTATTGCGATAGTCAAAGGCATCGCCGATTACGGGCAAGATGTACTGATGAAATATGTTGGCCAGCGCATCGTTACCGATTTGCAATTATCCCTGTATGAGCATCTGCTCTATGCCGATATCGCTTTTTTCAACCAATCCTCTTCCGGCAAACTTATCTCCCATTTTTCTAATGATATTTATCTCATCCGCCTGCATGTCGTGCGGGTGATCACGGGTCTGGCAAAAGAGCTTCTCACGTTGATCGGCCTGATTGGCGTAATGCTCTATCAAAGCGTTACGCTCTCATTAATTGCGCTTGTCGCGTTTCCGATTGCGATTTTACCGATGCGCCGGCTCGCACGCCATTTGCGCAAAATTTCGCGCAATACGCAACAAACGCTCGGCGATTATACCAACCAGCTGGATGATACTTTTCAAGGCATTCGCGTGGTGAAATCCTTCACGAACGAAACGCTGGAAATGGCGAAAGCCCGCACCACCATGGAAAAGATTTTCGCGCTCTACCAAAAAGCCGCGCGGCTGGATTCCGCAAGTTCACCGGTAATGGAAATATTCGGTGGCCTCGCTATTGCTTCTGTCGTTGCTTATGGCGGTTTGCAGGTTATTCAAGGCACTACGTCCGCGGGCTCTTTCTTCTCTTTCATCACCGCGTTGTTGCTCGCGTATCGCCCGGCAAAAGCACTTTCCAAAATGAATATCGCCTTTCAGGAAACCTCGGTCGCGCTGCAGCGTATTTTCGGCATTTTGGATACAAAGCCCGCGATTAAGGATAGCGACACGGCAGTGCCGTTAAAAATAACCGAAGGCCGCATTGTCATGGAAGATATTTCCTATCGTTATCCCGAACAGGATCGCCCGGCGCTCGCGCACATTAATCTGCGCGCGGAAGGCGGCCAGCGCATTGCGCTTGTCGGTCCGTCTGGCGGCGGTAAAACCACACTGGTGCAACTCCTCATGCGTTTTTATGATCCGGCGTCAGGTCGCATACTCATCGATGGTCAAAACATTCAGGATGTCACGTTACATTCGCTGCGCCACCACATCGCGTTTGTCACGCAGGATGTCACCTTATTTGATGATAGTGTGGCGGCAAATATCGCCTATGGTAGCCCCGGCGCGAGCGAAGAAGAAATTCTCGAAGCAGCGTATAATGCAGCCGCGCATGATTTCATCACCGATCTACCGCAAGGCTATAAAACGCTGATTGGAAATCGCGGTGTAAAACTTTCTGGCGGCCAGCGTCAGCGGCTTGCTATCGCACGCGCGATGCTCAAAAACGCGCCGATTCTTATTCTCGACGAGGCAACCTCCGCGCTCGATAATATTTCCGAACAACAGGTGCAGCAGGCGCTCGAACGGCTGATGAAAAACCGCACGACGATTATCATCGCGCACCGGCTTTCCACCATCGAACATGCAGACCAAATTTTTGTGCTCAAAGCGGGTAAAATCGTGGAACATGGCCGCCATGCGGATTTAATTTCGCGCGGTGGCGAATATACGCGCTTGCACGCGCGCGGCTTCCGCGAGGCGGCGTGACATATGCTCAAACGTCTGGCGAAAAGTTCTTTTGCGCAAGGCGTGATCGCGCTGCTGATTTATAGCTATTTGCGTTTTGTCTATCTTACGTCGCGCTGGCATGTCGAAGGCCGCGACATCGTTGAAAAATTTGGCAATGGCAAACGCGGCGTCATTTTTTGTTTTTGGCACGGAAGGCTGGCACTCATCGCCCCGTTCAAACCGAGCGAAGGCCAGGTTTATGTCATGATCTCGCAAAACCGCGATGGCGAAATCATCGCCCGCGTGATGCAGAAATTCGGCCTCGGCGCCATACGCGGTTCCTCGCGAAATCCAAACAAAACGAAAAACAAAGGCAGCACCGCCGTGGGCCGCCAAGCCATCGAAATTCTGCGCGATGGCGGCAATATCTGTATCACACCCGATGGCCCCAAAGGCCCCAATCGCGAGGTCAAAGGCAGCATCATCGATTTAGCAGCGAAAACCGGCGCCATCATCATCCCGGTCACGTACAGTATTTCGCGCGGAAAACATCTTAAAAGCTGGGATAACTTCCTTTTTCCTTACCCTTTTTCGCGCGGCGCATTTTTGGTCGGTCACCCGCTGAATGTGCCGGATTATGCCAAGAAAATAGACCTCGAAGGCTATGCACGCGAACTCGGCCAACAGTTAAACGATTTGACGCTCGAAGCCGACCGCCGTATAGGTCGTTAAATCAAAGATTTTCCGCATGCATTATTATCTCTATCGTCTGCTCACGTTTCTTGGCGGCCCGCTAATTGATCTCTATCTGCGTAAGCGCAAGAAGCTTGGTAAAGAAGACCCCCAACGTTTTGAGGAGCGTAAGGGTATCGCCAGTTTTCCGCGTCCGAAAGGGCGCCTCATCTGGCTACACGGTGCCAGCGTCGGAGAAGCCATGTCCGTTTTGCCGCTTATCAACCGACTGGTGGAAAAATACCGTGATATTCACGTCCTCCTTACCACGGGCACAGTTGCCAGCGCGCGCATGATTGAAGGCCGCCTACCCGAGCGCGCCATCCATCAATATATCCCCATTGATCGCTATGGCACCGTGCGCCGCTTCCTTAAACACTGGCAGCCAACACTCGCCATCTGGGTGGAGTCGGAATTCTGGCCGAACCTGCTTGTCGAAACGGCGAAAACCGGCTGCCCGATGGTGCTCGTTAACGGCCGCGTGTCGAACGACTCCTTTGAAAAATGGATGCGCTACCACGATCTCGCCATAAAAATGATCAGCAGTTTCCATATTGTGATGGCGCAAACGCCGCGCGATCTGGAACGCCTGAAGCAACTCGGTGCGCGCAACGCGAAATTCATCGGCAACCTTAAATACGATGCACCAGCTTTACCGGCAGAGCCTAAGGCGATGAGCCGACTAGAGCCGATGCTGATGGGCCGCCCGGTATGGATGGCCGCCAGCACCCACCCCGGCGAGGAAGAAATCATCCTCGAAGTGCATAAACGCATCGCGCGCGAAATTCCCGATTTGCTCACCATCATTGCGCCGCGCCACCCAAGCCGCGGCGAAGAAATCAAAGCACTCGCCAAGGATCTGGAGGTTGCTTTGCGAAGCAAGCAGCAATCTATTAAAGATAGCACCGATATTTACATCGCCGATACGATTGGGGAACTGGGCGTTTTCTACCGCCTGGTCGGCATAGTTTTCATGGGCGGTTCGTTGGTCGAGCATGGCGGGCAAAATCCGCTGGAAGCCGCACGGCTCAATACAGCGCTGCTTTCCGGCCCTTACACCAAGAATTTTGCTGACGTATATCAGGAACTTGAGGATGCAGGTGCCTACTTAAAAATTAGTTCCGGCAATGAATTGGTAGAAAAAATCACCTTGCTGCTTACCCAGCCGGAACGCCAACAAGGTCTGGCGCGGGCATCGCAGCTTCTGGTAGAGAGCAAACGTGGCGTTTTAGAAATGGTGCTGCGGGAGCTCGATATTTTCCTAAAAGTGATGTAGAGTAGCGTTCCTATGAAAATAATCATTTGTGGTGCAGGCGTCGTCGGAACCGGTATTGCCCGCCAATTAGTGTTAGAAGATCATGATGTGGTGGTGGTGGATAACGACCCCATCATGATTGGCAGGCTCAACGAAACGCTCGATGTCACTGGTATCGTGGGTTACGCGTCGCATCCTGGCGTGCTGCAAAATTGCGGGGCGAAAGATGCGGATATGCTGATTGCGGTCACCCAGGTGGATGAAGTGAACATGGTCGCCTGCCAGATAGCGCACACGCTTTTCAATATCCCAACCACGATTGCGCGCATACGCGATCAAAATTATCTGTTGCCCGAATGGCGCAGCCTTTATCGGCATGATCGCCTGCCGATTGATTATATTATTTCGCCGGAGCTGGAAGTGGCGCACACGGTGATTAACCGTTTGCATGCTCCAGGCGTGATGGATACGCTTAATTTTTTTGATAACCAAATCCGCGTCATTGAGCTCCGCGCGGAATCAGGTTGTCCATTCCATGGCTTAAGTTTCGGTCGCATACGCGAAGATCTCAAGCCGCATCGTTCGCGCGTGCTGGCGGTAGAGCGCAATGGCGATATTTTGTTTCCGGATTCGGTGGAAGAATTGGCAGCAGGCGATCTTGTATTCTTCATGGCCCCCGCGCGCGCGGTAGAGCATGTGATGGCGCAGTTTGGTCACGCAGAAAAAGAAGCGCGCCGTGTGATTATTGTCGGCGCGGGTAACATCGGTTTGTTCCTTTCGCAACGTCTTGAGCAAGAGGAAGATTTAAGCATCAAACTTATCGAAATCAGCCGTGAATGCGCAACCTACGCCGCCAATAAACTGGAGGACGTAACCGTTATTTGCGGTGATGCGCTGGATCAGGAAATTCTGAAAGAAGTCAATATCGCCGATGCCGAAACCTTCATCGCGGTCACCAACGATGACGAAGTGAATATTCTTTCTTCGCTGCTTGCAAAACGTTTCGGCTGTCGCCGCGCGATCACGCTTATTAACAGTGTTGCCTATTCGCCGCTGATTGGTTCGCTCGGTATCGATGTCGTCATTAACCCTCGCGAGATCACTGTTTCGAGCATCTTGCAATATATCCGTCGCGGAAAAGTTCGGGCCGCTCGCGCTATTTTCAGCGGTGAAGTGGAAATTATTGAAATTGAAGTGCCCGCGGGCGCACCGGTGGTCGGCCAGATGCTTGCCGATCTGGATCTCCCTCGCGATATTTTTATCGCGGCCATTGCGCGCGATAACGATATCTTCCTTCCCTATGATGAAGAATTCGCGCTGCGCGAACATGATACGGTGCTGGTGGTCTGCCGGTCCAATGCCGTGAAAAAAGTGGATAAAATTTTCTCCTCGCAGGGAGATTATTTCTAAATGTCACGTATGGCGTATGTGAACGGTGAATATAAACGTGTCGCCGATGCGTCCGTATCGATTCAGGATCGCGGCTATCAATTTTCTGATGGCGTATACGAAGTCACCGCTATTGTAAAAGGCGTGCCGATTGATTTCGATCTCCACATGGAACGTCTCAAGCGCTCCTGCAAAGAAATTTCCATCGCGCTGCCAATGCCTATCAATGCTATGCGGATTGTCATGCGCGAATTATTGCGCAAAAACCGTATGCTCGGGCAGGATGCTGTACTCTATCAGCAAATCACACGCGGTGTAGCCACGCGCGCGCATCCTTTTCCCAGCCACACAAAACCCAGTTTCGTCATGCAGGTATTTCCTTCGCGCACCCCGGCGCCCAAAGCCTACGCACGCGGCGGCAAAGTAATTACCTATCCAGATATTCGTTGGGATCAGCGACATATTAAATCTGTTTCGTTGCTGCCGAACGTGCTGGCGATGCAACAGGCAAAATCGAAAGGTAACGATGAAGCATGGCTGGTGGATACGACCCGCCATATCGTCACGGAAGCCAGCGCCAGCAACGCCTTTATTATTCAGGGCAACACCTTGCGCACCCACCCGGAAGATAATTGGATTTTAAGCGGTGTGACGCGCAAAGTGGTGTTAAAACTGGCGGCAAAGCTTAAATTAAAAGTAGTGGAGAAAGCCTTTACCGTCGATGAGGCGCTGGAAGCCGACGAAGCTTTCATCACCAGCACCACAAAAGGTGTATTTCCCATCGTAGAAATAGACAAGCAATCAATCGGCAAAGGTGTGCCAGGCCTACACACCAAAGCGCTAATCATGGCATATGCCGAACATATTGCAGAAACCGTCCAGGCCGCCCACAACACGTCACTATAAGATTCCTTTATGATGAAATTACTTTATCCGAAAGCCGTTTTATTTGATTGGGATAACACGCTGGTAGATAGCTGGCCGATTATCCACGAATCCTGGAATCATACGCTTAAAACTATGGGTCAGCCCACGTGGGATATCGCCACCACGAAAGAGCGCGTCCATCGTTCGCTGCGTGATGTTTTTCCGGAATTATTCGGCCAGGAAAACTGGCAAAAAGCCCGTGATATTTATTACGAGAAATTTTTGCAAATCCATTTGGATAATTTACGCATGCTTCAGGATGCTCAATCCGTGCTGCAAGCGCTTAATGACGAAAATATTTATGTCGGCATTGTGAGCAATAAAACCGGTACGTATTTGCGTAAGGAAATCGAGCGGCTAGGTTGGAATCCTTATTTCAAAATAGCCCTTGGCGCTACCGATACGCCTAAAGATAAACCCGACCGCATCGCGGTGGACGCCGCATTAGCGCAAAGCGGTTTTTCGCAAGATGCAGAAAAAAACTGGGGTCGCGATGTATGGTTTATCGGTGATAGCCCCTCGGATCTCGCTTGTGCGTTGAATAGTGGCGCGCAACCTATTCTGTTTGGTGAGCCGGGTATGGCAGAAGAGCACCGAAAAACGCTTGCTAATTATCCTCACTTTACGCATGATGTGCCGCATTTCAAAACGCACCAGGATTTGCTGCAGGCCATCAAATCATTGCCCAAAAGCAAATCATCTACCTAATTTTTCGTCAGGAGTTGCCCATGCGCTTTATTCTAAAATTCATTGTGCTGATTATCGTATTAATCATCGCTGCACTAATCGCTATTCCGGTGTTCGTCAGCGACCAAACCATTAAAGAACAAGCACAGAAGCGCGTGAGCGAAGCCACGGGCCGCAAGCTCACCATCGCCGGTGACACAAAATTCACCATGTTTCCGATTTTAGGTGTCACCCTGCATGACACTACACTTTCCAATGCCGAATGGGGTGAAGCGCCATATCTTTTTAAAGCACAAGAGCTGAAAGCGGGCGTGCAACTTCTGCCGTTACTCACGGGCGTTTTTATTCTGGATGAAATGAAAATCAACGCCGCAGATGTATTTCTGGAAGTGGATAAAGAAGGACGTAAAAACTGGCAGTTCGGCGCATTAAATTCAGCTGAAAAAACCACGGAACCCGGCAAACCGCTTAATCTTCCTAAAAAGCTGAGCCTCGGCGAAATCGCGATTACCAATAGCAACGTGCTTTACACCGATAAACAAAAAAACGCGAAACATCAGGTAACCAACGCCAATATCAAACTCACGCTCGGCAATCTTCAAGGCCCTATCGATTTGCAAGCAAAAGCAGATTACCAAGGCACGCCTGTTGCACTTAACGTAAATGCAAACCCGGGTATTGCGCTCGTTACCGGTGGCACCGCAGAAACAACGATCAACGGTTACTATGGAACCTATCAGGCAAAAGCCAAAGGTTCGCTGACGCGTCAGGATAAAATCATCAGCTTCAAAAGCATGGAGTTAGATTATGCCGGCACCGTTTTGCGTGGCGATATCGTAGTGGATCAATCCGCTGCTGTGCCTTTGATCAAAGCCGACCTCACCTCTACCAATCTGGATATAGATGCTATTTTGGCAGCTTCGGCGACAGGCCTTGATTCAACGACAGCGACACCGGTAGAAAAGGCACCCGAAAAACCTATCGATCTTTCCGGTCTTAAATCCCTCAACGCAACCATTAAACTAAAAGCCGATCAGGCGAAAATCAGTAAAATTCAATTCGGCGCCACGAATATTGACGCAAATTTGAAAGATGGCGTGCTCGATATCAGTGGTAACGATATCGCGCTTTACGGTGGTCTGCTCAATCTTAAAAGCGAAATTTCCGGGCAGAACGGCGCTAAAATTGCGTCGCGCATTGCCTTACAAAATGTACAATTTGGCCCACTGTTGAAAGACGCCGCAGATTTTGTGTATCTCGATGGCGCGGGTAATTTTGATGCCACTTTGCACACGGAAGGCACCAGCACGCTTCAACTGAAGCGCAATCTGAATGGCGATCTCGCCCTTGCCGTACCGGAGGGGAAAGTCACCGGGCTTTCCGTACTTTCGCAAATGAGCCACGTCACCAGCGCGGTGCAAAATCTGCGCGATCAATTCGCTTCCAGTAACGTGAGCAGCGAGGCCCCGGAAATCATGAACGTGAAAACCACCGCCGATATTAAAAACGGCGTGGTTTCTACCAAAGATTTCAAACTGGAATCGCCAAACATGGTGCTTTCCGGTGAAGGCAGCGCCGATATCGCGCAGCGCATGATTGATTTCAAACTCACACCGAAACTCGGTGAAAAACGCGGCGCCTCCGTCGGCTCAAAATTTGTGGGCATAAAAGTTCCACTGCGTATTCAGGGTTCTTTTGATGCGCCGATGGTGTACCCCGATGTTGCGGGCACGGCGAAAAGCGCGGTGCGCGATGCACTGAAAAATGTCAAATCCGTGGAAGATCTGAAATCCAAAGATACGCTACGCTCGATTAAAGACAGCTTCAAAGGTCTTATCAGTGACGATGCGGAAGAAAAACCAGCGGCAAAAAAAGTGCCAACGCCGCAAGTGGAAGAAAAATCAGAAGAGCCTCAAACGCCTGCACAAGAAGGCCCTACCGGCACACTTCTGGATGAACCTTTGAAGCAAATTCAGGGACTTTTCTAAGTTATCTAAATTTTTTCGTTGCACTGCACAATTTTATTGGTTAACGTTCAATTCCGGGTGTTAACTTATTTGTGGAGTGTTCCTATGCGTCATCCGGTTCTAACTAAACTTTCCTTATCTCTTCTCGCTCTTTCCCTTCCTGCGCTTGCATTTGCGCAGGATGCGCCAACCCTTAATTCCGGCGATACTGCCTGGATGCTAGTCTCCACCGCGTTGGTGATGCTGATGATCATCCCTGGCCTTGCGCTTTTCTACGGCGGTCTTGTTCGCAAAGAAAACCTGCTCGCCGCATTGATGCAAACTTTTATCACATGCTGTGTCGTCACGGTGGTGTGGATTCTTGCGGGCTATTCCCTTGCCTTCACGCCCGGTGGCATTTTCATTGGCGGCTTGGATAAAGCCCTGCTGAAAGGCCTTACACCGGCAGCCCTTACCGGCACCATTCCGGAATCCCTCTTTATCGTTTTCCAGCTTACCTTCGCAGCGATTACCACAGCACTGATTTTTGGTGCGGTGGCGGATCGTATTAAATTTTCTGCGATGCTGGCATTCGCCGTACTGTGGCCAATCGCCGTGTATGCGCCCGTTGCCCATTGGGTGTGGGGCGGTGGTTTCCTGGCGGCGGATCCTTTCAATTTTGGCTTACCTCCGGTGCTTGATTTCGCAGGTGGCGCAGTAGTGCACCTTAACTCCGGTGCCGCAGGTCTTGCAGCGGCAATCGTGTTAGGCAAGCGCTTGAGCGATGTCGAACATACACCGGCAAACATGGTGTACGCTGTGATTGGCGCTTCCTTACTTTGGGTAGGCTGGTTTGGTTTTAACGCCGGCTCCGCCGTTGCGGCAGGCACCAGCGCGGGTATGGCAATGCTGGTTACCCAAGCTGCTTCCGCTACAGGCGCGCTCGCTTGGCTTGCGGCAGAATGGATGGCGAAAGGTAAACCGAGCGTCGCTGGCACTATTACCGGCGCGATTGCGGGCCTTGTTGCTATCACTCCGGCTTCGGGTTTTGTCACCGTGCCCAGCGCACTGGCGATTGGCCTAGCCGCAGGTATCGTCTGCTACTTTGCCTGCACGACCATCAAATCGCTCTTCGGGTATGATGACTCGCTCGATGTATTCGGCGTCCATGGTTTTGGCGGTTTGCTTGGCGCACTTCTCACGGGCGTCTATGCGTCAGAATCCGTGGCAGGCAAAACCGGGTTACTTGAAGGCAATGGCAGCCAGTTACTGGCGCAAGCGTACGGCTCGATTGTCGTATTCGTTTATTCCTTCGTGGCCAGCTATATCCTGCTCAAGATTATTCAGCTTATTTTCGGTCTGCGCGTCGATGCGAAAACCGAACGCAAAGGCTTGAATGTCGAGCTGCATGGTGATGCAATCTAGTTTACTTCTGTAGTGAAACGAAAAGGGGAGCTTTTGAAGCTCCCCTTTTTTTTATTGCATACAACTAAAATTTAGGATGCTGCTGTTGCGCACGGTATTGATGCCGCTCACGGGCATTTGAAAGGCTGGAAGGATCAACTTTTTGTATCGCTTCTAAGGACGCAATAATCTCATTAATGTGCGCTTCCATTTCTTGCTTTTGGTTAGGGTCGGTCATAGCTTCCTGAAACCGGAAAAGTACTTCCGCAAACACCTCGCGCTGTAGGCGCAAAATTTCTTCCCGATCGGGTTGAGGCAGACTGATATCAATATGAAAGGCCATTTCTTTGGGATAAAAATCAATGGCACCCCTACTAAATAAAGCCCGCGCCGTGCCGGTAAAAATTTCCTCACTGCCATACCCATCGGTTTCAACGGGTTTCAGTGGGGCTTCCGTCACACTTATAAAACCACGTTCCTGCATATCTCCCAAAATGTTCGTAAGCCACGTCTCATAGATCTGATGGTTGCGTTCATAAATGTCATCGCGGTGACCATCAAGTATGTCCGTATCGTGCAACGGGATAGATTTAACCGAAACCCGCGCTTTATCTGTGTCAGGTAACACATAGGTATAAACCGCTAGCCAATGCGGTGTGGCAAAGCGTTCTTCACCTTCATTATTTCTATTTCGCCCACGGTACACGCGCAGCGCATCTTCTACTTCGGGGTGCTCCACTGCTAAAAATACCTGGCGACTGGTGGGATATTCCTTAAATTCGCGTGCATTAGTTGAAATGATGAAATTATGGTGTTCCATAAAAGGCTCCTTTGCCTTTAACCCTACCAAAACTTGGTTAACACATCGTTAACATATTGATTTTTCGATAAGTCTTTGCATTTTTACACTTTTCCCTTGAAACCTCGCCAAACAGCCCTATATCTACCCCTGCCCGGGGCAAAAACCCCGGAAAACCGCAATTTACTTGGATAATATAACAGGAGTACTTCTATGCACATCAAACCATTACACGATAGAGTTCTCGTACGCCGTCTGGAAGAAGATACCAAGACGAGCGGCGGCATCATTATTCCAGATACCGCAAAGGAAAAGCCAACCAAAGGCGAAATTGTTGCCGTCGGCGAAGGTGCGCGCGATGATAGCGGCAAACTCATCCCGCTTTCGGTAAAAGAAGGCGATGTTGTTCTGTTCGCAAAATGGGGCGGCACAGAAGTGAAAATCGAGGGCGAAGAACTTTTGATCATGAAAGAG
>CAYPXJ010000016.1:30857-31505 GCA_964414595.1 uncultured Rickettsiales bacterium
GGTCAAAAAAAAGCTAAAAAAGCCGCTTAGATAATTAGAAACAAATCCTACCAGTAACAGGAGAAGAAAAATGGCAGCAAAACAAATTACATTCGGCATGAGCGCCCGCGACGAAATGATGAAGGGCGTGGAAATCCTCGCCAAGGCCGTAGCGGTGACGCTTGGCCCCAAAGGTCGTAACGTGGTGATTGAAAAATCCTTCGGCGCACCGCGCATCACCAAAGACGGCGTGACGGTAGCGAAAGAAATTTCGCTTTCCAACAAATTCCAAAATATGGGCGCGCAAATGCTGCGTGAAGTCGCTTCTAAAACCAACGATCTCGCTGGCGACGGTACGACAACATCAACCGTTCTGGCTTACTCGATTGTTAAAGAGGGCGCGAAAGCCGTTGCTGCGGGTATGAACCCGATGGACCTCAAGCGCGGTATCGACCTCGCCGTGGAGCATGTGATTAACGAAATTAAGAAAAAATCCAAAACCATCGGCACGAACAAGGGTGAAGTTGCGCAAGTGGCAACTATCTCTGCGAATGGCGATAAGGAAGTCGGCGAGAAAATTGCCGAGGCGGTGGAAAAAGTTGGTAAAGAAGGCGTAATCACGGTGGAAGAAGCGAAAGGCCTCGAGTTCGAACTGGATACCGTAGAAGG
>CAYPXJ010000017.1:0-14763 GCA_964414595.1 uncultured Rickettsiales bacterium
GCCGAAAATAATCGGCGGTTTCACGCAGCGCGAACCGTAACTTTGCACCCAGCCATTTTGCGTGAAGGCGAAACCTTGCAGCTGTTCGCCGAAAGATTCCACCATGTCGTTGCGCTCGTATTCGCCGTGCACGGGCACGTCGATGCCGATGTCATCCTGGAATTTGATCGCTTCTTTGGTTTTTTGTTCCATGAACGCGTCGTATTGCGCTTCGGTGATTTTGCCTGCTTTCAGTTCGGCGCGTTTGGCGCGAATTTCCGGCGTTTGCGGCAGCGAACCGATCGTCGTGGTTGGCAGCAGCGGCAGTTTCAAATGCGCTTCCTGCTTCGCGATACGCGTGTTGAAATCGCTTCTACGCTTGAGCAGATTCGGCGTGACGGCTGCAGCGCGGCTCTTCACTTCTTTATTATGAATGCGCGGCGAGGTTTCGCGCGCTTTGATCGCGGTTGCGTTGGCATCGAGCGCGGCTTTCACACTTGCTTCGCCTTCGTTGATCGCCGCGGTAAGCGTTGCCACTTCCGCCAGTTTTTGTTTGGAGAATGCGAGCCAGTTTTTCAGTTCCGCATCGAGTTTTTTCTCTTCATCGAGATCGACCGGCGTATGCAGAAGCGAGCAGGAAGGGGCGATGAGAATATTTTCTTTGCCCAGTTTTTCCGCTGCTTTTTTGGCTTTTGCGAGCGCTTTGCTCAGATTCGCTTTCCAGATATTGCGGCCGTCGATGAGGCCGAGCGAAAGTTTTTTCTCTTTCGGGAAGGCAGCGAGCGCCTGTTCGAACGAGGCTTCGCCGCGCACGAAATCGAGATGAATGCCTTCAACCGGCAGGCTGAATGCGAGCGCCTGGTTATCGCGCAGCTCACCGAAATAGGTGGTGAGGAAAATCGGCAGACCGGCTTTTGCGAGTTCCGCATAGGCTTTCGTATAGGCGTTTTGCGCCTCTTTATCGAGGTTGAGCACGAGCGCCGGCTCATCGATTTGAATCGATTTTGCGCCTTCTTTTTTCAGGCGCGCAATGATTTCGCCGTACACCGGCAGCAATTTATCGAGCAGCGAAAGCTTATTGAAATTGCCTTTCGCCTTGCCGACGAGCAGCAGCGTCACCGGGCCGACAAGCACCGGGCGTGTTTCAATGCCGAGCGCTTTTGCTTCGGCAAATTCCGCGAAGATTTTCTCGCTCTTGATGGAGAAATTCGTTGCCGCATCCCATTCCGGCACGATGTAATGGTAATTGGTATCGAACCATTTGGTCATTTCCATCGCGGTGATATCTTTGCCGCCGCTTTGTGTGCCGCGCGCCATCGCGAAATAGGTAGCGTGATCGATTTTCTCAGCCGTGAAACCGTAACGCGCCGGAATCGCACCGACCAAGCAAATCGTATCGAGAATGTGATCGTAATAGGAAAAATCGTTGGACGGGATGAGGTTGATACCCGCGCTTTTCTGCAGTTCCCAATGGGTTTTACGCAGATCTTTTGCGGTTTGCTCGAGCGCGGAAGCTTGCACTTCGCCTTTCCAGAATTGCTCGATAACTTTTTTCAGTTCGCGGTGAAGACCGACGCGTGGAAAACCAAGATTTGCAGATTGTGCCATGAGGGAACCCCTTTACCTTTCAAAATGATAGTGACTCTCAAAATAAGAGGGTTCGGTTTTTATCGCAAAAATGTCGCAAGCACAAGTAAAACCTGCAGTTTTTCGGCTTTTTGTTGCCGCGCACCTCTCATTATGATAGAAGCGGCGCATGGCCAATGAAAAACCAATTTCCGCCGAAGCGGAGCGCATGCATATTGTGGCGAACGCGCAGTATGTCAAAGATATCTCCTTCGAAAGCCCTAAAGTTCCCGCTATTTTCCTGAAAGCCGATATTAAGCCAAAAATCGATTTGGCGGTAGACATTCGCGCGCAAAAAGTGGCGAAAGATAAGGAAATTTATGAGGTTTCCCTGCATCTGAACGCGAAAGCGAATATGGACGGTGAGGCGCTTTTCCTCGTGGAACTCACCTATTCCGGCCTGTTTACGATTGCGCACCTGGCCCAAGAACATCTGGAGCCCGCGCTGTTTATTTATTGCCCCAGCCTGCTATTCCCGTTTGCCCGCCGCATCGTGGCCGACATCACGCGCGACGGCGGCTTTCCGCCGCTTCTCATCGAGCCCGTCGATTTTGCCGGTTTATATCAGAAGCGGAAGATTGAAAGTGTTGAGAAGAAAAAAGCGGCGAATTAGCGTCTAATTGCGCTAGAACTTGCATCTACGCGCATATTTCTGCGCTTCCGGTGCTCATGTACTTTTTTGTACACTGCGCTCCGGTTCTCGAAACATACGCGTATCTGCGGCGTTCTAGCGCAATTAAAATAACACCTTCTGCGCGCGAAAATTCTTGAACTTGCCGCTGAGAGACGATTTTTGAGATACGCCGGAATGGGTGAATGAAATAAACCCTACCCAGCTTCCTTATGGAAACTGAGTAGGGTGAGAGGTTTGCCCCTACTTATTTGTTACGCGCTTTCACGCGTTTTTGGAGAGCTTATCGACCCATCGGTATGCGCCGATAGCGCCGCCAGCAGCAAGCAATGCTGGACCGACTCCCCACGTGCCAAAAGTAAACAAGACTACGCCTGTTAACTTGCACGCACATGCAAATTTAAGCAGGCCCGTGTCATTACTTTGCGACACAAAGAGCTCCTTTCTGCGAAAAAAGCCCAGACACACTATCCCCAAGAAAAACACTTGGACATTCGTATGCCGATTTCTTGTTCCGCAATGAAGACAACACATCTTCACGCGTTGTGAACAAGACCGAGAATGCCTCCTTTCTGAGAGGGCCTACCCGGCCATTTTTCCTGAAATGCTCCAGAGTCACCTCTGGGTACATGGCATTTCAAAACTTGCGCGAGGCAAGAGGAAATCGCCCTTATTTTAACGATTTTTTAACAAAAAGGCAAGGCAGGCGGCTTAAGCCAAAGGCGATTTAGGCTTAATAAAAAAAGCTTTATTCTGAAGTTAAAAATTTTCCTTATTTTCTTAGGAATCGAAATTGACTTTCGGTTTCTCTCTCACTATAGAACTACGTCCAGAATTCGTGGGGCCTTAGCTCAGCTGGGAGAGCGCCTGGTTTGCATCCAGGAGGTCATCGGTTCGATCCCGATAGGCTCCACCAACCTCAATTTACGCACTTTATTCCTTGGCATTACGCCAAAAATGCCCTATGAGAGGCGCACAAAATAAGGAGATTATTATGTCTGATGTACCTTTGATGCCAAAGGCAACCGCTGTCTGGCTGGTGGAAAATACCACCCTTTCGTTCGAGCAAATTGCCGATTTTTGCGGCATGCACCCGCTTGAAGTGCAAGGTGTTGCGGACGGCGACGTGGCTGGCGGCGTAATTGGCATCGACCCGGTGGCAAGCGGTCAGCTGACGCGCGAAAATCTGGAAGAAGCGCAAAAAGATCGCGATGTGAAGCTTGTGCTGCTCAAAGGCATTGCGACGCTGCAATCCAAACGTACCAAAGGCGCGCGTTATACGCCGGTGGCGCAACGTCAGGATAAGCCTGACGCGATTGCGTGGATCTTAAAAAATCACCCGGAATTCAGCGATGCGCAGATTGCAAAACTCGTTGGCACCACGAAATCGACGATTAAAAGCGTGAAAGAAAAATCGCACTGGAATGCGCAGAATATCCGCCCGCGCGACCCGGTTTTGCTGGGGCTTTGCAGCCAGACGGATTTGCAAACGATGATTGCGCGCGCCGCCGGCAAAGCGGGCGCTCGTCCGCAAGTGGAAGCGGACGAAAACGAAGCGCACGCTTCTTAGGCACTGCTGCCATATTCTACCAGGGCTTGCTGCAACCTGGTTCCGCGTTTTTATAATTAAAGAACTCGCCCTCCGGGGGGGCAGAGGGCGAGCTTTTCGAAAAACTACTTCTCTTTTTTCTCGATGGCTTTTTTTGCGCCATTTACCAGGGTGTTAATGGCAATGAGGCGCGGCTTGGCCTCCTCCGGCACTTCGCGCGCCAGATTGATTTTGAGAAGACCATCTGACAAATCCGCATCCAGCACTTTAATATGATCGGCCAGATTGAATTTGCGCTCAAAATTGCGCGTGGCGATGCCTTTATAGAGATATTCCGGCTGTTCGGCTTCTTCCGTTTTTTCGGATTTGCCAACCACCGTTAGCGTGCCGTTATGCAGCATGATCTGAATGTCTTTTTGTGAAAAACCGGCCACCGCCATGGTGATGCGGTATTTTTCATCGCCGAGTTTTTCGATGTTATACGGCGGATAGGCATTGGTTTGTTCCTCCGTATTCATCATGCTATCGAGCAGGTTGTTGAGATGCTCGAAGCCAACCGAGTGGCGGTAAAGCGGGGTAAGAGATAGTCTTGTCATAATATCCTCCTGAAAAGTTGAGCAATATTGGTAAAAACCACTTTTTGCGGGTGATTGCGGCGTCGCGTCCGTCCTCAAATCCTCATGTACTTTTTTGTACATTCCGGTTTTGCGGGCGGGGCGCTCCTGCACTCCCTCCGCTAAAAGCGGTTTAGAAAGCCCAATCTGGCGCCTTCTAGTACTTATTTAAGAAGGGTTTTTCCCGTTTCAACCCCCCATCTAACCCCCTGTTAATCATTAATTAACCAATTTGCGTTAGGGTGAAGGAGATCGACCATTTTTCAACTAGGGGGATTTTCTATGGGTCACGATATTACCAACGCAAAGATTACCGACGCGCAAAGCTTAAACCGTACGCAGCTGAGAGAAGTGCAGGGCACGTTTTCGGCGGCGGTTATCGATACGATTAAACAGCTGGCGATTGCCCGGGCGCTCACGGAAATTGAAGCACTCGAAGCTTCTTTCCGCGCAAAAGGCGAAACGGTTGCGTTTGATGGTGAGGCGAAAACCTATGGCTTGCTGCCGAACGAAAAACTCAGCGGTAAAGATAAATGGCGCGGCGCGGCGTATCTCGAAGCGCTGAAAGAAGAAACCGCAGCGGCGCATAATCTTGGCCTCGAACTCAAAGGCAAAGGTTTTAACCAGGAAAAAATCAATGCGGCCGTTACCGCAGAAATCAAAGGAAAACTGGGCCAAATGGAACAGCATATGCGCGCAGCGGCGATGGAAAATGAGATGTATCGCCTCGTTTCGCATGCGAATCTCAGCCCTAAACAAGCAGAGCGTTTGCTGCAAGCGACGGAAGAAGTTGCGGGCATCAAAACGAAGCTCGGCCAGCATGCCGACGTTATTGCGATGGACAAAGCCTTGCAAACGGTTGCGATTCTCACCGCGAAAGAAAAAGTGACCGACAAAGACGGGGCACAAATTTCCAACCTCAATAAAACGATGGTGGAACTGGCGAAAAAACCCGCAGTACAAGAAGTGCGTGCGGCACGTGAGGCAGCGCCTAAAGAATTATTCAAAGCTGTTTCCTTGCTCAAAGAAGATTGCACGACGCTCGTGCTGCCGAGTGGCCGTATCCGCGATACGCAACGCGACCTGACGGTCGCCGCGCCGATTCCGGAACAGGCAACGACGGTGGCCAAAAAGCCGGTACCGGCTGCGGTGCCTGGTGCGACTGCTGTGCCGAGCACGGCTCCAGCCGCTGCTACGACTGCACCCCTAAAGGGTGTGCGGGATGCGGCTGCAGGCAAAGGCAAGGGTGCTGGCATAAGCGCCTAAGCACGGCTACCATTCCTACGCGATCTGCTTTTTTCCCAACCCAAGATATGGTAGGATAACCCCTATCTCTGGGAAGGGGGATTTCGTTCGAGCGTTAACGCTTTGTTAACCATTTTTCGTTATTCTACAGATAGTAGGCATTTTACGAAAAATCGGTGTAACTGGAAAAAGCTCGGTAAATCAATATGGCAAACGGCAGATTACAATCCGACCCGCTGTTTTTAGGCCTCACCCGCCCGACGCTGGTGTTCGGCGTGACCTATATGTGGTTCGTCGTCAACATTATGCTCAATATCATCGCCTTCATTAACACGGAGGATATGCAGTTTCTGCTGGTGGCGTTCCCCGTAATTCACGCGATTGGGTTTTTCATCAGCTCGAAGGAGCCGCGCTTCCTCGATATCGAATTTATCAAATCGGCGAAATGCTCGAAGTGCAAAAATCTCGCCTATCACGGTTTCACCCATTCCTATGATCTGTTTTAGCTATGCTTAAATTTTCGAAGACACAGACGAAGAGTTCGCAATACGCCTCCCGGGAGTTTCCGGAGGCGGAGTTTATTCCGTACCGCTGCCATTGGGACAAGCAAACGATTATCACCAAAGGCAAAGAGATGGTGCAGGTGATTAAACTTTCCGGCTTCTCGTTTGAGACGGCGGATGATGAAGATCTCGATATTCGCAAGAATGTGCGCAACTCGCTTTACCGCTCGATCGCGGCGGGCAATTATGTGCTGTGGTTTCATACGGTGCGCCGTCGTCAGCCGGTGACGGTGGGTGGCAAGCAGCCGGAAGGTTTCGCCAAAGAACTCAACGATCGCTGGATGGCAAAGCACCGCTCGCGCGATACGTTTGTGAACGAACTTTATATTTCGGTGATTTACCGGCCCGATACAAAAGGCTTCGCCGCGCTGGAAGGGTTGGTGCGCAAATTTGTGCAGCAGGCGGATACCGAAACCTGGGAGCACGACATTAAAGAAGCGCATAAGGAATTGCTCGATATCACCAATCGTATTGTTTCTACGCTTCGCGAATATCAGCCGAAAATTCTCGGTGTGTATGAAAAAAGCGGGCAGACGTACTGCGAGATTCTGGAATTTTTCAGCATGCTGTTAAACGGTGCGGAGAAAAAGCCGGTGCAGCTGCCGAGCATTGATCTTTCGCATTATCTGCCAACGCACCGGCTTTATTTTGGCCCGCGCGCGATAGAGGTTCGTGGCCCGAATAAAAGTCGTTTTGCGACGGTTGTAGGTGTGAAGGAGTATTGCGCCTCCACGTCCGCGGGGATGATGGATGCGTTTTTGCAATTACCGTTTGAATTTATCATCGCGCAATCGTTTGTGTTTTATAATCGCCAGACGGCGATTCAGGGTATGCGCACGCACCAGAAACGCATGTTATCGGCGCGCGACGTGGCCGTTTCACAGATTAATGAAATTAACACCGCGCTCGATCTCGCGATGAGCGGCCATATTAGTTTTGGCAACCACCATTTGACGGTGATGTGCCTGGCGGAGGATCTTTCCGAGCTTGAGAAAAATACCTCGCTCGCGCAGAGTGAGCTGATTAATTGCGGCATGATTCCGGTGCGCGAAACGCGCAATTTGCAAGCGGCGTTCTGGGCGCAAATGCCAGGAAATTTTGATTTTATCGCGCGCAAATCGGTGATCAATTCGCTTAATCTTTCGAGCTTTGCCTCGCTCCATAATTACCCGGTAGGACGCCGCGAGAGCAATCACTGGGGGGATGCGGTGACGGTGCTGGATACGAGTTCGGGCACGCCGTATTTCTTTAATTTCCATAGCCGCGATGTGGGGCATACGACGATTATCGGGCCGACCGGTGCGGGTAAAACCGTGCTGATGAATTTCCTTTGCGCGCAGGCGCAGAAATATAACGCGCGGATGTTTTTCTTCGACAAAGATCGCGGCGCGGAAATTTTTATTCGCGCGATTGGCGGCAATTATATGCCGCTCGAAGTGGGCAAGCATTCGCAGTTTAACCCGCTGCAACTTCCGGATACGTCGGAGAATCGATCGTTCCTTAACGAATGGCTGCGTAGCATGATCACCGCGAACGAGCCGCGCGTTTCGGTGGAAGATATGGAAAAAATTTCTGAAGCGGTGAATGGAAATTACAGTTTGCGACCGGAGGATCGGAGCCTTACCAACATTATGCCGTTCCTGGGTTTGGAAGGGCCGGGGAGCGTGGCCAGCCGCATGAAAATGTGGACGCGGCGCGAATCGCACGGCAAGCTTTTTGATAACGATGCGGATGGGATCGATTTCCGCCGCTCGCGCATTTACGGTTTTGAAATGGGTGAGATTCTGCGCGATAAACTTAGCCTTGGGCCTGTGCTACTGTATCTGTTCCATAAAATCAGTATGGCGCTGGATGGCACGCCGACGATTATCGTGCTGGATGAAGCGTGGGCGCTGATTGATAACCCGGTGTTCGCGCCGAAAATTAAAGACTGGCTGAAGACGCTCAGAAAACTGAATGCGATGGTTATTTTCGCGACCCAGAGTGTGGAAGATGCGAGCAAAAGCGCGATCAGCGATACGCTGATTCAGCAAACGGCGACGCAGATTTTCTTGCTCAACCCGAAAGCAACGCCGGAATATCGCAGTACTTTTATGCTGAGCGAGCGCGAGTTTTCTTTGATTAAAGGGACGGATCCCGCTTCGCGTTTCTTCCTGGTGAAGCAATCCTCGGAAGTAGTGGTGGCGCGGCTAGATTTGGCGCCCGTAAGCGATTTGATTCCAATTCTTTCCGGCCGCGCGGAAACCGTGGGGCTGCTTGACGATATTCGTGCCGAAGTGGGCGACGACCCGAACGTATGGCTGCCAATTTTCCGTGAAAAAGTTAAATACATGTAAGTGGATTCTGCTCATAACGCTGGCGCTCTTGCTGCCAGTGGCGGCGCTTGCCCAACCCGCGCCAGAAGAACCCTTCAAAGCTCCGTGTTCGGATAAAAAATATACCGGCGTGCTAAGCCAGGCGGTTTCCTGCGTGGAAACGGTGATGCAGGAAAATGTGGCGCAGAGCATCGATCAGGTGCTGGAATATATGTCGCCCATCGTGGCGGCGGCGCTGACGCTTTATATTATTTTTTATGGGATGGATGTGATTTTGCGCGGCAATCAGCAAAATCTGAAAGCCGAATTTTTGATGAAAATTGTGAAGTTTATGTTTGTGGCGATGCTCACCTATGCGAGCGGCCAGGCGATGGTGAAACAGCTTTACCCGATGATAACGGAGGCCTCGTTCGATATGGCGAATATCGTGACGAGTAATATGAATTTTCAGGGGCAATGTTCGAATGCGGATTGGGATATCTGGCAGCGTTCGGATTGTATTATCGCAAGTTTCACCGGTGTGAGTAACTTTGATCAGCTGATGGAGCGCATGGAACAGGAGCGCGAATCAGGGCCGCAGGAAAATACGCCGCAATTTTGGGAGCAGAGTAATTTTAAGGGGTTTTTCCTTTTCGATTATTCCAACAAGTTGCTCGCATCGCCTTACGGCTGGATTATTTCTGTGTTTGTGGTGGGCGCGACGTTTTTGATGCTGATTACGTTTGGTGTGGCGATATTTATGTATATCGCGGCGATGCTGGCGATTGGGTTTTTGTTTCTGCTTACGCCGATTATGCTGCCGCTGATTCTTTTTGAATTTACCAAACGCACGACGCAAATTTGGTTTCTGATGTTACTGGGTTATGTGATTCAGCCGGCGTTGTTATTTGCGTATCTGGCGTTCAGCCTTTCGATTATCAACGTGACGCTCTACGGCGCGGATGGTGAGCGCGACGAAAATGGCGGCTTGTATGAAAGCCTGCTCGAAACGCAGGATCAGCTGGCGGTGAAAGACGCGGCGGGAAATCCCGTGCTGGATGCGCAAGGGAATCCCGTTTTGAAACCGCTGGAATATAAAGCGCTGCTGCGTTCGGCGTTTGCGGTGGCGAAAGGCCGGCAGGACCCGAAAGCCGCTATCGAAATGCAGGGCAAGCGCGAAGCGGAAAATCAGCGTGAGAATTTCAAGGTGCCCAATATTCCGATTCAGGGTGATGAATTTGCGCTGGTTATTGTAGGGCTGCTGGCCGTGATTGTGATGCTGTATATTCTCTATACGTTCTTGTTTAACTTGCTGCGGATGGCGGGGTCGCTGACCGGTACGACGACGGTTTCAAGCCTCGGTTCGGCGCTTGGGCAGACGACGAGCGCGGTCACGGGCGCAGTTGGGCGGCAATTCCAGAAGGCGGTAGGGTGATGCGGTATCTCCTCGCCCTTTTAATGATGTTCTTTTTCGCGCAGCCGGCGCTGGCGGAGGAGTTTAAACCTTCCGACGAGCTGCTACAGCAGGTGAAGAATATGCGCTGTAGCGAGAATGGTGGTTTCGACCCGGATTACCCCATCGATTCGGCGTATCAATGTGTGAAAGGGCTCATCGATAATGCGACGGGTGACGTGGCGGAGGTGTTGTTTGACGCGCTGAAAACGGCGCTGGTCGGTGTGTTCATGATTGCGCTGATTCTTTTTGGCATGCACGCGATTTTAGGCGGCGCGCGGCAACTGCAGCCCGAGACGATGACCTTCATGCTGAAATTTCTGGTGTGCGCGGCGGCTGTTTTTTTAATGGATCAAGGCGGCGGTGTTTTGGTGTTGCGCGATGCCGTAATGCGCTCCGGCCCCGAGCTTTCGAATATGGTGTTTACCATCACGCAAGAAGAACAGGCGGCGGGCGGTGGCGGTGGTGGAAAATGTTCGCCCACGAATCAATCGGTGGACCCGAATAACCCGAGTGTGTTCCGCACGCTGGATTGCTTGATGAAAGAAATTTTTGGCGCGCTCGACCCCGAAACGCAGGAAAATCTGATGCAGAAATTCGGCGGCGGTGAAAATAAGGGTATGATGCTTTTCGCGGTGCTTGGTTCGCTGTGGGCGATGGGGCCTGTTGGCGGGCAGAGTTTCTTTTTCGGCATGGGGATTGCGGTGACGCTTTTCATGACGTTTGCCACCGCGCTGTTTATTCATATTATCGCGCTGATTGCGCTTTCGTTCCTTTTCAGCCTGGTGCCGATTTTCCTGCCGCTGGTGATGTTTCAATATACGCGATCAATGTTTGATAATTATTGGAAGCAGATACTTTCCTACATTTTACAGCCGATGGTGATGGCGGCGTTTATCAGCATGTATGTGCTGGTGATTGATGAATTTGTTTCAAACCCGCAAGGGCTGCAAAATATTTTCAAAGTGGCGGATCGTGTACTTTCCGACCCGAATCATGCGCATGATTATTCGGCGCTTGAGATGGCGCGCGTGGTGGAAGCGGGCAGGCAAGGCGGCTCGCTGAAACATGGCCGCACGAGCATTGTGGAGGAGCGGCCTATCGACGGGCTGATGCAGGATTACGGCGTTGACCCGAGTAAATTCAGCGGCAATCTGCGCGCGGCGATGCAAATGGCGGGCGGGCAGGATCTGGACGGCACGACCAAAGGCGATGTGAGTTTCAACATCAAGCTGCCCGTGCTAAGCTGGTCCGACGAGATGACCGAAAATCTGACTTCTGAAATGACGATCATGATTATCACCATTCTGCTGTTTTACCGGTTCCTGCAGATTCTGCCGACGCTTGTTACCGAACTCACGGTGGGCGATCGACGTATTCCGAATCTGGCGCGGACGGAGCCGATTTCTTCTGTCGGTAATACGATGGGTTCGGCGCAGGCGAATCTGCAGAAAGGCATGCAGCAGGTATTCAAATGATGCGCATTCCTCCACCCATGCTGCGCGGTTTGATGTGCCTGTTGGTGCTGCTGTTGGTGAGCGCGTGCGCAGAAGCGCCACGTGGTATTAAAAATCAGGATAATTGTTTTTGTATTAATGAAATTGGTCAGCCGAATACGGCGCCGGGCTGCGAGGATAGTAGTTCTGCAAAACCGCTGCCAAAGCGTACGCTGCCGGATGAAGAAAATATTCCTGAGCCGCTGCGCGGCAAGGATGTGGGGCCTATTACCTATATTGTGGTAAAGGTGCAGGCGAAGGTGCTGGATACTTCGGAAATTATTTACAAACGCCTGATAGAACAATCAGGATTTATCAATATTTTCCGCGCTGTGGCGCTGATGTTCATCATTTTTTACGGCATGGGTATTGCCGTAGGGATGATACAACTTAACGCGAAGGAATTTGTTGTTCGCATCATAAAGCTTGCGATTGTGTGGAGTTTTATCGAAGTGCAGAGCGGGTGGGACCAATTTAATTATTGGGTGATTGGATTTTTTGAAACGGCGACGAACGAGCTTTCCGGCCTGCTTGCGGGTGCGTTCTCCGGCATGGAAGTGAATAACGATGAATTTTTCGCCTACGATGTGTTTGCGTTTATCGACGATAAAATTGTGAATTTCTTCTTCTCGCAACGTTTCTCAGTGATTATGGCGGCGATGATGGCCGATGCCGGCGGCGGCATGGTGATTGGCGTGCTGATGGGTTTGCTTGTATTCACCTATGTGAGCGCGTTGGTGGAGGGCTTGGTGGTTTATATGCTTTCCGGCATTGCGCGCGCGCTGATTTTTGCCATCGCGCCGATTTTCTTCCTCTTCCTGCTCTTCCAGCAAACGCAGAATATTTTCAGTAGCTGGGTGAAGCAGCTTATCAATTATTCGATGCAGCCGATTTTTGTGATCGCGTTTCTGGCGCTGTTCAACGGCATACTCTTCGGCTTCTTCCAGGATATGTTCAGCATCAAACATGCGATTTGCTTTTCAAAAATGGAGGCAGGTGGGGCAGGTCAATCGTTTGAGCTGAAATTCTGGCAATTTGAGAGCGTAGAGGCCAATGGCGCGGCGGCGCAGCCAACCGCCAATACGCCGACGGCGGTTATCAGCATGCCCGATTTATTCGTGGCGGTGATGCTCTGCTTCGTGATGATGAAAATGATGGGCTGGGTGAAAGAAACCGTATCGCAGCTCACCGAGGGTGGTCTAACCTTCCAGAGCGGCGGCCTAGGCGCGCTGCGGCGTGAGATCACGCAGGCGGCCAACCAGGGAATGGGTAATACGCCGCGTGCCGGCCCGCCGGGGCATTAAAAACGCATTAGGCTCGGCATTTCGTTGAAGTTTTCGGACTTCCGAGGCTCATGTACCAAAGCGTACACTCCGCTTCGGTTTCCTCAAACTTCTGCCTCACTGCTCAAGCCTAACGCATTTTCGCTTAGTGCTTGTACAGCAAAATAGATTTTGCTAGGTTCGCCCTATGAAACATCTTTTCCTCATCGCTCTCGCGCTTATCGCACTCTCGGCCTGCACCACCAAAACCGAGGATTTGAAAAGCCCATGCGTGGGTATTGAAGGCAGCCCTTGCGGCCCAAAACGCAGCGCAAACCCTGATAAATTCACTGTGTAACTTGTTTGGCTGTTTACACCGATATTTCCGCTAATGATCGAGAGGCGATTCGCAAGGCATATTGTCTTGCATCGGAAAGCCGTTTTACACCTATCAGCGAAGGTGTCGAAAATTCTAATTATCTGGTGGATAGTGATGGCCAGCATTTTGTGCTGACGATTTACGAAAAGCGCGTCAATGCGCTGGATGTGCCCTTTTTCTTAGCCCTTATGGAGCATAGTGCCCGGCACGGAATTCCGTGTCCGCTGCCGATTCAAACACAGGGCGGCGAGCAGTTATTTTATATTGGCCCGAAACCGGCGGCGCTGTTTTCGTTTCTTCCCGGCAAAAGCCCGAAGCGCATTCAAAATGAGCATTGCGAACAGGTGGGCCGGATGCTGGCGAAACTGCATGTGGTGACCTCGAATTTCGCCGGCGAGCGTGCGAACGCGCTTTCGGTGCCCAATCTTGCCTCGCTTATCAAGCAGATTGGCGAGGATGCGAATCGTTTTAAGCCGGGCTTTGCCGCATGGCTGAACGATACCTATGCGGCGATTGTGAAACAATGGCCGAAGCGTTTGCCGCAGGGCGTGATTCATGCGGATTTATTTCCGGACAATGTGCTGTTTAACCGCGCGCATCTTTCCGGACTTTTGGATTTTTATTTCGCCTGCAACGACGATTATGCCTACGATTTGGCGATTTGTTTGAATGCGTGGTGTTTCGAGCAGCACCACGAATTTAACATCACGAAGGCGAAGCATTTGCTGCAGGGATATAATGAAGTGCGGCAGCTGACGCGCGAGGAAATTCAGGCGCTGCCGGTGCTCGCGCAAGGTGCGGCGATGCGGTTTTTGCTAACGCGTCTGCAGGATTTTTTAAAACCTGCGAAAGGCGCAATCGTGAAGCCGAAAGATCCAAAAGAATATATTACGAAATTAAATTTCCACGCGAATGTGAAATCAGCTTCTGAGTACGGCCTATAGCGCGGTTTTATTTTGCCGCATACTGCGTCGCCGCTTCGGACTCGGCGTGCTCGTGTACTTCTTTGTACAGTCCGCGCGCCTCGTCTTGCGCTCCTTGTCTGCGGCGAAATAAACTCCGCTCTGAGGAGATCTAGTTGGAGAGATTTAATACGTCTTTCATCGTGTAATAGCCGGGTTTTTTGCCTTTGACCCAGAGTGCAGCGGTGATGGCGCCATCGGCAAATACGCGGCGATCTTCGGCGATATGCGAGAGGACGACACGCTCGCCCGTGCCTGCAAAAATTACGCTGTGATCGCCCACGACGCTGCCGCCGCGCAGTGTCGCAAAGCCGATTTCGCCTTGCGGACGCGCGCCGATGTTGCCGCTGCGTTCGGTGCAGGCGACCTCTTTCAGTTTTACTTTACGGCCTTTCGCTGCCGCTTCGCCGAGCGCGAGCGCCGTGCCGGAAGGCGCATCGACTTTATGGCGATGGTGCATTTCGACAATTTCGATATCGACATTTTCGTGAAATGTTTTTGCGCCGAGTTCCACCAGATGCAGCAATACGTTGACGCCGAGGCTCATATTGGCTGCCTGTACGATGGGGATTTTTTTTGCCGCATCGGCGATGGCTTTTTTGCCTTTTTCATCGAAGCCCGTCGTGCCGATCACCAGCGCGGTTTTATTTTTAATCGCGATGGGAAGCGCGGCAAGTGTGACTTCGGGGCGCGAAAAATCAATCGCGACG
>CAYPXJ010000017.1:14773-31286 GCA_964414595.1 uncultured Rickettsiales bacterium
CGTCCGCTTTTGCGAGCACTTTGGCGATATCGTCGCTGCAAATCGCGCCGATGGCATCGCCGCCGGCGAGTTTGCCCAAATCGACGCCGACTTCCGGCGTGCGTTTCGCCGCCAGGCCGCCGACGAGCGCGATACGTTTGTTCGCCAGCGCTTGTGCGATAATCATGCGGCCCATTTTGCCGCTGGCACCGAGTATGCTTGTTTTCATGGTGTGGGTTCCGTTATAATCAAGCTTTCAACATACGTGGAAATGGGCGCGCTGACAATATGATCCGCATTTTGATGGAGTTCTGGTGGCTGATTCTGGCGCTGACGATTTTCGGCGTGTGGTGGGGGTTCTGGGGCCGCAAGATGCAAAAAGATGTGGCGTCCCGTGTGTGGTTTTGGGTGGTGGTAGGGTCGCTGGCGACGGTGATTATCACGCTGCTCAGCTTGGGGATTTTTCAGCACGGTAATCCGAGCGGGCATTATACGCCCGCGATTGTAAAAGACGGTAAAATTGTGCCCGGCCATGTGGATAGTGAATGACGCGCACGCTCAAACTGCCCGCCTGGATGGATTCGCCCGAGCTTAAGAAATTATTCGCGGCGCTTACCAAAAATGGCGGTCAGGCGCGGCTTGTTGGTGGGTGCGTGCGCGATATGATTTTGAACCGACAGACGCAGGATCTCGATATTGCGACGACGTTACTGCCGGAAGACATTATCGCGCATTTGAAAGACGCGAACATAAAATCGGTGCCGACGGGCATTAAGCACGGCACGGTGACGGCCGTGGTGAACGGCGTGGCATTTGAAGTAACTACGCTGCGGCGCGATGTGGCGACTGATGGCCGTCACGCGACGGTGGAATATACGGATAATTGGGAAGAGGACGCGGCGCGGCGCGATTTTACGCTGAATGCGATGTCGCTCGATCGCGCGGGAAAACTTTATGATTATTTTGGCGGCTACGCGGACGCGCTGAAAGGGCATGTGCGTTTTGTTGGCGATGCGGCGGCGCGAATTGAAGAAGATTTTTTGCGCATTTTGCGGCTGTTTCGTTTTTACGCGCAGGTAGGCAAGGGGCCGGTGGATAAGGCGGCGCTTTCGGCTTGCACGAAACTCGCGAAAGGCATGACGCGGCTTTCCAAAGAGCGCATCACGCAGGAGATGATGAAATTATTGGCGGCGAAAAATCCGCTGAAAAGTTTAGAGGCGATGACAGAGGCGGGTGTGCTTGCGGTGATTTTCGGCGTGAAGCGCTATACGCTGCCGCGCGCGACGCTGGTGACGCTGCTGCATCTGGAAAAAAATCTGGCGCCGTCGCCGTTACGGCGATTGCTGGTATTGTTGCAAGCGCTGCCGAAAAATACACGTATGCAGATCGCGCGCGCGCATTTTCGTTTGTCCAACCGCGATCAGGATTATCTGGAAAAATTGCACGCGCTGATGGCGGAGTGCGGCGCGGTGCTGAAGGAAAAAAATCTGAAGGAATTGATTCGCTGTTATTCGGCGGAAGCGGTGCGCGACGCGATGATTGTGTGTTTGGCGGAGAAGGGCAAACGCGTGTTTCCGGTGAAGGCGCGGACGGTAATCGCGCGCTGGAAGCCGCCGGTTTTCCCCCTGCGCGGCGAGGATTTGATTCGCGCGGGGATGAAGCAGGGCAAGGGCATTGGCGAGGCGCTGAAGAAGGCGGAAAAACGCTGGGTGGATTCGGGGTATGTATTAGGGAAAAAAGATTTATTGGCGGGAATAAAACGCTAAGCGTCTTTCACCGGCTCGAGCGAAAGCCCTTTATCGCTCTCGATAATTTTTTCTACTTTTAATTTTGCTTCGGCGAGTTTTGTTTCGCAATGTTTCTTGAGCGCGACGCCTTGCGCGTAATCGGTGAGCGAGGTTTCGAGGTCGGTGGTGCCGGTTTCCAATTTTTTTACAATCGATTCGAGCTGCGCGAGCGCCTGCTCGAAGCTCGTGTTTTCTGGAATTTTATTTTCTTTGGCCATGGCAATTAGCTCAGTTGACCGTGGCAGTGTTTATATTTTTTGCCGGAATTGCAAGGGCAAAGCTCGTTGCGGCTGACCTTGCCCCAGGTGGAGGGGTCGCGCGGATCGCGTTTTGCGGCGCTGACATTGCGCACGGTGCCTTGTTTTTCCGGTGCGGCTTCGGCGGCGAGCGCCGGGTCGACGCGCGTTTCCTGCATTTTGCGGCGTTTCGGCGCGAGCGCTTCGACTTCATCGAGATCCACACCTTCGCGAATTTCAAAATGCGCGGCGCGCTGCGTGACCATTTCGCGTAGGCTGGAGAGCATGCCATCAAACATTGCAAACGCCTCGCGCTTATATTCGTTGAGCGGATCTTTTTGCGCATAGGCGCGCAGATTGATGCCCTGGCGGAGATTATCGAGTGCGTGCAAATGATCTTTCCAAAGCTGATCAAGCGTGATGAGTAGAATGCGTTTTTCTACATCGCGCACGGTTTCGGCGCCGTAGGTTTCTTCCTTGGCGGCGATGTGGTTTTCCACCGCATCGGAAAGCCGCGCGAAAATTTCTTCGCCAGCGATGCCTTCTTCTTTCGCCCATACTTCAATCGGCGGCGTGATGCCGAAAATACGGTGGATTTCCTTGCTGAGCCGATCGACTTCCCAGGCATCGGCATAGGCATTCGGCGGAATCGCGCTGGTGACGATTTCATTGAGCAGATCCTGCCGCATTTCTTTCACCATCGCGGCAACGTCGTCCGCCTGCATGAGTTGCTTGCGCTGTTCGTATACGACTTTGCGCTGATCGTTCATGACGTCATCAAAACGCAGCACGGATTTGCGCGATTCGAAATTGCGCTGCTCAACGCGCTGCTGCGCTTTTTCCAGCGCGCGGCTAATCCAGGGATGCGTGATCGCTTCACCTTCCTGCAGGCCGAGGCGCTGGAGGAAACCTTGAATTTTTTCCGAGCCGAAAATGCGCATGAGATCGTCTTCAAGCGAGAGGAAAAATTTGGAAAGACCGGGGTCGCCCTGGCGCCCGGAGCGGCCGCGCAACTGGTTATCGATGCGGCGGCTTTCGTGGCGCTCGGTGCCGATAACGCAGAGGCCGCCGGCTTCCAGCACGGTTTGTTTATCGCGCGCGACGTGCGCTTTGATTTCCTCGAAAGTGATTTTTTTCTCGGCGGCCTGAGCATCCTCAAAAAGCATTTGTGGATTGCCGCCGAGCATGATGTCTGTACCGCGGCCGGCCATGTTGGTGGCGATCGTCACCGCGCCGGGCTGACCGGCCTGGGCGATAATGTGCGCTTCCTGCTCGTGGTAGCGCGCGTTTAACACGTTATGTTTGATTTTTTCTTTTTTCAGCAAATCGGCAAGATGTTCGGATTTTTCGATGCTCACCGTGCCGACGAGTACCGGCTGTTTACGCGCATTACATTCTTTGATGAGTTTGATAATGGCCTGATTTTTTTCCTTCAAGCTGCGGTAAATCGCGTCGTCTTCATCTTTGCGCGTTACTGCCACATGGGTCGGGATTTCGATGACTTCGAGTTTGTAGATTTCCGAAAATTCGGGCGCTTCGGTCATCGCTGTGCCGGTCATACCCGCGAGTTTCGGGTAGAGGCGGAAATAATTTTGGAAGGTGATCGAGGCGAGCGTTTGGTTTTCGTTTTGAATGCGGACTTTTTCCTTCGCTTCGAGCGCCTGGTGCAGGCCTTCGGAATAGCGGCGGCCTTCCATCATGCGGCCGGTGAATTCGTCGATGATGATGACTTTTCCATCCTTGACGATGTAATCAACATCGCGCGTGAACAGCGCGTGCGCGCGCAGTGCCTGCTGCAGATGGTGAACGATATGGACGTTTTCGATATCGTAAAGATCGCTGCCTTCGGGGATGACTTTATCCTTCTTGAGTAGCTCTTCGATATGCTTCGTACCGTCTTCCGAAAAATGCACCGTTTTGGCTTTTTCGTCTTTTTCGTAATCGGTTTTGGCCAGGCGCGGGATATATTTATCCATCAGCATATAAAGCTCGGAGCGATCTTCGGTAGGGCCGGAAATGATGAGCGGTGTACGCGCTTCGTCGATGAGGATGCTATCGACCTCGTCCACGATGGCGTAATTGAATGGGCGCTGCACCATTTCCTCGCGCGAGAATTTCATGTTGTCGCGCAGGTAATCGAAGCCGAATTCGTTGTTCGTGCCGTAGGTGATGTCGCAGGCGTAGGCGGCTTTGCGCTCGCTATCGGTGAGGCCGTGGGTAATGCAGCCAACGGAAAGGCCGAGGAATTGGTAGATTTTGCCCATCCAGTCCGAATCGCGGTGGGCGAGATAATCATTCACCGTGACAACATGCACACCTTTGCCGGAAAGCGCGTTTAAGTAAACGGGCAGGGTGGCGACGAGCGTTTTACCTTCGCCGGTTTTCATTTCGGAAATCATGCCGCGATGAAGCACCACGCCGCCAATCAGCTGCACATCGAAATGGCGCATGCCGAGCGTGCGCTTGGCTGCCTCGCGCACGGTGGCGAAGGCTTCCGGCAGGATATCGTCCAGCGATTTGCCTTGCTGGATTTCGCCTTTGAATTTCAGGGTGCGCTGACGTAGGTCTTCGTCGCTTAAGCTTTCGAAACTGGGCTCGAGCGCGTTGATTTTATCTACCAGCGGATGAATGCCTTTTATCAGGCGATCATTGGCGGAACCGAATATTTTCTTTGCTATAGAAGCAATCATGGCGGGTATATGTAATCCTTACCTGTAGAGAAATAAAGGGGTATTCAGGATTATTTTTGCCAATACCGCGCCGCTTTTGCTTTGACATTCGCGGGGTTAGTTTTTATAAGCGTCGGTCTCTTGGGATTATCCCCATGGAATAGGCCGATAGCTCAGTTGGTTAGAGCGCTGCCCTGATAAGGCAGAGGTCGGCGGTTCAAATCCGCCTCGGCCTACCATTTTTTCCGCTTATTTCTTAAGCACCGGGACCGCGGCGGTTATCACGCCCTTGGGGCGGTAATGTTTTTTTGAAGGTGTCGAATTCCTGCTGCACATAATTGCTCCAGGATTGCCCATCTTTTTCTGGTATTTCTAAATAGCGCCGCGTGGCGGCTTTGCAGATTTTTTGTAAGTCGTCGGGATAAGCGCCGTCGAGCAGCGCGCGAATAATGGTGGTGTATTTGCCGCCCGCGGTTTTTACCAGCCGAGCAATATCCTTATCGGAAAATACGCCCGCGATTTTTCCTTCTTCAAGACCTAGTGCTTGCTGGTAGGTTTCCTGCTTGCCATGCCAGCTATATTGCATGGTGGGTTTGCGATTTAACAAGCGCTCACCCAGACGGCCCGCAATGATGTAGTCTTTGTCACCATTCATGAGTTTGATTTCGTCGGTATCGTTGCTGGCCGATTTTTTCTTCTTAAAAGTTTCACGCAAGGATTCGCGATACCAGCCGAGATAGGTTCTATCGCCCGCGCCAATTTCTTCCTGCTTATCTAGGGGAATCACCGCGCCTGAATCGAGGATGACAGGTGTGCCGTCGGGAAGCAGGCCGATATTTTCCAGCTTTGCATCCCAAAAAAGAAAGCCGCGCTGTGCGCAGATCGCAATCAGTTCTTTTAAATGATCAGTGGTGACGTGTTGCGTAGATATTTTCGGCAATATTTCGATTAAATAATCGTCGGTATCGATGTTTACGTGCGCTTTTAAGAAAAGAGGTGGATCAAAATCTTTAAGCAGAGGCTGGTATTTTATTTCTGATTTTTTGGTTATACGCAGCGTTTGGTCGTGAATAAAATCGACCACCAGCGAAATGCCGCTTTTATAAGCGTGCATTGGCAAATAACGCAGGCCTTCTTTTTCTAACATGCGGCCTATCTCTTCGCGCGTGTCATCATTATCAATTAACGCGTCGGCCGTGACATTGCGCGTGCCTTCCAGATTGTGATGCCAAGCCGGATCCCACGCGACATCGCGCGGTTCTGGCGTATAGGGCTTATAAGATCCGATTTTTAAAAATCGCTTTAGCGTTTCAAATAATGAAGCCATGAGGCAGCCTTTTTATTTATTTTACGCTATGTGCGTTAATAAACTATTAAGCGCTAACTAGTTGTTACTTAGGAACTTTTTGTGCTTAGGCGCGTTGTCGAGGGCACGATTTCCTTAAGCGCCTGATAATCATCAAGGCGGAATTTCCTCATAATACGATCGGTTTCATGGCTGGGAATGCCCAACTTACCCAGCGCGCTGGTAGCAAGTTGCAGGCTGCTCTCAAAGGCCTCGCCAATGGCCAGCATTGCGCCGGATTTTTCGAGATCTTTAATATGCTCCGTATCCCATGCGCGGGCGATAATGGGAAGATCGGGGCGCACTTCGTGCAGCATTTTAACGCAGAGTTTCGCCTGGCGCTTATCGCGGATGGTGACGATAGCGGCGCGGGCGCGCTCCACACCCAGCGCCCGTAGAATATCGATATTATCCGCATCGCCATAATAGACGCAGTAGCCCTGCTTTTTCGCGGTTTTGACGTTTTTCGGGTCGGTATCGACGGCGATATAGGGGATTTTTTCTTCATCCAAGACTTTCGCCACAACGCTGCCGACGCGCCCAAGGCCCGCAACAATGACGTTATCCCGCAGGTCCTGCGCGTCGTCCTTGGTGGGGCGTGCGTGACGTATGTTACGCGAGGCAAACCACCACTCCAGGCGGCTGCCAAGCGAAGCGAGCAGCGGCGTAACCGCCATGGTGGTGACCACACTCACTAAAAGAATTTGCGCGATATTGGTGGGTAAGAGATTTTCATCCGCCGCAAGACCAAATAAAACAAAGGCGAATTCGCCACCCTGCGCCAGCAGCAGACCGGTGTGTAGCGCGGCACCCAGATGCAAACGGAAGATCAGGCAGATCGCGATGACGATAGCCGCCTTGGCAAGCAGCAAGCTTGCGCTGATGCCAAGAATTAGCGGAAATTGCTGCGTCAGCACTTCCAGATTGATGAGCATCCCTTTGCTCATGAAGAAAAAGCCGATAAGCAGCGATTTGAAAGGCATGATGTCGGCTTCTACCTGCAGGCGGAATTCGGTTTCCGCAATCATCAGGCCGGCAAGAAACGCGCCGAGCGCGAGTGAAAGCCCGGCTTTTTCGGTGCCGTACGCCGCGGCGAGCACCACGAGCAGTGTGGTGGCGACAAATAATTCTTCACTTCTCAGCGAACCAATCGCGCGGTAAAGCGGCCGCAAAAATATCCACCCAATCGCAAGCATAATCACCAAAACCACGATCGCGCGGCCAAGCGCTTCAACCATCGTGAGGAAGATTTTTTGCGTGTCACCGCTATCACCGAGCAGCGGAACGAGTACCAACATGAAAACGACAATCATATCCTGAAAAATGAGCACGGCGAGCGAAAGGCGGCCGGGAAGCGTGGCTTCCTCACCGCGTTCGGCGAGAACTTTAAGCACGACGGCAGTGGAAGATAGGGCCAGACCGCCGCCAATAATGATGCACGCCTCGGTGGAAAGGCCAAATAATCCCGCCGCCAAACCAATAACGAGTGAGGTTATGAGCACCTGGAGGGTGCCGAAGCCGAAAACAAAACGCCGCATGGTGCGCAGGCGTTCAAATGTTAGCTCCAAGCCAATGTAAAATAATAAAAATACTACGCCGATTTCAGCGATAAAGGAGGTGGTTTTGGTATATTCGGTGAGCTGAAATCCATGCGGGCCGATGGCGATGCCGGCAACGAGATAGCCGAGCACCGGGCTTAAGTTCAGGCGTTTGAATACCGAAACGATCACCACCGCGGCGATGAAGAGGAATAAAATTTGTTCGAGCGTCGAGGAAAACATGGCGTTGCCTTATGAAAAGTACTATACCATTTCCTGGCAAAAGAAGTGCGCGTTTTTTAAGGAGGCGTTATGTCGATTGGTTTTGGTGAAATTGTTTTGATTCTGGTGATTGTGCTGATTCTTTTCGGCGCAGGAAAACTCCCCAAAGTCATGGGCGATATGGGCAAAGGCTTGCGCAGCTTCCGCGACGGCATGAAAGACGATGAGAAAAACGCGCAGGAAAAACCTGCCGCGAAAGAATAATGTTCGGGCTTAGTTTAAGCGAAATCGGCATTATTTTGGTGGTCGCGCTTTTGGTGATTCGGCCAAAAGATATTCCAGAAATCGCGCAGTTTATAAAAAAGGGCATGAAGAGTTTTCGCGCCGCGACGCGTGAATTTCGCACCACCTGGAACGAGGTGAAAAAAGAACTCGACCTGGATGATATTGAAGAAATTCGTAAAGAAACGCGCGTGATTGTGAACGAAGCGGGTGAGCATTTTGAAGCCTACGACGTGAGCGCAATTACACCGTATATTAAAAAGAAACCCTGATATGGTGCAAAATTCCGCCGCGACACTTGCCCAACATGTGGCCGAACTACGTAACCGCCTGACCGTGGTGGTGCTGACGTTTTTGATCGCCACGGGAATTTGTTATTGTTTCGCCGGCGAGATTTATCAATTTTTGATTCGGCCACTGGAAATTGCCCTGGGCGACGCGCATCGGCGCATGATTTATACGCATCTGGCGGAAGGGTTTTTGACCTATTTGAAATTGGCCTGCTTTGGCGGCGCGGTGATTTCGTTTCCGGTGCTTTTTTATCAAGCTTATCGTTTTTTAGCGCCCGGGCTTTACCAGAATGAGAAGCAAATTTTGTTGCCGATTTTGATTGCTGCGCCCGTGCTTTTTGCGGTCGGCGCGCTGTTTGTTTTTTACGGCGTGATGCCGACAGCGTGGAAATTTTTCTTAAGTTTTGAAACGGCGGATACGGCGCAGATCGCGATTCAGCTTGAGCCGAAAATCAGCGAATATCTGGCGCTGACCATGACGCTGATTCTAGCGTTTGGTTTCGCGTTTCAGCTGCCGCTGGTGCTGATTATTTTGTGCCTGATGGGCGTGGTGACGCCGCAAATGCTCGCCAAGCGACGTAAATATGCCATCCTGCTTATCTTCATTGTGGCGGCGATTCTCACCCCGCCGGATTTTTTAAGCCAAGTTGGGCTGGCATTGCCGCTGATGTTGTTGTATGAAGTGGCGATTTTGATCAGCAAATTCATCAAGAAAAAACATGCACGACATCAAGTGGATTCGATCGCACCCCGAAGCGTTTGACTTAGGCCTGAAACGGCGCGGTCTGGCGGCTTCTGCGGCGGAAATTCTTGCGCTCGATAAGGAATCGCGCGGCGCGAAAACCGGTTTGCAGCAGCTTAAAGAAGAGGCCAATGCGCTCGCCAAAAAAATCGGCGAACTGAAAATGAAGGGCCAGAATGCGGACGCGGAAATCGCGCGTTCGAAAGAATTAAAACAGCAGATTGCGGAATTTAAAGATCAGGAGGGTGAGGGCGAAAGTGCGGCGCTCACCGAGCGGCTTTCGACAATTCCGAATATTTTGCTCGAGGATGTGCCGGAAGGAAAAGACGAATCGCAGAATGTGGAACTGCGTAAAATTGGTACACCGCCAACATTTGATTTTACACCAAAATCGCATGACGAACTCGGCGAGGCGCTTGGCCTGATGGATTTTACGCAAACGGCGAAAATCGCCGGTGCGCGATTCACGTCACTGAAAGGTAATATAGCTAAACTTCATCGTGCGCTGGCGGATTTTATGCTGAATCTGCATACGCGCGAATTTGGTTTTCAGGAAGTGGTGCCGCCGCTTCTCGTGCGGCCGGAGGCGATGTTTGGCACAGGGCAATATCCGAAATTCCGCGAAGATTCATACGAAACGACGGACGGGCGCTGCCTGATTCCGACTTCCGAAGTGCCGCTCACCAATATGGTGGCGGATACGATCGTGGAGGAAAAAATTCTGCCGCTGCGGTTGACGGCGCTCACGCCGTGCTTCCGCTCCGAGGCGGGTTCGGCGGGGAAAGATACGCGCGGTATGTTACGCCAGCATCAGTTTTATAAGGTGGAGATGGTGAGCATTACGCATGCTGAGCAGGGCATTAAAGAACATGACTATATGACGGCCTGCGCGGAAGAAGTGCTGAAGCGTTTGGGGCTTGCCTATCGTGTGGTTGCGCTGTGCAGCGGCGATACGGGTTTTTCCGCGCGCAAAACATATGATATCGAAGTGTGGGTGCCCTCGCAGAATACCTATCGTGAAATTTCCAGCTGTTCCTATTGCGGTGATTTTCAGGCGCGGCGCATGAAGGCGCGTTACCGCGCGGCAAATGGTGAAAATCTTTTCGTGCATACGCTGAATGGTTCGGGTGTGGCGGTGGGGCGCGCGCTGATTGCTGTGATGGAAAATTATCAGCAAAAAGATGGTTCTATTCGTGTGCCGGAAGTGCTAAAGCCCTATCTGGGGGTGGAGGTTCTTCGATGAGAGTTTCGTTTTTACTGGGTTCGACGATTCTGGCGACCGCGCTGGTGGTGATTTCCTGTTCGCAAAAACCGGTGCAAGTGGTGCAAAAAGGCGATCAGTTTTATGGTTTTGAGCAGCATCGCATTATGCCTGCGGTGCCTAAAGGCGAGGTGCAATCGCGCGAGATGCCGCCGCCAAATGTTGCCGCAAAAGCGGAGAAGCCTGCGTCTGTAGCGAAAAACGTTGCGCCGAAAAATGCCGCGCCTATTCAAGATAATGCCGTTGTGCAGCCGGGCGATACGGTGCTTTCGTTTGCTACGCGCAATCAGGTGCCGGTTTCGGGCGTGATCGCGGTGAATAATCTTACGCCGCCTTTCATGCTGAAACCCGGCGCAAAAATGAAATTGCCGGTTAAACATACCGATGTTGCAACCCCGCAAACCACGCAGGTTGCTTCGGCTAAAACGGATGTGACGCCGGCGCCGGTATTGAAAAATTTGCCAAAAACCACTTCAGCGCCAACGCCCGTTGCGAAGGCCGTGGTGAATAAAGAGCGCGCGGAGCAAATTCCACTGCCGCAGCCGGGCAAGCCTGCTGTGGTGAAACAGGTTCCGCAGCCCATTGAAATTAAGGTGCCGGAAAAACCTGTGGCGGCAGAGAGTGGTCTTGATGCACGCGACAAGCTGGAAGGCAAACCGCGCTATAAACTTTCCGATAGTTTGGAAAATACGGCGGCGCGCCCTAAATCTGTGAGCAAGGTAGCTGTAAAAACAGCCGAAAGTTATTTTATCTGGCCGGTGCGCGGCAAAGTGATTTCTGTGTTTGGGCCCAAGCCTGGGGGGCTGCATAATGACGGTGTCAATATTGCGGCGCCGGAAGGTACGCCGATTCTTGCAGGCCTCAGCGGCGAGGTGGTTTATGTGGGCAATGAATTAAAAGGTTACGGCAATCTGGTGATTATCAAACACGACAACGGTTGGCTTTCCGCCTACGCGCATCAGAAAAATGCGCTCGTGCAAAAGGGCCAGCGCGTGACGCAAGGACAAGTGATAGGGTATGTCGGCAAAACCGGAAATGTAGAAGAGCCGCAACTTCATTTCGGCATACGGGATGGCAAGGAAGCCATTAATCCACTCGAATACGTAAATTAAACTCTACTAGGCTGGTAAGCTCGCTTGATTTTTTAAGCTTCCGGTGCTCACGTACACAAAGAGTACGTTGCGCTCCGGTTCTTAAAAAAGCCTGCGCATCTTACTCAGCCTAGCGAGTTTCGGCTCACTATACGAGAAAGGGATAACGATAAACCGATAGCGGAATTATTTAATTTTTGACCAGGTGCGGGCTTTCGCAACAATAAACAGACCCGTCATCACCGTGAGGAAAAGCAGGACTTTAATGCCCATGCGTTTGCGGCTTTCCATCTCTGGCTCCGCGGCGTATTGCAAGAAATTCACGACATCGCGCGACATTTGATCAACCGTGGCGTTTGTGCCATCAGCATAGGTAACCTGACCATCGGAAAGCGGTTTCGGCATACCGATTTTGTGGCCGGGGAAATAAGCGTTATAATGCTGGCCTTCGGCAATTTCAAAACCGGCAGGCGCATCCTGATAACCCGTCAGAATCGCATGCACATAATTGGCGCCGTCGTGACGGGCTTTAACAATGAGTGAGAGATCCACCGGATATGCGCCGCCGTTCGATGCGCGCGCGGCTTGTTCGTTTGCAAAAGGAGCGGGGAAACGATCGGACGCCATACCGGGGCGATCGTACATATCGCCGGACTCATCCGGACCGTCTTTTACTTGAATTTCTGCTGCCAGCGCTTTGGTTTCCGCTTCGCTGAAACCGATGCCGGTGAGGTTACGGAAAGAGATATATTTCATCGCATGGCAGGAAGCGCAAACTTCTTTATACACTTGATAACCGCGCTGCGCCGATTGACGATCCACCGTGCCGAAAATGCCGTTGAATGACCAATCAAGCTGTTTCGGATGCTCCGCATTACCCGCCGCGAAAGCAGGAGCACTCAGGAGCAGAGAAGCGAGTAGGGCGAGGCGTTTCATTATTTTCTCGATGCGTCGTAAATGGAATTGGGCAGCGGCAACGTGCGCTCAAAACGTGGCAGGAGCGGCAGAATCACCAGGAAGTAAGCAAAGTAATACAGTGTGGCGAGGCGGCTGATCAGGACGATCGGGCCTTCGGGAACTTGCGAACCGCAATAGCCCAGCGCGATGAACGAAATGATGAGCAAACCAAAGAACCAGCGGAAAGTGGGGCGATACGCACCGCTTTTAATCTTAGAACGATCCAGCCACGGCAAAGCAAACCAGACGAGAATGGAAGCAAACATCAATATCACGCCGAGCAGCTTATCCGGCACGGCGCGCAGAATTGCGTAGAAGGGCAGGAAGTACCATTCCGGCACAATGTGCGCAGGGGTTTGCATAGGGTTTGCCGGAATATAGTTATCCGGATGGCCAAGGTAGTTCGGCGCATAAAATACAAACGCGAACAGGATGAGGAAGAAAACGCCGAAGCCGACAAAATCTTTCACCGTGTAATACGGATGGAAGGGGATGGTATCTTTCGAGGATTTCACTTCCACGCCGGTGGGGTTGTTGGAACCATGCGTATGAAGCGCAGCAAGGTGCAGCACAACAAGGCCAACGATGAGGAATGGGAAAAGATAGTGCAAGCTGAAGAAGCGATTGAGCGTTGGGTTATCGACCGAGAAACCGCCCCAAAGCCAGGTAACGATGCTATCGCCAACCAGCGGAATAGCGGAGAAAAGATTCGTAATAACCGTCGCGCCCCAGCAGCTCATTTGGCCCCATGGCAAAACGTAACCCCTGAAGGCAGTCGCCATCATGAGGAGGAAAATAATCACGCCGAGGAACCAGAGAAGTTCGCGCGGGGCTTTGTACGAGCCGTAAAACAGACCGCGGGCAATGTGGATATAGACAACCATGAAGAACATGGAGGCCCCGACGGCATGCGTGTAACGAATGAGCCAGCCATAATTGACATCGCGCATGATGCGCTCCACGCTCGAGAAAGCGTAATCGGCGTGCGGCGTATAGTGCATAGCAAGCACAATGCCCGTGATGATTTGTATTACCAGCGCAATACCGGCGAGCGAACCGAAACTCCAGAGATAGCTTAGGTTGCGCGGGGTTGGGTATTTATTCAGCGCATGATCGAGAAAGGTGAAAATCGGTAAGCGGTAATCAATCCACTGGATAATTTTATTGGAGCTAACCGGATCCGGTTTCGGAATCGATTTATTTTGAGCAGCGGCGTTGGTGTTTTTGAAAGCCATAAATAATTAGCCAATCTTGATCACGGTGTCGGAAATAAATTCATACGGCGGAACCGCGAGGTTGTGCGGCGCGGGACCTTTGCGGATGCGGCCTGAGGTATCGTAATGCGAACCATGGCACGGGCAGAACCAGCCTTCGTAATCCCCTTGCTGGCCGATAGGAATACAGCCAAGGTGTGTGCAAATACCAATGACGACGAGCCATTCGGCTTTGCCGTTTTTCACACGAGCCGAATCCGACTGCGGATCGGGCAGGGACGCGTTATCGTCTTTTTGCGCTTCGGCAATTTCTTCCGGCGTACGGTGGCGGATAAATACCGGCTTGCCTTGCCACTTTTTCGTGATGATTTGGCCAGGCTGAATGCTGGAAATATCGACTTCTGTGGTGGAAAGTGCCAGCACGTCCGACGCGGGATTCATGGAATCGACCAGCGGCCAAAGTGCAGCCGCCGCACCAACGCCTGCTGTGGCGCTAGCGGTGAGTACGATAAAATCGCGGCGTGTGGGTTGTTTTTTAGAGGTATCTTCTGCGGATGACATAAATGAGTATTTTTGAGGTGTCCCTGAACGCATGTTGATTATCGTATTTTGATGCTACAATCAAGAGCTTGTAAAAACTTTGGACGAAATTTTTTTACATGTTGCGAACGAATCTTAATTCAAACCTGATAAAGTGCGGGGTCTGGCAAATTATTTTCGGCGAAACCTTTTTGTCGCAAAAGACAAGAATCGCACCTGCCGCACGCGCGGCCTTCGCTATCGGGATCGTAGCAGCTCAAGGTGAGCGCATAATCGATACCGAGTTTCAGCCCCCGCTGAATAATTTCCGCTTTGGTTAAGTCGATGAGCGGTGTGTGGATTTTTATTTTTGTGCCCTCGACGCCGATTTTTGTGGCGCGGTTCGCCAATTTTTCAAAGGCGGAGATGAATTCCGGGCGGCAATCCGGGTAGCCGCTATAATCGAGCGCGTTCACGCCTATATATATATGGTGTGCGCCGATGACTTCCGCATAGGCCAGTGCGTAGCTCAAGAAAATCGTGTTGCGCGCGGGGACATAGGTGATAGGGATTTCGTTTTTGATTTCGGCGTGCGAGCGGTTTTTCGGCACGGCGATATCGTCGGTGAGCGCGGAGCCGCCGAACGCGCGCAGATCGATGGTGATGATTTTGTGATCGGCAATGCCGCGCGCTTTGGCGATCGCTTTCGCGCGGTCGAGTTCGATGGCGTGGCGTTGGCCGTAGGCAAAAGAGATCGCATGCGTTTCGAATCCTTCATCCTGCGCGATGGCAAGTGTGGTTGCGGAATCAAGCCCGCCCGATAATAAAACGACTGCTTTTTTCATGGAATGGCAAAAAGTTTATGCGTTTGCAGCGAAAGCGCGTAGCCATGTTTTTCCGCCAGCGCGATGGTTTTTTCCAGATTTTTGGTGTTGCTGGTTTCGTTCTGCTCATCCATCGGCTGCACGTAAACGGGAATATTATAATGCGATTGGCCGAGATCCGGCACATGGTTATAATGCGGATGCGTCGTGGAAATCAGAAATTTAAGCGCGGTCAGATGCGGCAGCAAATCCTCACGAATCGGGTGATAACCCGCGCTGCCGGCTTTCGGCGAGCAAACGATTTGTACTTCTTTCGGCAGCGGGCGGTAAATCGTGCCGTTGGTTTCGATTTGCACGGAGAAGCCTTCGGCGATCAGCGCCTCGCAGAGTTTCGCAATAGGCTGACGTAGTGGCTCGCCGCCGGTGATGACGATGAGCTTCGCTTCCTGCGCGAGTGATTTTGTCTGCGCAATGATTTCCTCAAGCGTCATCGCCGCAAAATCCTCAAATGCCGTATCGCAAAACGCGCAGGCGAGATTGCACCCGCCGAGGCGGATGAAAATCGCCGCTTCACCGGCAAGCGGACCTTCGCCCTGCAGTGTGGAAAAAATTTCCTTCACCTCGAGCGTGGTGCCGTCGCCTTTCAGCGGTTTACGTATGGGGTTATCGCCAAACATTACAATATCCTTATTTACGGCGCGCAAAATAATGGCTAAAAGAGGATATGCCAACAAAAAACCAAAACAAAAACGCCGAAAAGCCCGGGCTTCAGCCAGTCGATATCGTTGAGGTGGAAGCCGACCAAATTATGTGTGACGGCGGCACCGGCGCGCTCGGCCACCCGGCTATTTATATGCGTATGGGTGACGAAGGTTATGTGGATTGTCCTTATTGTGGGACGCGCTTTCTCTACGTGGGCAATAAGCACTAATTGAAATTCGCGATGCTTTGCTGCAAATAATCACCTTTTCCGCTTCCGGTGCTCACGTACGATTTAGTACGCTGCGCTCCGGTTCTCAAAGCTGATTATTTTCGCTAAAGCCTGGCGAATTGTAAGAATTATATAAGAATGCAGGAGCTATTATGAAAAACGTCGCAAAAGAAAAAGCAAAACCCATCCACATCACCACCGATCCATTCCCCGCGTCGCAGAAAAAGTATATCTCGGGAAATCTGCATAAAGATATTCGCGTGGCGATGCGCGAAATCAGCGTGAAAGATACGGTTACGCCAAAAGTGACGGTCTATGATACCTCCGGCCCGTATACCGATCCGAATGTAACCATTGATATTCGCCAAGGTCTGCCGAAGCTGCGCCAGAAATGGATCGAAGCGCGCGCTGATGTAGAAAAATATATTGGCCGCGATATTCGCCCGATGGATAACGGCTTTAAAGATAACGAACCAATGCGTGGCCTGGCGGAGGAATTTCCGCATCCGAACAAAACGCCGCTGCGCGCAAAACGCGGTCAGAACGTGACGCAGATGCACTACGCGCGGAAAGGCATCATCACGCCGGAGATGGAATACATCGCGATCCGCGAGAACCAGCGCCGC
>CAYPXJ010000018.1:0-28947 GCA_964414595.1 uncultured Rickettsiales bacterium
ATCGGCAATTAGTGTGTCTGCCGTTCCAACAACGACTCTTCCTTTAGGTAGCGGTCTCATGTATCTCTCCTGGTTTTATCCAGATTAACAATAATATCTTAAAAAATTGTTAACGATTCAGCTTCTAACCCATTGAAATAAGCACCTCGTTTACGTTAACCCTCTTTTAACCTTTTTGCCGTAAACTCAAGAAGCTAGAGATCATTATTAAGGCTTCAGGGGACTTTGAAACGATGAGCAATTTTTTGGAGTTATTTCAAAAGATGGAAGAGTTCTACCAAGAGCTCGGGCTCGTGATAAACGAGAAGCAGGTTTTTCCTGCGCTCATTCTTCAGCTTTCGCAGATTGAAGCTTCCGGCAAAGCATCGATAACCGAAAATCCTCTTATTCCCGGCATACAACCCGGCAGCCATAAATCTTATGCTGAACAAATCGGCAGCGAATTGCCTATGCAGATGCCTTCGCCGACGATCACGGGCGGCAGTTTTTTTGAAGGCGGAGTTGAAGTGATGGATTCCGTGCGGATTAACATTCCGGTTGTTTGTGCCTTTCTGGAAAAAGTGATCGAACGCATGAAAACCGATGTTCCGTTTCGTTTTCGTATGCAGGAATTATTTATGCTTTGCGCGAATAACAATAGTTTCAGTGTGACCGAAGCGCTCTCCAGCAAACCACATCTGAAAGATACGCTCTGCGATCTGCGCGGTTATACGCACTAAATCTTAGCTACGGCGTTCTATATTCCTACGCACCGCTTGCTCTAACGCAAGTTCAATTTTTATGCTCGCAAAATTTTCGCAAATCTCATCAATTAGCCTTATTAAAGCCATATCTTCTGCTTCTGACTTTGCTTCCTGCTGCTCATAATCGTTGCCGAGCATTTTCATTTATCCGCTATAATTATGCTCTTCAAATCGCTTGCCATTTCGCGCAGTTCGGGAATTTCTAATTCTTTTTGCTCCTGATTGCTTACTAACTGGGATTTCAGGTACTTTTCCAAATCTTCGAGCGCTGAAAAATGTTTTGGCAAAAATTCTTTGGCCATTTTCTGTTCTAATTTTGTTGGCGGTGCTGGAAGCTTAGAAAATTCAAGTCGATGATTTACGTCCACGCCAATAAGTCGATTCGCATCTACAAGAAATTGTCTTAGATAAAGCTGTGTTCTCTGCAATTCCTCTATTTTTTGTTTATTTAACGCTTCTAGTTTCTCTGTAAATTCGAAATTTTCTGCAATTTTTCCAGCAGGCCCTTGCATAAATATTTCATAGCTGGATTGACTTGTGAGAATCATATGTGAAATTTTTCTATCTATCTCTCTCAGAACATTCAAAATACTGCATGTCCCTTTCGACATTTCTGCATCTTTATACGCAAAGGCGATTTTTACATCGTCGCGTGTTAAATCTTCGCTTAAAAAATTAATGATGTACATCGGTAACCTTGGTGGTGATTTTTCTTGCATAATTTGCTCGACAGAATTTGTTTGCCCGTGCTTTAATTATGTCAGAAATAAGCTAATAAACAGTTAACATGGCATCAAAAATCTCAGTAAAATCTACCCTCAATGCTTCGGAAATCGCAAAGTTTGAAGCGATGGCGGAAGAATGGTGGGATCCGCGCGGAAAATTTAAACCTCTGCATCAATTCAACCCAACCCGCATTGCGTATATTCGTGATGCGGTGGTTGCGCATTTTAATCTCGATTCTTCCGCGAAAACGCCACTGAAAAATATGCGCCTGCTTGATGTTGGCTGCGGGGGTGGTTTGCTATCCGAGCCTTTTGCCCGTCTTGGCGCACATGTCACCGGCATTGATGGCAGTGAAAAAAATATAGCGATAGCGAAGCTCCACGCCGAAAAGGAAAAGCTCTCTATCGATTACCAATCTAAAACAGCAGAAGCGCTCGCGGCTAAAGGCAAAAAATACGATGTTGTTTTGGCCATGGAAATTATTGAGCACGTCGATAACGTGCCGGTGTTTATTCAAGCTTGCAGTGATCTGGTAAAGCCTGGCGGATTGCTTTTTATCGCCACCCTTAATCGCACGGCGAAATCTTACATTTTTGCGATTCTCGGCGCGGAGTATGTTCTGCGTTGGTTGCCCAAAGGTACGCATGACTGGCGTAAATTTTTAACGCCCGGCGAAATAGGGGCATTGCTTGCAAAGCAAGATATGCGTATGGATGATTTGCGCGGCATGCAATTTAACCCCATCACGCAGGCTTGGCGCGAAAGTAGCGATACCAGCGTCAATTACGTGATAAGGGCCATAAAAGGGCAATAGTTACTCGCCTATAAGTTGCAATTCCTTCTCGATATTCTATTTTTGGTTGACTGGTTTGCTTGGGTATGCGAGCTTTAGGTCTATTGTTATCGAGCGAATTATCATGCGCATGAAAAAAGCTACCGCTGTGGGTTCGGGGTCCTCACCCAGCGATTTTGCTTCTCTGTTTTACGCCATCGCGGATGTGAGCGATGCGCTTTTGCACCTTAAAAAAAATTGTCCTGGAGCGGCATCACCGGAATCTTTGGAAGCGGTGCGGCTTCTGAGCGTGCGTTTGCAGGAATGTTGGGCGCAAACATTATATCTGGAACGTACGCTGCTTGAATCTTTATCCGAAAAATTGGAGCAGCGGACACAGTATAAAACTTGAGTTTATGTCAGGGGCGCGGTTTTTCCTGGTGCGATACCGCGCTCCTGACGCCACCACAATTAGTCTGAAAGAAATTTTGTAATTTCTTCTAATTCATCCGCAAAGCCTCTTACCAATGGCGCAGGATCTTCTCTACCATATTTCTTAGACCACTTCATGAAATCATTTGCATTGCCCAATGTGCAGTAAAGTATTTTTGCCTTAGTTTCGGCCAATGGGCTCCAAATATGCTTATCCCAATCTCTAACCTGTACACCTATAATTGCAATCTTATCGACTTCTCCAATGGCCTGCTTCATAATGTTCTTTTGGAAATTTATGAATGTTTCGCCATTTATTGAGTTCTTTTCAGGGGTTAAATTGCTAATAATAGGCAATTGATTTCCTATTCTGATGAAAAAAGATTCCTCTTCTCTCACCACTAAAGGCTGATCTGTATCTAGAGTTTGCCGCACTATTCGAGCATTTTCACTAGTCCCGGGAACAAAAAAATTGCAACTTCCATGTGGTAAAATTAATTCAACTTTCTTACTTTTTACTACACTATTAAAGGACAAAAATCCGCGCGGCGTTCTTAAAACTGGGGCTAAATTTGATTTTTCTATCGCGCGTTGTAGCAGTAAATCATAATTTAAAGTGCATAATATGGTTGGATTTTTATCTATTATGGAATTCAGTTTCTCGCAGAATTTTATATATATATTTTGTGGACTAGGGCAAAAGTTAAAGAAATAAGTAGCTAAAGATATTAAGTGAGGCTCGATATAGTTTGCATAACGTCTAGATAAAGTAATTGAGGCGCCCTCGTAATTTTTCTTAAAACGCTCTGGCCAATTCATTAATAAAGGAAGATCGTTGTCTTGTTTAATTTCCAAGGCAACTTTTTCATTCTCTGAAAATGAACTCCATGCACCGGGATAAAGCATATTTAAACTTTCAAAGAGAGCTTTTAATTCAGAATCGAATTCTATTATACTTTCAAAAAGATCTTTCATTAATGGGGGCTTTTTAAAGCCTTGAGGCTCAGAACCGTGGCTAGCACCCGCTCCAAACAAAATGAAATTATTCGCCACTCATACGCCCATTGCGTGTTTCACAAAACGGCGTTTGAGACGCGGGAGTTTTTCTACCAAGCCTAATCCAAAACGGCGCGCGCGGCGCACGGCGGGAATATTATTCGAGAACAAACCATTCAAATAATGCGTCGCGGCAATCATGCCGGCGTTATCGGTTGTGCGCGTGCGGGCAAACTTCGCCAGCATATCGCTCGCGCCAATATCCAGCCCCACTTTTGACTGCGCGCGCATGTGGCGCACCAATTCCTGCACGTCGCGCAGCGAAAGATTAAGGCCTTGCCCCGCTATCGGATGAATAGCGTGCGCGGCATCGCCAATCACCACCACGCGGCCTTCGTTAAATTTTTCTGCAACCGTGAGCGAAAGCGGGTAAGCCCAACGCTTACCAACCCACGTCACCTTGCCCAGATAATGTTCCATGCGCTCAGAAAGCGCCGCGTTAAAATCCGCTTCGGGCATTGCGAGATACAGCGGCACCAAATCTTCCGCCTCGCTCCAGACGATAGAAGAATGGTGCCCCCCACGCATGGGTAACACTGCAAAAGGCCCTGCGTTTAAGAAGCGCTCTAACGCCACATTTTCATGATTTTTTTCATGTTCGATGATGCCAACTATTGCCGTCTGCTTGTAAGATTTTACGCGGTAAGGAATTTTTACATAGTCACGCACGGCAGATTTTTTTCCATCCGCGGCGATGATTATTTTTGCAGTTAGCGCTCTTCCATCTTTCAGTGCAACTTGTGCAAAATGGCTATCCTGCTTGATTGATTTCCACTGCACATTATCAAAAATCTCTATCGTCTTTTCTTTCGCGATTTCATCCATCAAAGCTTTGCGAAACACACCATTCTCTAGGACAAAACCCATCGGGTCTTCGCTTACAAGCTCATGATGATAATGCAAATACGCCGGCGAATCCTGATCCGCGATACGAATTTCATCAATAGTGCCTGACTGATCACGAATCACTTCGCCAATACCGAGCCGATCGTAATATTGCACATTGCCCAGCCCTAGCGCGGTTGTACGGCCATCGCTGGCGCGCTCAAGCAATGCGTTGATGGGCTGCGATTCCAGTAGCGCCACCGCAAAACCCGCTTTACCTAAATCCAACGCAAGTGTTGCGCCGGCAACGCCCGCGCCAATCACGATGGCATCAAAATTTTCTTCAGGCCGCGTCACTTTGTTCTCCCAGCGTTACTTGCGCGTGTAAATCGCCATCGGCCTCGCTCAAACTAATCTCGCGCGCGTTGCTGCAATCTTTGAGATCGCTTAGCACCGGCTCAAGTAATTTCACTTTGCCGCGCACCTCGATTTTTTCTACCGGCCATTTGATAGAAACATTTTTTTCTGCTTTCACTTTGCGCACTTCGTTCATCACACTTACCGCAGCGATGCCAGAATTTTCTGCCACTTCGTCGATAAATAAGATCTCCGCTTTTGGCCACATACCACGAGAGTGAACAGAATTTTTGCCAAATAAATCCTGATATAATTCCTCGGTAATATGAGGCACGATTGGCGCAAAAAGACGCAACAAAACTTCTAAACAATAATAAATCGTATGAATGGCGGATTGCTGCGCCGCGCTATTTTTTCCCTCGGTATCGTAGGCGCGCGCCTTGCATAATTCTAAATAATTATCGCAAAAATCATTCCAGAAAAAATCTTCCATCGCGGCGCGCGCATCGGAATATTCGTAGCGCTCGAATTCATCTGTTGCGATGGTAACAGCGCGCGAAAGGCGCGTAATAATCCAGCGATCCAGCGTTTCGGTAATCGCCTTATCGTCTCTCGCGGTGGAAATTTCACCTTTACGTTTATCCAGATGCTGCGCGGCGAATTTCGACGCGTTCCATAATTTTGTCACCAATTTCCGACCAATTTTTAATACATCTTCCGAGAACGCCGTATCCGCACCCAGGCGCGATGTGCTCGCCCAATAACGCACCGCATCCGCGCCCTTCTCCTGAATCAGCGCGACTGGCGTGATCACATTGCCTTTTGATTTACTCATCTTGGTTTTATCGCTCGCCAAGCACCAGCCGGAAATCATCAGGTTTTTCCACGGAATTGTCTGCTCATGCAGCTCCGCTTTCGCAAAAGTATAAAATGCCCAGGTGCGAATAATTTCATGCGCTTGCGGGCGCAAATCGGCGGGGAATAATTTTTCGTGACGATCTTTATCGATCGTATAATTTTTTGCGACACCGTGCGAATTCAGCTGCGGCGAAACGGACGACGTCGCCCACGTATCCATCACATCGGGTTCTGCTTTCAACGTTCCTCTTGTACCCTTCCGAATTACAAGCTCACCTTTCGTGTTCAAAATATCTTCCTGAGCTTCTGCAATTCCGCGAATTGCTTGATCGGAATCATTTTCTAACGTTAGTTTAAAGTTTCTAGGCAAATCCTTAAGCGGATTAACCGGCAAATCATTTATATGTGCGGGTAACTGAATTATACCGCCATCTTCATTGTGAAAATACCACACCGGAAACGGTACGCCGAAATAACGCTGACGGGAAATGCACCAATCCCATTTCAAACTTTCCGTCCATTGCTCCATGCGCACGCGCATATATTCCGGATACCAATTCGCTTCCTTCGCGCGTTTCAGCAACGCGTCTTTTTTATCGAGGAGTTTTACGAACCATTGTGCGGTCGGTAAAATTTCCAGCGGTGCACCGCTGCGTTCCGCGCATTTCACTGCATGTTTCATCGGCTCACGCTTCACCAATAAATTTTGTTGCTGCAACAGCTCGGTGATTTTCTCACGTGCGCCGGGATGTTTCGGATCGCTGTTTGTTACCTTGAGGCCATTTAAAACTTCTATATTTCTGATTGCGTTTTTAAGATCAACTGAATCGCTGCTATCTATACTCCCATAATCTGGACCAAATGTTAGTCCATCGTTCCATCCAAAAGAGATAATCCATTCCTCTGTAGTTGTGTCGTCTGGGGTTAGTATTGTCGCTTTTATTTTCCCATATTTGTTTAATATTACTCGTATCTTAAGATTATAAGCTTCACGATACTTATTAAACCACGCAATATCCGTCTCATCACCAAACGTACAGCACATCACGAGGCCGGTGCCTTTATCTTTTTGCACCAGATCATCGGCAATCAGCGGAACCTTCACGCCGAAAAGCGGCGTGATTGCCGTTTTATTTTTCAGATGCTGGTAGCGCTCATCTTCAGGGTGATAAAGAACGGCAACGCATGCCGGCAATAATTCCGGCCGCGTCGTGCCGATCGTAATTTTCTCATCGCTGCCGTCAATGCCGAACAGAATATCATTCCAGAAACTCGGCAGCTCTTTATCTTCCACTTCCGCTTGCGCGATGGCGGTTTGATCGATGGGGTCCCACAACATCGGCTCGAGCGCGCGGTAGATATGGCCCTTCGCATGCAAATCCAAAAATGACATTTGCGAAATGCGGCGCGAGTCCTCACTAATCGTATGATATTCCTGCGCCCAATCGACCGAGAGCGCCACCGATTCAAACAGCGCACGAAATTCCACGCGCGCTTCTTCCGCCACTTCGTTGCACAGCTCGATGAATTTTTCGCGGCCGACATCGGCAGCACGAATCTTCTTCGCCTTTTCCACCAAGCGCTCGGTCGGCAGGCCGTTATCGTCAAACCCCATCGGGTAAAACACATTCATGCCCTTCATGCGCTGGTAACGCGCGATGAAATCGGCCTGTGTGTAACTAAAAATATGCCCCATATGCAGTAAACCGGAAACGGTCGGCGGCGGCGTATCAATCACATAATTGCGCTCGCGCGGCTCGGCCGGATCCCAGGCATAAACGCCCTTTTCCGCCCAGAATTTTTGCAGACGCGGTTCGGCCTCTTTGGGGTCGTAATTTTTTTCTAACAATGACATAGGCCGGGAAGCATAGAAAATCCTTCAAAAAAGGCAAGCCTACCGGGCATTTAGTACTCATTTTAGGCATTCTTCACTTTTCGTTAACCTGGCTGTGATAGGCTAAAGCATATGAGTGGGGCCGCATGTTACATGAATCTTTTATTCAGCGGGCAATAGAAAAAGCGGGCATTCTTGCGGAAAATGAAGTTATCACGGGCATTCACTATTTAGATGGTGGTAACTCTAAACATGTTTTTCGTATAGAAACTGACCGACGCAAGATTGCTGCTGCCGTCAAGAAAGAGCCGGATAGTACTATCCGCGATGCGCATCATTTTTTGCGTTTTCTTTTTGAGCGCGGCGCGTCTGTACCCGAACCTTTTGGCGATATTATTTTCTTGCCGGATGGAAGCGCACTTCAACTTATGTCTTTTATTGCTGGCACACCGCTTCCCAATACGACCGAAGCCTATTTTCAAGCCGGTAAAACACTTGCGAAAATTCACACCATTGCGGATGATTATTTTGATCCCTCGCAACCCATACGCGGCCGGGATCCGCTTGAAAAAATGTCGCATCGCTGGCAATTTGCGGGAGCCATCCTTCGGCAAAACGATGCGCGGCTCCAGCTGTTGGGCAAGGAATGTTTAAATAACGGCATTACTATGCCATCTGAAACCCGCGCGCGTATCACCGATTTGGCGGCGAATTTCACCACCTTAAATCCAGAAGAGAGCATCGTGCATGGCGATGTGCATACAAAACAATTCATTATGAGCGAGGGCGGACCTGTGCTTTTGGATTTTGAATTCAGCAAGCTCAGTTATCCCATGCACGATCTGGCGCAATTTATTTGCTGGCACGTGGCCCGCCCACGCGGCTTCAGTCTGGAAGAGGTGGATACCATCATACGTGATTGCGGTTTTTATCCCGAACTCACCAATAATTTTTTGCAAGGATACGAAAGCGTAAAACGGATTGCCACACACCAATATCCCGTGCTGCGTATGCTTACCCAAATTGAGGCCGAACAACTGCGAACTTTTGTTGATCCACCTATCGATCTCTCGCGTAATTTATGGGAGAAACGCGCAGGTATGGTACTTGCCTGGTTGGATAGCCATCCAAAGCTTGGCTCTGCCAATGAGCTGTCGCGTTAGCGAATTCTCTGGGTCTTAAATTTTTTATAATCCTTGCCCGCCAGGTCGCATCCGTGCCATTTTTCCACGATTTCCTGCGTTATTTCGAGTATCAGCCTCTCGCTTTTTGAAATCGGCATAAACGTGCTTATTTTCCCCGGCGAAATTTTCTCTCGCTCCAGGTATGTTTCGCGTATTTCAGCAATAAGCGGGTATAAATTCTTATCCAAAAATACTTGGCCTTCCAGCATAGGCAGCCGATCGGCACCTAAAGACTTCGGGCCCTCTTTATTTTTTAGCATTTCGCGCAAGCTCACCGCCTCACTGCCGATATGAAATGACTGATTCGGGACCGCATAAAGCGCGGCAAGAATGCGCTTCAAAAATTCGTGCGTAATGCCCAGATCGCCTGCAGCAATCGTCGCGCCGATAAAAAGCGGTTTATACAATTTATGCTTTGGGTTTCATCGAACCGCCAACGATACGGTCGCAGAGACCGCGCGGCAGCAACACCCATTCCCCACCATCGCTATCGGTTTTTGCCTGGCCCGCGCAAGAATGCGTGCCTGCTGCGTTGCTGCAATCATTATGCCCGGCCTTCACAATACCGTAGCATTTTTCCATTTCCTTTTTTTCCTGTGCCTGGGAATTTTGTGCGCCGAGCGCCACGGCAACAAGACCCGCTGCTGCTAAAAGTTTCGATGTGTGCATACCTTCTCCTTGATGAATAGCGTTGCGGATTTTAACGCATCAGTAGAAGATGTCTAATCAATTTTCGATGTGCCGAAACAGCGCGCGGGCGACTTTTTCCCGCTCTTCCTTTTTCTTTTCTTCTTGCCAGATTATTTCTTCTTTTTCTTCCGGCTGCACTCTTTTTACGGCGAAGGCGTTCAGTGTGCCCAAAATATAGGCCCATTCGGTGCTGGCGGTACCTGCGCCGTCGGGATCTGCTGCGCTGAAAACATCCGGCGCGCCGTCTCCGCCATACGCATAGGCGAGAAAGCGACGCTTACCCTCTTCGGCCCATTGCTGGAGGGCGACGGCCTGATGATGACTGTTTGCAACGGCAAGTAGGGTGTCCATAGACGAAGCGTAGCAGTGCTTTATGTCAGAATTATGACAGGTTCACGTCTTCTATCTGAAATTCCGGATATTGATTTCCGTTCCAGTGGTTAATTTTTAATGTGCCGGCAAGTTGCAATGGCCCTTTTGCGCTCATCAGCACTTCGCCGAGCGGGGTTCCTGCCGCGCGGAAGGCGATACCTTTGACCCAGGCGTTTCCCACTTTCGTAAGCCCGCTTGGCCCGATGCGGCAGGCCACATGCTTACCGCCCACTACATTTGCCTGATAGCACATCGCATCTGAAACAATAAGCCGAGGTTCGGGGTTGCCTACACCGTAAGGACCTGCACGCTCGAGCATTTCTGCTAGCGAAACCGTAAGCCCAGCTGCGTTCACCACGCCATCGCACCATAGGATTTTCTCGCGCCGCGCTTCCTCTACCGCAAGGCCCAGGGCTTCGCAAAGATAGGCATGAAATGCGTCGAGTTTAGCCGCTTCGATAGTAAATCCGGCCGCCATCGCATGCCCTCCTCCTGCCAGCAGTTGGCCCTCCAGCCGGGCACGTGTCACCGCCGTACCAAAATCTACGCCTGTAATGGAGCGCGCGCTGGCTTTGCCTACATCTTTTTCCATCGCCACTACGGCTACTGGCTTATGGATTTCTTCTTTCAAACGGCCCGCGACAATACCAATTACACCCGGGTGCCAACCCTCTTTGGCAACAAAAATCACGGGCATATTCTGCTGCTTTTCGGCCATGGCGCGGGCTTCGTCGAGCATCTGCACCTCGATTGCCTGGCGTTCGGCATTCAGTTTATGCAGTTGTGCAGCGATGGCGACGGCCTCTTCCTCGCTTTGTGTGGTGAGCAAGCGCGCGCCAAGCCCCGCATCGCCGATACGGCCGCCGGCGTTGATGCGCGGGCCAAGCACAAACCCAAGCGTATAAACCGAAGGGGGTGCATTCCAGCCTCCAACCTCCAGTAATTTGGTCAAACCTAGATTATTCCGGTTGCGTAATACTCTAAGCCCTTGGGCAACATAAGAGCGGTTCACCCCTCGTAACTCCATAACATCACAGACACTCCCAAGGGCCACCATGTCTAAAAGGCTTAATAGGTCTGGTTCGTTTTGCTCCCGAAACAATCCGTTTTCCCGCAAAGCCCGGTTCAGTGCCACCAGGAGTAAAAACGTCACCCCGGCGGCCGATAAATACCCCAATCCGGAAGAGCAATCGAGGCGGTTAGGGTTTACCACGGCCACCGCTTCCGGCAATGTCTCCGTGGCAAGATGGTGATCAATAACAATCACTTCCATCCCCGCTTGCCGCGCAATCGCAAGTGCCGCATGGGCGCTGGTGCCGCAATCCACCGTAACCACGAGGCGCACGCCTTCTGCCGCCAGTTTTTGCATGGCCTGTTCGTTGGGGCCGTAACCTTCGGCGATGCGGTCGGGAATATAAATGCGCACTTCCTGGCCTAAAGCGGAAAAATACCGGTGTATCTCTGCGGCGGCGGTGGCGCCATCCACGTCATAATCACCAAACACCGCAATTTTTTCTTTTCGTTCGATCGCCGCAACCAGCCGCGCCACGGCCTTATCCATATCTTTCATGCAAAGTGGATCAGGCAGATGATCTTTGAGTTTCGGACTGAGGAATTTTTCTGCTTCTTCGGGTTTGACTCCGCGCGTGGCGAGAATATGCGCAACAATTTCCGGCAGATTTTGCTGCTGACGAATCGCTTCTACCGCACGCGCATCGGCGGTGCGAATTTTCCACATTTTTCCGCGTACAGATGAGGTTGATGTTTTCAGCGCCAAAGCCATGGCGCTATGCTACACCGAGTTTTAGAAAGACAAAATGGAATTAGCGTTGCGGATTAGCGCGAACGTCCCGGCGATTGCATCAGGCTTTTATCCAAATCTTCCAACGCATCTGAAAATGCACTAAGGCGCGTACGCATGCTTTCTTTTTGTTCATCCGTTAAAGTGCGGTGGTGGTAGCCCAAGAAAACATCCAAATTCTCGGCAAGAAATGCAAATCGGTGTGCGTTTGCACAAAGTGGCCCAATCGCTTCTTTTAATTTTTGCTTCGGCGTATCTAAGTTTGAAAAGGCCGTTTCTGCATCGGTGAGAATTTCAGCTAGTTTCTTAGTATAATACTTTGAGTTTTTGCCCATGGAGTTGATAAGCTCTCTATCTTCGATCGTGAGTGCTTTAAGCGCTTCGCGCGCTGTGAGAAGATGCTCGGTAGTGATTTCATGCTGCGTATAAATTTCCTGCATCGCTTCATGCACGCTGGCAACGCGCTCGATAAGATGACTTAACAGAACTTTATCTCTTTCCTGGATATCCGGATTTTCGCCAGGCTCAAGATTGATAATATCCAACATTTTTCTTTGCAAAATATCGATAACGTATTCTGCTTGCTCCATATGTGCATTGGTAAATGTAATGGAGCGCGGCTCAACTTCATCTAGTTGAGGGCGCTTATCCCACACGGGCATTACTGTATCTAATGCACCCTCTAAATCCTCAATGGGTTCAGTAACGGTATAAATTTCATCGCTCATTATATCCTGCAAAATTCTGAAATTATCTTCATCATGAATGAATTCTCCCAATTCTTGCAGCGCCAACTCGAGATAAGGTGAGCCCTCAGGGTCCGACGCGTAAAGACAATGGCCTTTCGGTTCTTTTTCCCAGGTTGGAAGTTTGTGGCCTTTGTCAGTCATATGTATTCTCCCGTTTTACAGAAGAATTTTCGCATAAAAAGCTTAACAAATCGTTAAGGCTAAGCCCGGTTCAAGCCGCCCAGAAAGCCCCGTACGGTGGCGCTCAATTCCGGCTCATCCAGCAGGAAGGCATCATGGCCACGGTTGGTTTTTATCACCACATAGCTCACATTGGCGGCGGCGGCGTTCAGCGCATGCACCATCAGCTTATGTTCGGCGGGCGGAAACAGCCAGTCCGAACTGAAGGAAATCAGGCAAAAACTGGCTTTCGCGCCCTTAAAAGCATGGGCTAACCGCTCGCCATCACTTTCGCCCGGCTGTCCGGCAGTGAGGTCGAAATAATCCATCGCGCGGGTGATATAGAGATAGGAATTCGGGTCAAAACGTTCCACAAATGTCGATCCCTGATAGCGTAAATAGCTCTCAATTTGGAAATCCGCCTCAAACCCATAGGAGGGTTTCTCACGATCCTGCAATTGGCGGCCGAATTTACGCGCCAGCTTCTCTTCCGAAAGATAGGTGACATGCGCCGTCATGCGCGCCACGGCCAGGCCTTTTGCGGGGAATTTTCCCTCATCCAGGTAATTACCCTCGCGCCATTCCGGGTCGGCCATAATCGCCTGGCGGCCTATTTCGTGATAGGCGATATTTTGCGCCGTATGTCGCGCCGCGCAAGCAATCGGCATCACCGAACGCACACGCTCGGGGTAATCGATAGCCCAGGCTAGCGCCTGCATCCCGCCCATCGAAGCGCCAATGACAGAAAGTAATTTCGTAATCCCCAGATGTTCGATGAGCAGCGCCTGCGCGCGCACCATATCGTGAATCGTAATCACCGGGAACCCAAGATTCCAGGATCGTTTCGTATCCGGATTGATGTTTTTCGGCCCGAAAGACCCCACGCATCCGCCCAGGCAGTTGCTCGCGATGACGAAATATTTTTCCGTATCAATGGGCTTACCAGGCCCGACCATCAACTCCCACCAGCCGGGCTTATCCGTCACCGGGTGCGGGCCGATAACATATTGGTCGGCGGTGAGGCCGTGGCAGAGCAAAATCGCGTTGGATTTATCCGCATTCAGCTGGCCGTAGGTCTGGTAGGCGATGGGAAAATCCCGGATTTCCGCCCCGGAATCGAGCCGCATAGGCGTATTTTTGGCCAGATACACGATCTCGCCGAGTTCCACCGGTTTCTGCGCCGGGCCGAAGGTAAGGGTCAATTTGGTCATAATCTTCGCTACATACGCAAAAACCGGCCCCTTGTCATCAAATTGTCATAATTGCGTAGTAGAATGAGAGAAACAAAAGGAGAGTGGTTATGGTACAAGAAATTCCAATTAATAATCTCGGCGCACTTACCGGAAAACCCGGCAAAGAAGAGGATACAGCCCGCACGACGAGCGGCGACCCGGTCATGGATTCATTACTGACAACTATGCCTGCGTCAGCTTCTACAAATAAACATAATGTTGATATGGCTGAAAAAACGGCGCAAACCTTACTTCAGCGGGTAATAGCGCGCCAACCCAAAAAAACTCTTGGTGACGACGATGGTGGCGGACGCGGTCGCCGAGGTTACGCACGCGACTAATTATTTTTTGGCTCGCTTCTTAAAGCCGCCTTTTTTAAATCCACCCTTACCACCCTTGGCGGATTTTTTGGCGATCAATTCCAGCGCTTCTTCCAGCGTAAAACTTTCCGGCAGTTTTTCTTTCGGCAGCGTCGCATTCACTTTGCCATGTTTTACATACGCGCCGTAACGGCCCGCATACACCGCTACTTCACCGCCATCCGGATGTTCGCCTAAAACTTTCAGCGGCGCAACTGAGCCACGTCCACCTCCGGTTTTATTTTTCATCTTCTCTTCTTTTTGCGCAATGAGTTCCATCGCACGGTTCATACCAATCGTCAGCACATCGTCTTCACCTTGGAGCGAAGCAAAAATTTTCTCGTGCTGTACGTACGGGCCGAAGCGGCCGATATTGGCGAGAATTTTTTTGCCGCTCTCCGGATGTTTGCCCACTTCGCGCGGCAGCTCTAAAAGTTTCAGCGCCTGCTCGAGCGTCAGTTCTTCCGGCAAAATATTTTTCGGCAAACTTCCGCGCTTGAAACCCTTATCTTTTTTATTTTCGCCGCGCTGTACATAAAAACCGTAAGGCCCTTTTCGGCGCGTAATTTCCTGATCATTCTCATCGATGCCGAGCACTTTGACTTCCGGATTTTCGAGTCGCTGCGCCGCCTTATCATCATCGCTCTGCGGGCCGATTTTTCGTGTGTAATTGCAATCCGGATAACGTGAGCAACCCACAAATGCACCCCATTTGCTGAGTTTCAAATTCAGCGTGCCTTCTTTGCACGATGGACAGGCGCGTTGCTCGGCAACCGGCGTTGCTTCCGGGAACATCAGATGCAGCAAATCGCCTTCGATCGCCTGCATCACATCGGGGATAATTACTTTTTCCGCATCGCTTAAATCCTTGGAAAAATCACCCCAGAAATCGCGCAGCGCCTGTTTCCATTCCATTTCACCGGCGGAAATATCGTCGAGTTTATCTTCGAGATTCGCGGTGAAATTCACATTGACGATATGCTCAAAAAACGCCGTGAGAAACGCGGTGACAAGACGGCCACGCGCTTCCGGCATGAAGCGTTTTTGCTCAAGCACGACATATTCGCGATCCTGCAACACCGAGATAATACTCGCATAAGTCGAAGGGCGGCCGATGCCGAGTTCTTCGAGTTTTTTTACCAAACTCGCCTCGGTGAAACGCGGCGGCGGCTCGGTGAAATGCTGCGCGGGCTTTACGTCGATGAGTTTCAGATTTTCGCCTTCATTCAATTCCGGCAGCGTGCGATCTTCGTCATCTTCCTCATCGTCGCGGCCTTCGAGATAAAGCTTCATAAAGCCGTCGAATTTCAGCGTCGAACCCACCGCACGCGCATTGGCTTTTTTATCCTGCGCTTCGATTTCCGCAATCACCTGATCATACACCGCCGCTTCCATCTGGCACGCCATCAAACGTTTCCAAATCAGCGTGTAAAGTTTCAGCTCATCGTCATTTAAATATTTCGCGATACGCTCGGGCGAACGCGAAGGGTCGGTCGGGCGAATCGCCTCGTGCGCTTCCTGCGCGTTCTTCGCCTTATTTTTATACATGCGCGGCGAATTGGGCAGATAATTTTCGCCATATTCTTGTTTGATCACATCACGCGTGGCCATCACGGCTTCGGCGGCGAGGTCAATCCCGTCCGTACGCATATAGGTGATAAGGCCGGTCGTTTCGCCGCCGATATCCGCACCTTCATAAAGCGACTGCGCCACTTGCATCGTGCGTTTCGCGCCAAAACCGAGTTTGCGGAATGCTTCCTGCTGCAGCGTCGAGGTGGTAAACGGCGCGGGCGGATTGCGGCGCGCCTGTTTCTTTTCAATCGAAACAATGCGGTAATTTTTCTCGCGCAGTGCTTGCTCAACGCTCTTTGCTTTTTTCTCATCGATAATCGAAAATTTTTCCAGCTTCTCGCCATTGAAATGCGTGAGATTCGCCGTGAATTCCTGTTTCGTTGCGCCGGAGAAATCGAGTTTCACATCCCAATATTCCTGGCGAACGAAACGCTCGATTTCGCTTTCGCGATCGCAGATGAGGCGCAGCGCCACCGATTGCACACGGCCTGCCGAACGCGCACCGGGAAGTTTCTTCCACAAAATCGGCGAGAGTTTGAAACCCACCAGATAGTCCAGTGCCTGGCGCGCCTGCTGCGCCTGCACCAGCGCCATATCAATTTCGCGCGGTTGCGCGAAGGCTTCCTTCACCGCACGTTTGGTGATTTCACCGAACGTCACGCGCTTCACCGGAAAATCTTTTTTGATCGCTTTCTTTTCTTTCAGCGCCTCGACGATATGCCAGGAAATCGCTTCGCCTTCGCGGTCCGGGTCAGTCGCCAGAATCAGGCCGTCGGCATTTTTCACCGCATCGACAATCGTCTTCATATGCCGGGTGGAATCTTCATGAATTTCGTAAGTGACGGCGAAATCCTCCTCTGGCACCACCGAACCCTGCTTGGAAGGCAGCCCGCGCACATGGCCGAACGAGGCAATGACCTTATAGTCCCTGCCGAGGTAATTATTGATGGTTTTGGCCTTGGAAGGCGATTCTACGATTACGAGCTGTGACATCTATCTATACAAATAATAAGGGGGCGAGGCATACACTGAACCACGCCCTTTTGTAAAGCGGCTGGGTTTATGTAGCTGAAAAATAAGTATTATGCTGGGGCGATAGCGCCCTCTAACATGGGTTTCGCAGCAATTTTTTCCTGTATTGGAGCGGGCACGCGTTTTTCTACCACCAGTAATTTTATCCCTCCTAAAAGCGGAAGAAATCGTCTTCCGAACGCCTCTAAAACTCCCGTGATTTTCAGCACCCAGCGTTTTTCGCTCGGTGGAAAATAGAGCGCTTTCACACTCATCAGTAAATGAAGCTCTGTCTGGCCTAGAAGGCCCTGACTTTGTCGCAGCGAGAAAGGCCTTCCATAGCCAAACGGTGTTGCGTCGCTCTGCGACCACAAACCCATACGGTTTGGTACAATCAGCAGCGCTTGCCCCCCGGGTGCGAGCACGCGATTGATTTCCGCCATCGTGGCAAGAGGGTCGGCGAATTCCAGTAAATGCGCCACCACCATCCTATCCACCGCGCCATCGGCAAAGGGAATATGCAGCTCACTACCCAACAAACTTCGATTTTTCGCTTGCGGCGGCCAATGCACAGCCCCTTGCCGGCTGGGCATCAAAAGCGCGACGCGATGTTCGCCAGCCTGCTTGGGTATGGTGCAGGAAATATAAGGCGCCGCGTAGCCAAGCCCGAGAATTTGTTGCACGCTCGCACCTTCTGCCGGCTCCCAGATTTCAGCGATGCGCCGGCAAATCGCGCGCCGCGCCAAGCGTCCGATCGCGCTGGCATAAAAACCTTGTAATTCAAGTACATCTGGCCAAAACATGGGGGCAGTGTAACTCCATCTGCATCAAGAGTCACCCCCTTAACTTTTCCTTAAGCATTCCACGCTAGAATCAAGGTGGGAGAAACTATGAGTTCCGTTTCAGGGATTGGGCCAGAATTTGAAATGAATCTGGCACTTCAGAGCGTGCTGGATCACCTCCATCGCAACGACGTGGCGGGGGAGCTGCAGCATTTGCTGCATTTCGGTGGCAAGCAGCTGACAGTCGATCAGATGGTATCGCTGCTCACGACGGCCGGAAAGTTCGGCAATATGGATGCGGTTTCGGAGCTGGTCACCTATCTGCATCGCTATCCCACACTCGAAAAATCGTTGAAAGATAATATTCTGCACGCACCGTTTGGCCGCGATAATGTGCTGCGTAATGTCACCATGCTTATGGATAAGCGTTTGGTGGAGCGCGGCATGTATGCCCATTTTTTGGATCACGTTGTCAAACTGCCTACGTTCAAAGCGGCGATTTCGCCCGCACTTCACACCGCTACCGGTCAGGCTGATCTTACTGCGACGACGGCGCTTCTTGATCGCGGTGCCGCGGTGAATACGCGCAACCCTGAAGATGCAAAAAGCACCGAGCTGCATTGTTTGGGGCGGCATCTGATCGAAGGCTCGCGTCTGCAAGCGATGGAAGCGCATGACTCCTTTGATAATGAAGAACATCTGCACGATATTAAGGCGATTATCCTGCTGCTTTTTTCGCATGGCGCGGAACCGGCTGTAAATAATCTCTACAGCGAAAATTTCCTTGGCATGCTTAAGCGCGCGCAAAGTCTTTCCAGCCAGGCGTCGCAAAATGATACCTACGCCAACGAGCAGCTTGCGCGTGTGGCGGCGGAACGCGCCGAACTTTTGGATGATTTACTTGAAATTGCCAAACTTCACGGCACCATGATTTTCTTCAAAAAACGCGGTATCGATAAAGAATTCGCAACCCAGTTTGCGGGCGCGCGTAAAACGGTGAAAAAACTTTATCGCGGCGTGAACGATGTTACGCGGCAAATTTGTATTTCGGTTGAGCCAGGTACAAATAAAGCCGAGGAACAGGAGCGCTTTAACGATGCGATGCAAAGCTACGTGCAAAGCTATCAGGCGATGCAATCGTCATTGCCGCACGAAACGTTCGAACAGATGCGCAAACTCTATTCGCAATATCTTCTGCATCTCGCCAAATACGCAGTGCAGACGCAAAAATTCGATAAACTGAAAGCCATCTATACCACTGCTACCGCGCATCAAATGATCGTAGAAGGCGACCAAGCGAAATTCAAACGTGCGGTGCGTCAGGGCGAAATCAGCCAGAACCTGGCTTCGCAGCAGGGCAGTCTGCACTGATGGATCGCGATCATCCGCAGGAAAAACTGAAGGCGCAGGCCACTGCGCTGATACGCGCGACTGTCGATTACGCGGCGCGTTTGGGCTTAGAATTTCATATCGGCGCGGAGCTGGAATATGTGGCGCTGAATCAGGGTGACTTGAAGGATAATAATTGGGATTTGCCGCTTAAAACAGATGCCAAGATGTATACGTACGCAAATCGGCCTGATGCACGAAAATTTTTTGAAGACTCCCGCCGGGTCGTGACGCATTACAGCGAAACAAAACTCTGTCAGCACGAAATTGTGTTCACGCACAAACCGCAAGATTTAGAAAAGAGCGATCCTATTGCTTTATGCCGCGCTATTGAATCGGAGCGACGGGCTTTACTGACACATGCACGAGAGCATAATCATAATCTTGCCTCCGTACATTTCGACCCGCTTTTTACCCTTAATGAACCTATCGAATTAAGCCATTTATCTGATTCGCCGGAAGAAGAGATTGCACTGCTAAAAACTGGCGCAAATGGGCTGCATATAAATGTTAGCCTTACGGAACCCGGCAAAGATGCCATGGAAGAACCTAAGGAAAAACATGCGTTCTGGCACAAAAGCCCCAAAAGTGGCCTTTTAATGTGCTTTATGAATGAATTCTTGCAGCATAATCTTTGGCTGTTCGCACCTGATACATCCACGCTTGCGCGGCTTCATCATCTCGAAACGAGCAATAGCGATGTGAGCATGGATTTGCTGCGCGTTTATACGGGCATTCAGCACCGAGAAGCCTCCTATAACCCCACTACCTCGTATTATTATTTCGAAAATCGTTTACCTAGCGCAAATAGCTGCCCTTACACTATGGTCGCGCTCACGCAATGCGCGTTGTTACATGCGATGACAGAGCTCGAAAAAATCGCGCCGGAAAATTATAAATCTACCTTAAACGAAAAGCTCGATAGGCGTTTTTCAAAAGCCGTTCCACTGCCCCGCACCCGTGAAGAATTGCAGGAAGAATTTAATGCCAAAGGTGCTGCGATTTTACGCGAATCCATCAGCAAGTTTACCTCGCCGGAGCTGGCAGAAAATTTCATCGCCGCGTTTGAAGCATTCGCCGCTTTACCTGAAGCCGAAAAACACATCATTGAACCTTACAAACACCGCATCGGCGCGCGCGCTGGCCGCATGCCTGGCCGCTAAATCTAATTCCGTTCGCCGAAAATTGCGCTGCCGACGCGCACATAGGTCGCGCCCATCGCCGCCGCTAGTTCAAAATCATGGCTCATGCCCATGCTAAGTTCCGAAAAACCGCATTTTTCCGCCAGATTCTTGAGTAGCGCAAAGTGCGGCGCGGGATTATCGGCCACCGGTGGGATGCACATCAGGCCTATCACTGGCAACTTTGCTTCTTCCTGACAAAATTTTGCAAAAAGCGCCGTATCCTGCGGCGCAATGCCCGCTTTCTGCGGCTCTTCGCCCGTATTCACCTGAATAAAAAACTTTTTCGTCCGCGCGCTTTCATGTTTTGCCAGCTCCCGCGCGAGTTTTTCACGATCGAGCGTTTCAATTACATCAAATAACGCCAGCGCTTCCTTCACCTTATTCGTTTGCAGCGGGCCGATGAGATGGAGTTCGATATCCGGGTATTTTTCCTTGAGTAACGGCCATTTCCCCGCCGCTTCCTGCACGCGGTTTTCGCCAAAAATACGATGCCCAGCCTGGAGTAAGGGCATAATTGCCTCCGCCCCGTGCGTTTTGGTGACGGCAACAAGCTTTGATTGCGGCTTTATGGGAAGATGGTATTTCTCTCCCGCATTTTTGAGCTTATCTGAAACCTCGCTAAAGCGTTCTTCTATCGAAACTTTCATGTTTTTGGATGATACAACATTGCTGCAATGCAAATAAACTCTAATATTTTACGCCCTCTTAATGGCTTGTGGCAATAATGCAACGCCCCACCTCAAAAAGCCCTCTGTTTACGCTATATACCCTTCTTAAGTAATTGCGGTGTGCAGGAAAATGGTGTGGAAGTAGCAACATGTATGCGCCCAACTCTTGCGCATGACATGCACACAGATGCGAAGCGTCTCTAATATAAATAGCTTCTAATCAGTGTAGTTTAACCTAACTAACAGAGGTATCTATCATGAAAAAACTGCTTCTCGGCACCACCGCACTTGCGACAGCCTTCGCGCTCAGCATGTCGGATGCCCATGCACAACTCGAGCTGACTATCGGCGGTACGGTTGATTTCCAGGCCGGTTACGCTGACCAGGATCTCGATGCTGGCACGCGCGACTACCTCTTCCAAGTGGAAGAAACCGAGCTGAAAATCTCCGGTGACTTCGTTGCTGACAACGGTCTGAGCTACGGCGTTGTAGTTGAGCTGCTCGGCGATGTAAGCGACTCTAACGACAACAAAGGCGTGAACGCTGACGAAACCTATCTGTACCTGGGCGGTAGCTTCGGTCGTTTCGAAATGGGTTCCACGAATGGCGCTGCACAAAACCTCACGGTTAGCACGGCGAACTTCGCTCGCGCTACCGGTGGCGTTTCCGGCGACTGGTACCAGTACGTTTCTGGTCGTGGCGTTGGCTTCATCGTTCAGCCTGAAATCTTCTCTGCTGGTCTGACCACCACTTCGGGTGACAACACCGCAGAAGATGCAAACAAAATCTCTTACTACACCCCACGCTTCTCGGGCTTCCAGCTCGGCGCAAGCTTCACGCCTGACCTCGGCGACGTCGGTACTGCAGCTGCATTCAGCGGCGACAGCAACGTTGGTCAAGCTGAAACAGTTTGGGATGCTGGTTTGAACTATACGGGTGAATTCAGCGGCGTAGGTCTTGCTGCTGCTGCTACCGGTCAGTTCGGCGAAGGCGAAGCTACCTCGGATGACCTCCGCGCGTACAACTTCGGCTTGAACCTTTCTTACCAAGGCTTCACCGTTGGTGGTTCTTACGGTATCTGGGATGAAACCCCGATCACCTCTGACGATTCCGACTACTGGGATGTTGGTGCGGCTTTCGAAACCGGCCCATTCGGTTTCTCGGTCACCTATCTCGACAGCACACTTAACGACTCGAACGATCTGCAAAACATTTCGCTCGGTGCTGATTACCAACTCGCTCCAGGCCTCGTTCCATACGTAGAAGTGAACTTCTTCGAACTGGATCCAGCTGGCACGGCTTCCGACAACGACGGTACTGTCGTTCTCGTTGGTACACAGCTGAACCTGTAATCTTACGGGTTTAATCTGAATACGGAAAGGGCGGCAGAAATGCCGCCCTTTTTCGTTTCCCCTCACGCAGCGCCCTGATTTCCGCCCCTTTCTGCAAGTCTCTTGCCTTCGAGATAGCAATCGGCTAACACTGGCGCCCATGAAACGATTCTTTTTACGCCCAGCCCAATATTATAAAGCGATTGTTCTTCTCTCCCTGACGCTTGCGGTTTTGATGACGGCGTGCAGCGGCTCCAAAACCGAATATGCCTATCCCAACGATCCGGATGATATGCGTAAAATACGTCGCGGCAAAATCACCGGCGACGGCATCAAGCTCTTCAGCGCTGATGATGAGCGCGGTGGTTCGCAGGCTCCTGGCGGCGGCCTGGCGGTCAACAGCTTCCTCTGGCGCGCAACACTCGATACGCTTTCCTTCGTGCCTCTGGCCTCGGCAGACCCGCTTGGCGGCGTCATTATCACCGATTGGTATGAAAGCCCGGAATCGCCCGGCGAGCGCTTTAAAATCAACGTGCTGATTCTGGATACGAAGCTGCGCTCGGACGGCGTGCGCGTTTCCACCTTCAAACAAATCAATAAATCCGGCACCTGGCGTGATGCGCCGGTCGACCCGTCGGTAGCGCGCAAATTGGAAGATCAAATCCTCACCCGCGCCCGTGAGCTGCGTCTTTCCGGCCGTTAATTGGCAAACCCAGGTTTTAAAAACCGATGACCTACGATCCAAAAACGGTTGAGCCCGCATGGCAGGCAGCTTGGAAGGCTGCAGATATTTTCAGTTTCAAAGACCAGGCCGATAAGCCCAAATTTTACTGCCTGGAGATGTTTCCTTACCCTTCCGGGCGCTTCCATATGGGCCATCTGCGCAATTACACGATTGGCGACGTTATGGCGCGGTTTAAACTCGCAGAGGGCTATAACGTGCTGCATCCGATGGGGTGGGACGCATTCGGCCTGCCGGCGGAGAATGCGGCCATCCAGAACAACGTGCACCCCGAAGACTGGACCTATCAGAATATCGCCACGATGCGCGAGCAGCTCAAGCGCCTCGGCACATCGTATGATTGGAGCCGCGAAATCGCTACCTGCGATCCGGATTATTACGGCAAAGAGCAAAAATTCTTTCTCGATTTTTACAAAGCAGGGCTCGCCTACCGCAAAGAATCGCTGGTGAACTGGGATCCCGTCGATAACACGGTGCTGGCCAACGAACAGGTGATTGACGGCCGCGGCTGGCGCTCCGGCGCGCTGGTCGAGCGTCGCAGTCTCACGCAATGGTTCTTGAAAATTTCCGATTTCGCTGAGGATTTGCTGGCCGAAATCGATACGCTCGAAGGCTGGCCGGAAGCGGTGCGCACCATGCAGCGCCGTTGGATTGGCAAATCCGAAGGCGCGCGTATTTTCTTTGAAATCGAAGGCCGTAACGAGAAGCTGGAAATCTACACCACGCGCCCGGAAACCTTGTTTGGTGCGTCGTTTGTCGCGATTTCGCCGCAACATCCGTTGGCCATCGAACTCGCGGCAAAAAATACAGCGCTCGCTGCTTTCGTTGAGGAATGCAATCGCCTCGGTGTTTCGGAAGAAACGATCGAAAAGGCCGAGAAAAAGGGCTTCGATACGGGCCTCAAAGCCAAGCATCCTTTCAAACCTGGGGAAAATTTGCCGCTTTACGTCGCCAATTTCGTGCTCATGGATTACGGCACGGGCGCGATTTTCGCGTGTCCCGCGCATGATCAGCGCGATTTGGATTTCGCACGCAAATACGGCCTTCCGGTGACGCCGGTAATTCGCCCGCGTGATCAGGAAACCATCGACATTGCGAACGAAGCTTATATGGAAGACGGCATTGTCTTTAACTCCGACTTCTTAAACGGGCTGAACGCGGGTGAAGCAAAAAAGGCCGCCATCCAAAAACTCCAAACCCTAAAAATCGGTGAGGGTACGATAAATTACCGTCTCCGCGACTGGGGTATCTCCCGTCAGCGTTATTGGGGTTGCCCGATTCCGATTATACATTGCCAGAAATGCGGGATTGTTCCGGTGCCGGAACGTGATTTGCCGGTGGCGCTGCCAAAAGACGTTACATTCGATAAGCCGGGCAATCCGCTCGACCATCACCCCAGCTGGAAAAACGTTCCATGTCCGAAATGCTCGAGCCCAGCAAGGCGTGAGACAGATACGATGGATACTTTCTTCGAGTCCTCCTGGTATTTCGCCCGCTTCTGCTCCCCAAAATCCCCGGAAGGCATAGATCGTTCCGCTGCCGGAAAGATGCTTCCCGTCGATTTATATATCGGCGGTATTGAGCATGCGATTCTGCATTTGCTCTATTCGCGCTTTTTTACGCGCGCACTCAAGGAAACCGGCTATCTGACGATTAAAGAGCCTTTCACGAATCTTCTCGCGCAAGGCATGCTTACCCACGCGACGTACAAAGATGCTAATGGCAACTGGCTCTATCCGGAAGAAGTAGAAATTTCCGGCAACAGCGCAAAACACAAGAAAACCGGCGCGCCGGTGACGATGGGTCGCCTTGAGAAAATGAGCAAGTCGAAAAAAAATGTCGTCGGCACCGATGTGATTATGGAAAGTTACGGTGCGGATACGGCGCGTTTCTTCATGATGTCCGACAGTCCGCCGGAGCGCGAGCTCGAATGGAGCGACGCCGGTATTGAAGGCGCGCGACGCTATCTCGATCGTCTGTGGAAGCTTGCGGAACAAATACAAACGATGAAAGCAACCGCGACAGCAACGCCGGAAGCGGCGCTCTCTTTGAAAAAATTCATGCATAAAACAATTCACGCCACCACCAAAGATATTGACGCGTTCCGTCTGAACAAGGCGATTGCACGCGTGCGTGAATTCACCAACATGATTGAAAAAATTCCGTTCGCTGCGTTAAGCGAAGAAGGCGTTGTCATCACGCGTCATGCGCTAGAAACGGCTCTACGCCTGATAAATCCATTCATCCCGCATATCACGGAAGAGCTCTGGAAAAAACTCGGCCACAGCGATATGCTCGTGAGCACGCCGTGGCCGAAAGCAGACGCGGCGCAACTCGTGGACGACGTTGTGACGCTTGCCGTGCAGCTGAAAGGCAAAATGCGCGGCACGGTGGAAATTTCGCCGGAAGCGAGCGAAGATGAAGCGAAAGAAGCCGCGCTCGCGCTGGATAGCGTCGTGCGCGCGCTGGAAGGTCAAACCATTCGAAAGGTGATTTATGTTCCGGGCAAGATTATTAATCTTGTGTATTAGCCTGGTGCTCAGCACCCTGCTGACGTCCTGCGGTTTTCAACCGCTTTACAAAAAGGATGCGGCAAATTCCGCTGCACTTTCGCAAATCGAAGTGGCGCCGATTGCGAAACATAGTTTTGATAGCGGACGCATTGATCAGCTGCTTCAAACAGAGTTGGAAGACGCTTTGCATAGCGGCGAGGGTCGCATCAAAAATTATTTACTCGAAGTAAGATTGAACGAACAAGAAGCGCCGCTGGTCATCGAACTCGACCGCAGCATTTCCCGTTATAATTTGCATTACATCGCCACTTACACGCTGCGTCATAAAGCCGATGGTCGCGTTTTACTAAACGAAACTACGCGCCTCGCCGGTAGTTACGATGCGCTGGAATCCGACTTCGCCACCTATACCGCGCGTGAGAAAACGCGCCAACTCGTGATGAAAGAATTGGCACGAAAAATCGCGCTTAAACTTGCCACAACGCTTAAAAACAACTCTTGAGGATCCGATGAAAATCCCCGCTTCGCAAATTGATTCTACCGCAAAATCGCTACCTGGTAATTTCTCCGCTGCGCTCTTTTATGGCCCCGATCAAGGGTTGGTTGCGGAGCGCGCGAAAAAATTATGCGCACAGCTTTTGCCACACGCAGAGGATCCCTTTTCGCTTGTGGAACTTTCCGGCGAAAACCTGAAGGAAAATCCTGCGAAATTTTTTGATGAACTTTCTGCGATGGGGTTTTTCGGCAGCGGTCGTCGTGTGATAAAAATTCGCCAGGCGGACGGAGATACAACTGATATTTTAAAAAATTTCCTGGAAGATGAAACGCTCACGGCGAATAAGGAGCTGGCGTTTGTGGTCGTAATGGGCGGTGATTTGGATACAAAATCCGGTCTGCGCGCGTTGTTTGAAAAATCGCATCATGCCGTGGCGCTGCCTTGCTATCAGGATGACGAACGCAGCCTGCGGCAAGTCATTTCCGGCATTTTACAAGAAGCGGGATGCGCCTGCGATGCAGAGGCTCTGAATTATTTACAAACGGTGCTCGGCGGTGACCGCATGATTGTGCGCAGCGAACTGGCCAAGCTTGTTTTATACGTCGGCGCGGGCAATCGCGTAACGCAGGAGGCGGCAGAGGCTGCGGTTGGTAATGTGCTGGAATCGTCTCTCGACGATGTGGCGCGCGCGATGGCCGATGGCAATCTCTCGCAATTATTTGACCAGATTCGTTTGGCGTATGATTATGCGATTGCGCCGTTTGCGCTTCTGCGTGCGGCTATGAATTATATCACGAAACTGGATGAGGTCTGGAGCCTTACAGAGCAGGGTATTTCGCCTAATGATGCGATGGAGGCGCTGCGCCCACCGATTTTCTTCAAAGCAAAGCCGGCATTTCGTTTGCACATGACGCGCTGGAAAGAAGCGCGCGTACGCGCAGCGGCGTTGGAAATTTTAATTGGCGCGGAAATTGCCTCGAAACAAACCGGCGCGCCTGCGGAATTGCTTGCTGAGCACGCGCTCATGCAAGTTGCAAAACTCATCGAACCCGCGAAAAAAGCGGCTTAATTCTGATTCGGCGTGAGCCACGCCACGCGTTCCAAACGGCGCAGAATACCGTCTAATTCTTCCAGGGTCGAATAGCGAATCGACACGACGCCCTTCTCACCCTGATCGTGAATTTGGATCGCCATACCCAGATTTTTTGAAAGCACCCGCTCGAGATCCGCTATTTCTGGATCGCGTTTGCTGTCCACCGGCGTAGGTAAATTCACGCCGCCATCCAATTCCTGACGTAAACGCTGAAACTCATCCGAAACGGGAACATGCGGCCGCGGGAAATCGCGCGACATATCTTCTTCCACGGAACTGCCCGTCGCATCCGCCAAGCCTGTTTCCGGCGGCAGAATTTCCGCATGAGCGTGCTCTTCTGCATGGCGATGAATCGCTTGCAACGCCTGTTTTATCGGCGCTTTACGCGGACGTTGTTTGCGCGCCGTTTGCGGTGCGAAATTTTGCACCATTTTTTCTGTCTGGCGCACGTTAAGACCGCGTTTCACGATTTTTTCTGCAATTTCGGAAGCATACTTACTGCCAATCAGCGCGCGCGCATGGCCGAAGCTTAAACGATCTTCGTCCAGAAATTTTTTCACATCTTCCGGCAGCGCGTTGAGGCGCAAATAATTGGTAATCTGGCTACGGCTCTTGCCAATTACTTCAGCAAGCTGCTCCTGCGTATAATCAAAATCCTGAATCAGGCGCTGATACCCGGTTGCAATTTCCAGCGGGCGCAAATTCTGACGCTGAATATTTTCAATCAGCGCAATCTCAAGCGCCTGCTTATCCGGTAAATCCATGATGATCGCGGGAATTTGGCTAAGCCCCGCCATTTCCGCAGCGCGCCAGCGGCGTTCACCCGCGATGATTTCATACGCCTGCTTACCGCCGATTTTTTTCAGCGTACGCACGATCACCGGCTGCACCACGCCATTTTTACGCACCGATTCGGAAAGATCTTTCAAATCCTCCGGATTAAAATAACTGCGCGGCTGAAAACTTCCCGGCTGCAATTCCTTGATGGCAAGAAGTTGCACACGCACCGGCGAACCTTCAATTTCCTGTGGCACAGCAACCGGCTTTTCATTCACATCGTAATCATTTTCGGCAATCAACGCGGAAAGGCCGCGCCCTAAACCGCGCGAGGATTTCGATGCGCCAGAATCATTTTTATCCGACGAAGCCGCCATCATGGTTGTTCCTTCTTGCATGTTATCCTCTTGCCGTTTTCATTATAGTTTTGCCGATGCGCTTGGATTTAAAATTTCCTTCGCCAGATGAATATAGCTTTGCGAACCGGAGCAGCGGAAATCATAAATCATCGCGGGTTTACCGTGCGAAGGCGCCTCGGAAACACGCACGTTACGCGGTATCACCGTTTTATAAACGCGGTCCGGCATGAAGGCGCGCACATCCGCTTCCACCTGTTCGGTAAGGCGATTGCGGCGGTCGTACATGGTGAGCACTACACCTTTAATTTCGAGATGCGGATTAAGACCACGGCGCACGAGATTCACGGTTTTCATGAGATGCGCGAGACCCTCAAGCGCGAAAAATTCGCATTGCAGCGGGATCAAAACTTTATCCGAAGCAGCAAGCGCATTGAGCGTGAGTAACCCAAGCGAAGGCGGGCAATCGAGCAGCACGTAATCGTAATATTGCTGGAGATTTGCGATTTTACTTTTGAGCACGAATTCACGGCGCGGCACTTGAATCAGTTCAATTTCTGCTGCTGATAAATCTACCACCGCCGGAATTAAAAACATGCCTGGCACGAGCGTTGGCACCATCGCTTCTTCCAGCGATGCGCCGCGAATCAGCACGTCGTACGTCGTGAGTTTTCGCTCTACTGTTTTCGAGCCTAAACCGGTGCTCGCGTTGCTCTGCGGATCGCAATCGATGATGAGCACGCGCTTGCCAACTGCAGCCATCGCCGTTGCAAGATTGATCGCCGTCGTCGTTTTGCCAACACCACCTTTTTGATTCACCACCGCAATCACTTCACCGGCATTTTGATAGCCGATTTTTCCTGCAGGCTTATTCAAAAGTTCAA
>CAYPXJ010000019.1:0-4219 GCA_964414595.1 uncultured Rickettsiales bacterium
GCCCGGTCGTGGTGCAAGTGCTGGAAGGCGATAACGCCGTCGCGAAATACCGCGAAATCATGGGCGCAACAAACCCGAAAGATGCCGCTGCGGGCACGATTCGTAAACTCTATGCGGACAGCATCGGTGAAAACGCCGTGCACGGTTCCGATAGCGCCGAGAACGCGGCCAACGAAATCCGCTTCTTCTTCTCGGATTGCGAAATCGTAGGTTAATCAATAACTTACGCTGTAATACTCCTGTAATATTTCCCTGCTATTCTAAGGCTGGTTTCGTTTAGGCATTTCAATGGTTGAAATGTCTAATTTGGTTCGTGGTTTAGAACTGGAGGTGTCTTGTGGCTCGAGCGAAAGTAGAACCACATGTGTGTACGGATAAGTTCCATATGCTTGTGGAAAGAGTTACAGGGAACATATTGACCTTTTTTATTCATGATTACAGGAGAGAGGAGCATTACAGTTTCGAGCTGGCTAATCCACCAGATATACCGAAGTTGCTTTTGCCTCCTGATAATATCGGTTATCACGATAATATAAGTGTTCGTGTCACGATAACTTCATGGGAAAGAAAGGACATGTTGGTTAGGTTTGGGCTTAAATATCCAGCCTTTTCTCAATGGGAAAAGGAAGTGAAAACTTCAGTTTTTCAGCAGGTGTGTATTCTTGCCTATCATGCCCCACTCTACATTGAAGTAGATGGGTTTATGATTTGCATGATGCAGCATAACTTATACGAAAGTCCATATTCATGGTAAAAATTCGGCGCACTCGAAAGAGGGCGCCGTTTTTATTTCTCTGCCACCAATTTCAGCGCTTCCGGATAAATGCGGTGCTCTTCTTTGAGCACGCGCGCGGCTAAAATTTCTTCCGTATCGTCCGAATTCACCGGCACTTTCGCCTGCAGAATAATTGGCCCGGAATCCATCTCCGGCACCACATAATGCACCGTGCAGCCATGAAATTTGTCGCCCGCTTCGAGCGCGCGCTTATGCGTATCCAAACCTTTGTATAACGGCAGCAGCGACGGGTGAATATTGATCATCTTGCCATTCCATTTTTCGACGAATCCCGGCGTGAGCACGCGCATAAATCCGGCAAGGCACACGATATCGATTTTTTCTTCCAGTAATTTCGCATGAATCGCCGCGTCGAACGCGTCGCGATTCGGAAAATCCTTATGATTTATCACGCCGGTTTTGATGTGATGTTTCGCCGCAAATTGCAGCCCCGCTGCATCTGCTTTATTAGAAAGTACGAAAGAAATTTCCGCCGGGTAGTCTTTTTTTTCTGCCGCGCGAATGAGCGCTTCCATATTTGAACCGCGGCCGGAAATCAGCACGGCCACACGTTTCTTAGCCACCGAACGCCTCGATGTGTTTATATACAACTTTTGCTTCACCACTGCCTTCAATCAAGCGACCGACAATGTGATAAGGCTGACCCATTAATTCCAGCTGCGCGCCAATCGTATCGACGTCGGAATTACGCACCACCGCAATCATGCCCAGGCCGCAATTAAATGTGCGTAACATTTCGACGGCTGAAACATTACCTGATTTCATTAACCATTTAAATACAGGCGGCTGCGGAAAGGCTTTCAGATCAATTTCTGCGTCTACACCGTGTGGTAAAACGCGGGGCAGGTTTTCGGTGATTCCGCCGCCCGTAATATGCGCGAGGCCTTTAATCAGCCCGGTTTTTACCATTTTACCCAACGAAGAAACATAAATCTGAGTAGGCGTTAATAAAGCTTCACCCAGCGATTGTTTAGGATCAAATTCTGCCGGCTTCGCGTAATCCAGCTTGTTATGCTCAACGATATGACGCACCAACGAATAACCATTAGAATGAATACCCGAAGAAGGCAGACCGATAAGCGCATCACCGGGCATAATATTGCTGCGCGGCAAAATTTTATCGCGCTCCACGGCACCTACAGCGAAACCGGCTAAATCGTATTCACCTTCTGCATACATGCCTGGCATTTCTGCCGTTTCACCGCCAATAAGCGCACAATTTGCCTGTTTGCAGCCTTCTGCAATACCGGAAATGACGCTGGCTGCAGTGCCAACGGCCAATTTTCCACAGGCAAAATAATCCAGAAAGAAAAGTGGCTCCGCACCTTGCACAAGCACGTCATTCACACACATCGCCACGAGATCAATGCCAATCGTATCGTGCTTATCAATCGTATGGGCGATTTTGAGTTTTGTACCCACGCCATCGGTCCCCGAAACGAGGATAGGATCCTTATAGCCTGTGGCTTTAAGGTCGAACAACCCGCCAAAGCCTCCAAGGCTTCCCATAGAGCCTGCGCGCTCGGTTGCCTTAGCAAGTGGCGCGATTTTCTTGACTAACGCATCGCCTGCGTCGATATTAACGCCTGCATCCGCATAGGTGGTCGCTTTTTTCATGAGTGCTATTTAAGAGATTTTTCCCAATGAAGCAATGGATTCGATGTGTTTTTCTGCTGATATTCACGCTGGTTAGCAGCAGCGCTGCGGCACAAATGGCGCAAAATTTTACGGTTGAGAATATTTTTGTGGACGAAGCGGCAGAAAACCCGACCGCCGCGCGCGAAAAGGCCATCACAATGGGCCAGCTTCAAGGCTTGCAGCAACTTTTGCCGACCTTGGTGAACCAGAACGATATCGACCGGCTGCCTAAAGTAAATGCAGAGAGCATTGATCAATTAGTGCAAAGCTTCACCGTCACGCATGTAAAAATTACCGGCAATCGGTACGAAGGCCGCCTTAATGTAACCTATAATCCTGCTGCAGTTCGCAAATATCTCGCAACACAAGGTGTTAAAGAAATGCCCATCGCGCGGCCTTCCATTCTGGTAATACCCGTTTTTGAGAAAGAGGGTGTTACGCAGCTTTGGGAAGCCAATAACGCATGGAAAAGCGCGTGGTATAAGATTGCGGCGGAAGAAAAGACGATTCAATTTGCTGTGCCTTTGGGTGATTTGGAGGATGTGCAGGTATTTAATGCGGATATTCTGGCCACTGGAGATTATGGCCCCCTGGTAACACTCGCAAATCGTTACGGTGCGCGGGAAATTATGATTGCCAAAGCCATTATTGAGAGCAGCGCGGGTTATCCAAGCCTGCGAGTGGAAATTATTCCCGTAGGTGAGGGCCGCACCATTCAATCGCTCAAAGATTTTCGCTCCTCTTACAATGCGTCGGATGGCAGCGTTCTGGAAGCCGCGGTAAAAGATATCACACAGGCGATGAAAGCGGGTTATGAAGAGCGTTCTGTTCAGGCTAGCAAAGTGGCGGGTGAAACATTCGAAGCCAACATCGCTATCGCCAATTTACAAGAATGGATTCATATTCGTGGCAAGCTTGAAGCCTTTCCACTGATTAAAGAGATGGATGTTTTGAAATTAGAAACCGATAAAGTGCGTGTGCGTATCACGTTCTCCGGAACATTTGATGCCTTCACCGAAGCGCTGGGCGATTATGGTTTTGCCCTGTTTGAAGATAGCAGCGGCTGGCTGATAAAATTATTATAATATGACGAGCTTATACTCCAAACGTACTATTATCATATGGGCCTGCATTCTCGCTGGCCTGTTGCTTTTCATTTATGGTATTCGCAGTATTTTGCTGCCATTTGTTGTTGGTGCAATCATTGGTTATCTGCTTGATCCGGTTGTCGACAGGCTAGAAAAAATTGGCTGCCGTCGCACCCTGGGATCGTTTGTCACGCTGGGGATATTTTTTCTTACCTGTACGTTGTTAATGATTTGGCTGGTGCCGATCCTCCTCAATCAGCTCACCGCTTTTCTCAATGATGTACCTTCGTATATCGCGAAAGCGCAAAGCCATATCCAACCGCTTATTCATAAATTTATGGTAGAAGTGGACCCTAACCATCAGGCTACTACGGCGGATGCCGCAAAGGCGCTTCAGCCCGCCGCGCCGCAACTGATGGCGGGTGTATTGGCCTTTACCACGGGTTTGCTGAAATCCACCATGGCGATAGTGAATTTGCTTTCGCTGCTGTTTATTACACCGATTATTGCTTTTTATATTTTGCGAGAATGGGATCATATTGTGGCAAAGATTGATAGCCTTTTGCCCCGCAAATATGCGCCAGTGATTCGTGAACAGGCGCGGGCTATTGATCGTATTCTTTCTGCTTATTTGCGCGGTCAATTAAATGTTTGTCTCATGCTGGGGGCGTTTTATGCCGTAGGCCTCACATTGGTG
>CAYPXJ010000019.1:4229-28405 GCA_964414595.1 uncultured Rickettsiales bacterium
ACATTGGTGGGATTGGAGGCCGGCATTGTTATTGGCGTTTTTACCGGTATTTTTTCGATTATTCCTTATGTCGGGGTTTTCTTCGGCACGGCGGCAGGCTTGCTTGCGGCTTATTTCCAATTTGGTGACTGGGAGCCGATGCTAATGGTCGGCGCGGTTTTTGCCCTCGGGCAGTTTTTAGAAGGCAATTTTGTTACTCCAAAATTAATTGGGGAGAAGGTAGAGCTTCACCCAGCCTGGGTGATTTTTGGTATGTTAGCCTGCGCCGCGCTTTTCGGTTTTGTAGGAATTTTCCTGGCATTGCCGATTACCGCTGTGCTTGGAGTGCTCGTGCGCTTTGCCATTATGGAATATAAAAAGAGCGTGCTTTACAAAGCGCCTTTATCGCGCAAGAAATAATTCATGACCAAACAAATTCCGCTGCCGCTTTCTGCCAAGCCGGAAGAATATACGCGCGAGGATTTTATCGATGCGCCGGAAAATGAACAGGCCGTAACATGGATTGAAGCCTGGCCAGAATGGGGGGAGGCGCGTCAGACATTGCTGCTAGGTGAAAAGGGGGCGGGAAAAACGCATCTTGCGCATATTTTCTCTACACATAGCGGTGCAACATTCTTGCCTTATACGAGTGCATTTACCACACTCAAACCAAAGCAAGCTTACATTATCGATGATTGTCAGGAATGGCCAGAAGCGCGGCTGTTAGATATTTTTAATCAAGCAAAATCACTCGAAGCATATGTGCTTTATACCGCGCCGCTTGGATATGAAGAGACGATTTTACATGCGGATTGGAAATCTCGTGTGGCTGCTATGCGCGCGCTTTACGTTATGCGTCCCAGTCAGGAATTGCTTATGCAACTTCTGGCGAAATTATTTTCAGATAGGCAGCTGCGTGTAGAAGATTCGGTGCTGAAATTTATGGCCTCGCGCATGGAGCGCTCCTATAAATCTGCGCGCGCGATGGTAGAAAAATTAGATAAGCTTGCGCTGGAACAACGCCGTAATGTGACCTTGCCGCTGGCCAAGATGGTATTAGAGAATTAGGATTTTTTCTTCAGGTCGTTGGGCAATAATACATCGACAAGTTTGCCGCCGCCCCAGCGTACATCTGCCCATTTTTTTGCAGCAGGAAATTCAATCGCCGCAAAACCTGCCGGCGGGAAAGTACGCTTGAGTTTTTTGATAAGTTTTTTTTCGCCGCTGCCTGAAAGCATCATCGAAAATTGTTGCAGACCAGGATTATGCCCGATAATCAGAATTTCATCGTAGGCTTCGCATTTGCTGCGTTTGAGCAGTGCGAGAATGGAATGCACATCGGCAAGATAAAGCTCAGAAAGTTCTTCCACCACCGGAGGTTTACGAAAACGCTTGAGCAAAATATCGCAGGTTTCCATGGTGCGGCGCGAGGTGGAAACAAGAATTGCTTCCACATCCATGCGGGATTTTATTTCTGCCGAAACTTTTTCCGCCACCTCGACACCTTTTTTGGTAAGCGGCCGTTCGTGGTCGTCTTTAATTTGTTTATTGGTTTGCCCGGCTTTGGAATGGCGGAGAATATAGAGTTTTTTCATGCGAAGCTCGCTTAAGGAGATGACGTTAGAATGATTCTATACGTAAGTCAAATAGGCAACAAAAAACCCCCGGAATTACTTCCGGGGGTTTAGATGCGCAAAATCTAGCGCGCGCCTGCTGCTTCCAGCTTCTTTTCGGATGCGGCGCTAGATTTCAACTTTTTTTGCGAGTTCTCCTGCTCTGCGAGGTGTGGATCACGCATCATGTAACCACGTCCCCACAGGGTTTCGATGTAATTATGACCACCAGACGCATCAGCAAGTTTCTTACGAAGTTTGCAGATAAACACGTCGATGATTTTAAGTTCGGGCTCATCAATACCACCATAGAGATGGCTAAGGAACATTTCCTTAGTAAGCGCCGTACCTTTACGCAGCGAGAGCAACTCAAGAATGCCATACTCTTTACTGGTGAGATGCAGTGATTTACCGGAAACTTCCACGGTGCGTTCGTCAAGGTTAACGACAATATCACCGGTGCGGATAACCGATTCGGAATGACCTTTCGAACGGCGCACAATCGCCTGAATTCGGGCAATCAGTTCGCCGCGGTTGAAGGGTTTGGTAACATAATCGTCTGCGCCGATACCCAGGCCTTTGATTTTTTGATCAGAGCCGGAGAGAGCGGAGAGAATGAGAATAGGTGTTTTGATTTTATTGGCGCGGAAGCGGCGAAGCACTTCGTAACCATCAATATCCGGCAGCATCATATCGAGGATGATGATGTCATAATCGTATAATTGCCCAATCTCCAAGCCCTCCTGGCCGAGAGAAGCGGTATCACAGATAATACCCTCCGTAGCGAGCGCGAGTTCTATCGCTCTTGCGGTGGACGGGTCATCTTCTACTAGGAGTACGCGCATGGTGGTCCCTCTGGTTACGCATAAATGTGGTGGCTACATGCCACAACGACACAATATACTGAACGAATTTGCATAATTCAAGTTTAAAACTTAATAAAAAGTTAATCAAGCTTCTTTACTAGTAGCTAACAGCGGTGGTAATTTCAAGGCGCATTTATGGTAGTAGAGGGTGGGTTTACTACTATAATTAGTGGTGAGGGGGCGTTTCGTGGTCAAAGACCTGGGTAATCACATTGTAAAATTGCCGGACGTTGAGGTGTACGGCACCGTTTCTTCTGTGCGCGGTCTGCTGATCGAAGCCAAAGGCTTTTCGCATGTCGCAAGCGTGGGAACGCGATGCAAAATCCAAACCCGTACGCAAAAAAAGGTGAAAGCTGAAGTCGTTGGGATGGAGGGCGAAACCATTCTCCTCATGCCGTATTCCGAAGTAGAAGGTATTGGGATTGGTTGCCGAGTCAGTGTGGATACGGAGTCTGGCGCTATTTTTCCGGCGCTTTCCTGGCAGGGGCGCGTGCTAAATGCGTTTGCAGAGCCCATCGATAGCAAAGGATTTTTGCCCCATGGGGAAGTAGCCTATCAAATTAAGAATGCACCACCACCCGCGCACAAACGTCAGCGCGTGAAGGAAAAAATCGATCTCGGTGTAAGGTCACTCAATACATTTGTCACCTGCTGTCGCGGGCAGCGTATGGGAATTTTTGCTGGCTCGGGCGTAGGAAAATCGATGCTCGTTTCCATGATGACGCGCTATAGCGACGCCGATATTAAAGTAATTGGCCTCATTGGCGAGCGTGGCCGTGAATTGCAGGAATTCTTGCAAGATTATCTAGGCACAGAAGGATTGAAAAACGCGGTAGTCATTGTGGCAACCTCCGACGAATCCGCGCTGATGCGTAAGCAAGCAGCCTTGGTAACGATGGCGGTGGCGGAATTTTTCCGTGATCAGGGTAAAAGCGTATTATGCGTAATTGATAGTGTCACACGTGTAGCCATGGCGCAGCGCGAAATCGGCCTTTCCGCCGGGGAACCGCCAACTACGAAAGGCTACACGCCCACCGTTTTTGCCGAGCTGCCTAAATTGCTGGAGCGTGCCGGACCTGGAATAGAAGGTGGCGGTACCATTACGGGTCTCTTCAGCGTGTTGGTAGAAGGTGACGATCATAATGAGCCCATTTCCGATGCGGTGCGCGGTATTCTCGATGGTCATATTACGCTGGATCGCCATATCGCGGAGCGCGGTCGTTTTCCGGCGGTAAATATTCTGCGGAGCGTTTCGCGAACCATGCCTAATTGCAATAGCGAGGAGGAAAATCAGATTGTAACGCGCGCGAAACGCTATCTTTCTTTATACGACGATATGGCGGAGTTGATTCGCCTTGGGGCCTATCGAAAAGGCTCAAACCCTGAAGTGGACGAAGCGATTTTTTATTACCCAAAAATTGAGCAATTTTTAGAGCAGAAGCCGCGCGAAAAAGCGACCCTTGAAGAAGGGTATGCCGCGCTGCGTAATATTCTGGAAAATACGAAATGAAATCACTGCCTACACTCATTAAGCTGCATCGTAGCCGTTTGGATGAGAAGCGCCGTCAACTTGTTGAGCTGCAAAAGTCCTATGCCGAGATGGAAGAGATGAAAGCGCGGGTGGAAGCCTCTTATAAGCAGGAATTGGAACTCGCCGTGCAAAATCCAACCGATGCGTACACATTTGGTGCGTATAGCAAGCGTACCAAAAAAACGCAGTCAGTAATTAAAAAAACTTTAAGCGATCTGCAGCTGAGTATGGATTTTACCACGCGTGAAATCGCTGAGATTTATGGTGAAGTAAAACGATACGAAATTCTAAAAGATATCCATGATGAACGCTTGCTGAAAGAACAGGTACGGCTTGAACAAATTATGCTCGATGAAATCGGTATGGAATCCCACCGCCGCAAACAGGCGGATGTGTTATAACTTAAATAGGTTGGCCGTTAAATTCGTGCGCGATTGCCCGGTTGCGTATATGGCGCAAACTGGTGCGATCTTGTATTTTGGATTCTAGCTTCAATGTAGTAAATTTATCGATCACGTCATCAAAATCGATAAAATGCTTGCCAGGCACAGTGAAAGATCGAAGTCCATATTCGCCCAGATTTTTTCCTGCTTCTTTATGAAAATCTGCATGGCGTGAATTTGTTAGCTCATCATTCGAGCCGCTCAAATAAGCCCCGTGAACACGCATACGTTGCTGTTTCGGCAAACTCCCCATCGCGCGCAATTCTGCGGCGGCATCGTACATTTCATTTCCATTCCAGATAGAACGCACATAGCCTTCCGGAATACCGGTGAGATCGTGTGAGATAGAGGGAATATCAATCGCGCTATTCGCGGCAATAAAATGAATATGCTGTGTGGGATCATTTTTAAAAGAAGGAAATACAGTAGAAAGGTATTTTGCCGCATGACAGGCGAGCGGCCCACCAAACGAAATACCAAAAATGCGCAAATCGTTCGGCTGCAATCGCGCTTCGATTAACGCATATTCAATACTACGCTCCACACCGCGAAAAATTGCGTGCTGGTTAGGTGTTGCATCGCTATCCGCATAACCCACATGGTTACACGCGATGATGTTCCAGCCTTCTTGCTGCGCACGTTTAATATAGTCGATATACGCATATTTATTTTCAAGTGGGTCTTCGCCCATATGCGTATCACCCAGATGGCCGATGCCACCGGGATAAAACATCAACGTTGGTTTTTTTCGATCAAAATCTTCCGAACGCCAGATCAGAAAATCTTCGGTATCATGCGTAAAAAGCGTTTCCGTAACCAGATTTTCTAAACCATATTGCAGAGGCTCTTTGATAGGCTCGATGGCGCTGCCCGCATCATTAATTTTTGGACGATAGGTCAAACCATGCTGCACAGTTTCGTTCGAGAGATAAAGATGCGCGCCAGTTGCTGCGGCTGCGCCTAGGCCTACAACGGCACCGGCTCCGTATGTGAGTGCCTGGCGGCGTGTGATGCCCTTTTTCCCTGCCATAAAATTCCCCTGAAATATGCCCATAAGTGTACGCTATATAAATTAACAAATGGTTAAGAGTGGGCTGGGTTGGCGCTTAAAATAGCAGCGTAAAGCATTGTTTTTCTTGCATCTAATCTCGTTCGAGGGTAAAAACTTCGCATGAAAAAGCTCAAACTCATTAGCAACCGCAAATCCGAGAGTGTTGCCGTCGCGCGCAAAGTCATCGAGCGCGAAATCGAGGGATTGCAGGCGTTGGAAAACGCGCTGGGCGCGGAATTTGAAAAAGCCATACAACTTCTTCTCAATATAAAAGGCCGCGTTGTGGTGAGCGGCATGGGGAAATCGGGTCATATTGCGCGCAAAATCGCCGCGACGATGGCTTCCACCGGTACGCCGGCGATTTTTGTGCATCCGAGTGAGGCTAGCCATGGCGATCTCGGCATGGTCACGCAGGATGACGCGCTGATTCTGCTTTCCAACTCCGGCGAAACGGCAGAGCTTTCCGATCTCATTCATTATTCGCGCCGTTTTTCGATTCCGCTGATTGCGATGGTGCGCCGTAAATCTTCGATGCTTGTAAAAGCGGCGGATATTGCATTTGTGCTGCCGGAAATTCCCGAAGCTTCGCCGGTGAATGCGCCGACAACTTCGACGACGATGATGCTTGTCCTCGGCGATGCATTGGCGATGGCGCTGGTGGATTGCCGCGGCTTCACGAAAGACGATTTCCAACGTTATCATCCCGGCGGAAAACTCGGCAAGCAGCTCATGCAGGTGAAGGATTTGATGCATAAAGGGGCGGATTTACCACTTATTTCCCCGGACGCGCTGATGAGCGATGCGCTGATTGAAATGACAAAAAAACGCTTAGGCTGTGTGGCTGTTGTGAATAAGCAAAATGAACTGCTCGGCATTTTGACGGACGGCGATTTACGCCGCCATATGGGCAAAGATTTGCTTTCGCAGCCGGTGCGCAAACTCATGACCAAAAATCCGCAAGCGATTGCACCGAACGCGCTGGCGGTGACCGCGCTCAACCAAATTAACGCACGCAACATCACCTGCCTTTGCGTGGTGGAAGAAAAGCGTGAGAAAAAAATTCTCACCGGCATTATTCATATTCACGATTTGCTTCGTGAAGGTGTAATGTAAGCGAATGGTTCTAAAATCTTTTGAGCAAATAATTCCCGTCGACATTAACCAGCTCGTGCAGGGTGCGCGTCGTCATGCCTCGCGCATGGGATATTTAAAAGTAGGTTTGCTGATTGTAACCGCCATTCTTGTAGTAACCCTTATTGCACTTCCGTTTTTTTCGCCGCTGAAGCAGGGTATTCAAATTGATATCGGAAGCGGAACATTGACTGCAAGTGAGGTTGATACTTCGGGCGATATGCCCATGATGCTGAACCCGCGTTTTTATGGTGTTGATAAGGAAGGAAAACCTTTCCAGATTGTCGCTAAGGATGCACAACAAAAAACGCCCGATGTTATTATCGTAAATAATGTGGAGGGTGAGATTTTAAGGCATCCTTCAAATGAGCCAAACGCGCAGGATAGCTGGGTTGCGCTACGTTCTGCGCGTGGTGAAATTCAAGTGAAGCAAAAGCAATTATTACTTTCTGGTGGCGTAAGTGTGCACACCAGCGAAGGCTATGAAATGGATACGCAGTCTGCCTGGATTATTTTAGAAGAGGGTGTAGCTAAAAGCGATGAGCCTGTAACGGTGCAAGGTTTGCCAGGTGCATTAAAGGCACAAGGCTTTTCACTTGAAGACAGGGGAAATATTATCAATTTTACAGGGCCGGTTTCTTTGACTATTTATCCGGAATCGATGAGGAGAATGAAATGAAATATATCATGGCAATAATGCTGTTTTGCATAGCGATTGCAGCAACCGCGCAGGAAAATTTGAAGCTTGATAGCGATGCGCCAATCGAAATTACGGCAGATGGCTTAAGTGTAAACCAGCAAAATCGTACAGCCGTATTTAACGGCAACGTACTTGCCAAACAGGGTAAGGTAAATTTGCGCGCCGATTCAATGACGGTGTACTATCACGCGAAATCCGGCGGTGATGTAACCGCTTCCGCGGATAAAAATGCCGTATCGAAAATCGATGTCGTGGGTAATGTATTTCTTTCCACACCCACAGAAACGGCGCAGGGTGGCAAAGGTATTTACGATGTCGATCAGGCAAAAATTACACTGGAAGAAAATGTGGTGCTGACGCGGGGCAAAAACGTCGTTAAGGGCGGCAAGCTGATATATGACCTTAAAAAAGCCCAAAGTAATTTAGTGGCGGCACCTACTTCCGCTGGTACTAAAAAACGGGTAACCGGCTACTTTGTGCCGGAAAAGGCAAAAAATTAAAGAAATACGTGACTTTTTAAACCTGTGCTCCTACTATCAAAGCGTGAGGATGGGGAGCTGGCACGGAGATAGATAGTGTCTGAGCTGAAAAATGTTGCCGCGTTCCCGAATAAAAGCGATGCGCTGAAAGGCCCGCGCCTGATTGTTACTAATCCAGGCCTTGTCGTTCAAAATCTAGGGAAATCATACGGCAAAAAACCGGTTGTGCGGGATGTTTCACTGCGTGTGCAGCGCGGCGAAGCGGTGGGTTTGCTTGGCCCTAATGGTGCGGGTAAAACCACATGTTTTTATATGATTACCGGTCTTATTCGCCCAGATTATGGCTCCATTCTGATGGATGGTAACGATATTACCAAGATTCCGATGTACCGCCGCGCGCGTTTGGGCATTGGTTATTTACCCCAGGAAGCCTCGATTTTCCGTAATATGACGGTAGAAGAAAATATACTCGCAATTCTTGAAGTGATTGAACCAAGCGCAGATAAACAGCGTGTGCTAATGGAAGAATTACTTGGTGAGTTTTCGATAAGCCATTTACGGAATGTTTCCGCGCTGGCCCTTTCTGGTGGGGAACGCCGCCGTGTAGAAATTGCGCGCGCGCTGGCATGCCGCCCCGCTTTTATTTTGCTTGATGAGCCGCTCGCGGGTATCGACCCGATTGCGGTGAATGATATTCGTGCACTCGTGGCGCATCTGAAAGATCGTGGCATTGGCGTGTTGATTACCGATCACAACGTGCGCGAGACATTGGGCCTTGTTGACCGCGCCTATATTTTATATGAGGGCAAAGTGCTAATGGAAGGCCGCCCGAGCGAAATCATTGGAAATGCGGACGTTCGTCGCGTTTATCTCGGTGATAAGTTTAGTTTGTAATCTCGCTAAAATTTTATCTAAATTTTCTTCCTCTTTACATTCCGTTTTTTGAGGCCTAACGTGAGACTATCCTTGCGACTATGTGTTTGCTCAAGTAAAATGTGACTAGCTTTGATGGGTGTCATCGCAAGGTAAAAACACATTTGATTACGGGGAAGTAAATGGCGCAAACGCAAAGGCTTGAGCTACGTCAGGGCCAATCGCTCGTGATGACACCGCAGCTTCAGCAATCGCTGAAACTCTTACAATATTCGTCGCAGGAGCTTGTTGCTTTTATTGAGCAGGAGATGGAAAAAAATCCGCTCTTATCGCTTCAGGATGCGCCGGAAGAAACAGCGGAAGAACAGCGCGAAGAAACTTTGCGCGCCGAAGAAGCCCAGCAAGCTTCCGAAGATACGTTGGAGCTTGAGGCGCCGGATCAAACTGATCTTTATAAAAACAGCGCGCGCGAGTGGGAAGTAAACGATGGGAATATCGGCGAAGCGGAGGATTTCGCACCTGTGTCTTATCGTCATAATGCCGCCCCCGACGCTGAATTTAGCTTTGAACAAACGCTTTCAGATAAGGAAAAAAACCTGCGGGAGCATTTGCTGGATCAGATTCATATGGATATTCACCATCCTGTGGAGCGCATTATCGCGTTGCAGCTTTTAGAATTGGTGGACGATGCGGGTTATTTAGCGGCAGATACTTTGGGTATTAGTGAGATGTTGCATTGCGATCCCAAAGAGGTAGAGGCTGTTTTACGTAAGTTACAGCGCTTTGAGCCAGCCGGCGTTTTCGCGAGGACGCTTGCTGAATGCCTTTCACTTCAACTGGAAGAGCGCGATCGTTTAGACCCCGCCATGCAGATACTCATTGCACATTTAGATATGCTGGCGGAAGGCAAGGTGGATAAGCTTGAAAAGCTGTGCGGTGTTTCTAATGAAGATCTGCGTGAAATGATTCGCGAAATCAAAACACTGAACCCCAAACCCGGCGCGATATTTGAGGCGGAGCCAGTGCAGCCGGTGGTGCCGGATGTTTATGTGCGCCGTAAGCAGGATGGCAGCTGGTATGTAGAACTTAATCAGGAAGTTTTGCCGAAAGTACTCGTGGATAAATCCTATTCTACACGCGTAGTGAAATCTTCCATCAAGGCGGAAGAGAAAAAATTCATCAGTGATAATTTGCAAAGCGCAAATTGGTTGGTGCGTACATTAAACCAGCGGGCAGAAACAATTCTGAAAGTAGCGAGTGAAATTGTACGTCAGCAGCAGGGCTTTTTTGAAAAGGGTATTTATCATCTGAAGCCTTTAACACTCAAAGACATAGCCGAAACATGTGAGGTGCACGAAAGTACCGTGGGTCGTGTTACGGTAAATAAATATATGGCAACGCCAAAAGGCACGTATGAGTTGAAATATTTCTTCTCCTCGGGCGTGGGTGGCGCAACGGAAGAGAGCGATGTATCCAGCAAAACAGTGAAACATCTTATTAAACAAATGATAGATGGGGAATCGGCAAAAACCATTCTTTCAGATGATACGCTCGCAGAAATGCTGCAAAAACAAGGTTTAAATGTTGCGCGCCGTACCGTGGCAAAATACCGCGAAGCGCTAGGTATTGGTTCTTCGGTAGAGCGCCGTCGGGCAAAAAAACTTTCCGCTTAATTTGCCGTTCCTGCTTGCAAAATTATACCGCTGGGACTATCTTTTAAGTATATCGATACAACAAAACAAAAAGTAGGTTATGCAAGTAAAAGTCGCAGGCCAAGGCCTCTCTATAGGTCAATCCCTTACGCAACATGTGGAAGACCGGCTCCAAAAAAACATTAGCAAATATTTCGACCGCGCCATTAAGGCGGAAGTTGTTTTTTCCAAGGAAGCGCATCTATTCCGCGCGCATATTCATGTGAACGAAGGCAGCGGCACCGGCGTGATGATTCGCAGCCGCGCCGATGCAGACGATATTTACGCCGCTTTTGATGCCGCGTCTGACCGCGTGGAAAAGCAATTACGCCGTTATAAGCGCAAGCTGCAAACACAGGGCACGAAGAAAATCTCTGAATTTTCGAAAAAAGATATTCAGAATCTCACCGGTAAAAAACGCGTTATTGCAACTTCTGTAGCGGAAGAATTGCCGGAAGAAGATGCTCCCGTCATCATCGTTGATAAGCAACACGAGATTGAACGCATGACGGTGAGTGAAGCGGTGATGCGTATGGATCTGGAGCATTTGCCGGCGTACGTTTTCATCAATAAGGCGAATAACACCGTGGATGTTGTGTATTACCGTCACGATGGAAATATTTCCTGGATTGATTCCAACATAAAGGCTGGCTAACGCATCATGTCCGCCAGCAAGGCTCGCATCATCATCGTCACGGGCATGTCCGGTGCGGGTAAATCCACCACGCTGAAAACGTTGGAGGATCTGGGCTATGAAGCGATCGATAATATTCCGCTGCATATTTTGAAGCTGCTGGTAAAGGATAACGCGAAGGATCAGAAATTCGTGGTCGGCGTAGATGTACGCAGCCGCAATTTTGACCCCCATATTTTGCTGAAAGAAATTATGCCGTTGGTACGCGCGAGCGACCCCGGCGCGCAGCTTGTGTATCTGGATGCGGAAGACGAAGTGCTGCGCCGCCGCTTTAGCGAAACGCGCCGCAAACACCCGCTGGCGGCGGATCGCCGTGTAGTGGATGGCATTGCGCAGGAGCGCTTTTTGGTAAACCCCATTCAGCACGCCGCAGATATTGTTCTGGATACAAGCGAGTCTTCCATTAATGATTTACGAGGAAGAATTCGCAAAATTTTTGCCGATGAAACCAATAAAGGTTTCACGATTCATGTCAGTTCTTTTTCGTATAAACAGGGTGTGCCTCGCGATGCGGATATTGTTTTTGATGTGCGCTTCCTGAAAAACCCTTATTACGATCCCGAGTTAAAAGATTTATGTGGTCGCGATTCGGCAGTTTGCAGGCATATCGAAACCGACCCTCATTTTAAGGATTTTTACGATAGTTTCTCCACGATGATTGGCAAATTACTGCCGCGCTATACGGAAGAAGGCAAAGCCTATTTGACAATCGCGATCGGTTGCACGGGCGGCCAGCATCGCTCTGTTTTTGTTGCAGAGAAATTGGCCGGCGATTTGCAAAAAATGGGCTATAACGCCACGGTAACGCACCGCGATTTACCGCCACAAAAATGAGCACACATACTGTATATTTAGTAAGCGCAGGGCCGGGTGATCCAGAACTGCTTACCGTCAAAGCGCACCGTTTGCTAAAAACCTATCCGGAGGTCGTGCTGCATGACCGTTTGATTTCGCCGGAAATTTTAAAACTGATTCCGAAGCGCGCAGAAAAAATCTATGTGGGCAAATGGGCGGGCGGCTCGGAAATGAAGCAGGCAGAAATTCAGGCGCTGATGATAAAACATGCGCGTGCAGGCAAAAAAATCATTCGTCTTAAAGGTGGAGATGCTTTTATTTTTGGTCGAGGCGGTGAAGAAATTGAAGTGCTTACAAAAGCAAAATTAAAATGGGAAGTAGTGCCGGGCATCACGTCTGCGGGTGCTATTGCTGCTGCGTTGGGAATTCCTCTTACCCATCGCGGTCTGGCCGAAAGTGTGCGTTATATTTCCGGTCATAAACAGGCGGGAAAAAAGTTCACGTTAAAATACAAACAGCTGGCCGACCCGGCGTTGACGCTGGTGGTTTACATGGGCTTAGAAAATATTGGCATGATTGCAGAAGGGCTTATGAAAGCGGGGCTTTCACCAAAGACAGGAGCAGCAGCCATTCAAAACGGCACTCAAAAAAATGAGCGACGTCACTTTACTAACCTTGGAAAATTGGCGGCGGATATAGCGCGGTTGAAATTCGCATCCCCGACTTTGTTTATTATCGGTGAGGTGGTCACGATTTCGAAAAAGTGGCGTCAGTAATTTCATATTTTAATTATAACGCTGTGGGCTAAGCCTGTCAGCAAGGGATTTTTCCACCGGTAAGGCCTCCTCGCAAATCATAGCCGCAAGCGCATCAGAAAGCAGGGCAAAGGTTGTAAAGCCCCGGGAACCTAAGCCTAACAAGGTATAAATACCCTCCTGAACTTTCCCTACCATAGGTAGGCGGTCGGGTGTTGTAGTGCGTATTGCTGCATAACCGCCGCAAATAGCTTTTTCTTTTATCAGACCGGGCAATGTTTCTTCCAACCGGGCGAGATTGGAAATGTGGTCTTCTTCTCGAAGACCGCTATCGCGGCTGCCTCGGTCATAAGTTGAGCCGATAATATAATTCCTACCACTTCGTGCGAGATAACCTTGATACACAACAACGGGCTTCACTTCCTGTGTAAGTGCCTGTGCGGGGATTTCAGTAAGTTGACCCCGCATCGCGCGTAGGGGCAGATGGGATGTTGGTTCGAGTGCTGTCGTATCCATAGCGCTGGCGATAATCACAGTGGAAGCTTCACCACATTTTTTACCACTCGTATCATAAGCCTGCCAAGCCGCACCGACTTTTTTAAGCGCAGTAATTTCGGTTTCCACCTGCACGGTAATCAATTTGTGATCAACCAGTGAATGACAAAGTTTTTGTGGTATCGCAACTCCTGCCTGCTCAAAATACAGACCGCCATGCTGAGGGTGGATAGCAAAGCGCTTCGCGATTTCTTGTGGCGATAAAAACGTCATGAACGAGGAAAGGCCGAGTTGATTTGCACGACTGCCTAACCATTCTTCTTCGCGCTTTGGCATAGGCAGTTGCAAAACGCCGCATGCTTCATAAACGCCGCGAAACGCACGAAAACGCTGCAACGCATAATGAAACGCAGCATAATAAAAACGGCCCGCCTCATGCCATGTTTGCGGCAGATACGGCATCACAATGGCGCGCGGGTTGCCACTCGCTTCTGTCGCAATAGAAGCGCGGCGTTCAAAAAGCGTTACCTGAATACCACGTTCTGCTAACGCGCGCGCTGCGGCGCAACCCGCGATCCCGCCACCAATAATAAGGGCGGAATCCGGCTTCGTTTTTTTTGCACCGCAAGTTGTCAGCCGTTTGCCATGCAACATATGACGCTTGTGGCCATAGCCTTTTATTTTCTCTACGTTCCAACCTGTTTGTGCAAGCCCGTCCACTACGGCACGCGCCGCGCTATACGTAGCAAAACTCGCGTTATGTGCTGAAAGGCGTGACATCGCTTCAAACAACACATCATTCCACATACCGGGATTTTTGGCCGGCGCAAAACCATCTAAAAACCAGGCGTCTGCTTGCACTTGATGGAGTTCTGGAAGTGCATCGGCGATATCGCCCAGCACCAGCGTAAGCCTTACGCGCCCGTCAAACATATCCAGATGTAAAAGCCCGGGTGCAAAAGAAGCGGGATAGACCGCCAGCAATTCTTTAGAAACCGTTGCCAGCTCCGGCCACATGGTGTGAATAGCGCGCAAATCTAGAATGGGGTGCTTTTCACAAGAATAATAATGCAGCTTTGCATGCGTGGGTGCATGCAAAAGCCATTGCTTAACAGTCACCAGGAAATTAAGGCCAGTGCCGAAGCCGGTTTCAATAATGGTAAAAGCATCTGCGTTGGAAAATCGTGCGGGTAAACCATTGCCGGCAAGAAATACATAGGCTGTTTCTTCTGTTCCGCCCTCGCGCGAGAAATACACATCGCCAAACGCATGCGATACCGGCACACCGTCCGCATCGATAGTGATGTCTGCTGGTGTGATAGGTGGAAGGAAAGGATTAGTATGTTTTGAATTTATTGCGGCCATTTAAGCCGATTTGTACATCAAAAACCCGGTCTTCAAATAGCGCATTTTCCGCAGGGGCCTCAGGTGATGCAATCAGCGGCTCCTGCTTGCTTTTGGTGATGGCGGTTAGCACGGGGTCTTTATCATTAGCCGGATGAAGTTCAAAAAATACATCGCCCTCACGGGTAGGGTAGTCAGGATGCGTAATACGAAAATTGATATGTGGCGCGCGCTTGTCATAATTGCCCGGGAATATGGTCAAGAACTGAAAATGACCCAGGTTATCGGTAAGCATATAACCGCCACCAAGGAAATAATCATCCTTAGAAAGGCCGTATTTTTTTACCTTATGCTTGTATTTACCTTGGGCGTCCGCATGCCAGATTTCCACTTTCGCACCCGGAACGGGCAGGCAGGTTTCATCTACCACGGTGCCCGAAAAGATAATACGATCGCCCAGGGCCACATAGGCAGAACCTGTTGTACGCCGCAGATTACTGACATTTTTGATATATTTTTCGCCAGGATAAACACTGTCATCGGCTTTAGGTTTGAAACTGGCGTAACCGCAGCTACCCGTTACGCGCACAGAAGGCTTTTCCTTAGGTTTTGCAGCCAGCGCCACACCAGTAGCCATAAGAAGAATAAGAAGCGTAAGCAAAAATCGCATGAGCCAACATAGCGCGATACGTGCCCGCTGGCAATGTAGATTGCAGGGCAATTTTCTGTTAGAAGGGAGCCATGACCACATCCTTTCGTTTTGTTTATATAACTTTTCCCACGGAGGAAGAGGCGCGCAATTTGGGGCGTAAGCTAGTGGAGTTGCGGCACGTTGCTTGTGTCAACATTCTGCCTATCAGCGCTTCGATTTACCGCTGGGAAGGTAAGATCACGGAAGAAAAAGAAGTGGCCCTGATTGCAAAAACCGATGCGCTCCAGCTGGATGCGCTGGTAGAGGTGGTAAAGGCAAATCACCCTTACAGTTGCCCATGCGTGATTGCCCTGCCGATTGAAAAAGGCAACCCGGCCTATCTCGAATGGATTGCAGAGAGCGTGAACTCATAATATAAGTGCGCCTTCTCATGGAACCCATCAAAGAAAAAGTTTTAATACTGGATTTCGGCTCACAGCTAACGCAGCTGATTACGCGCCGTGTGCGCGAGCTCAAGGTTTATTCTGAAATCCGGCCTTTTAATATGAGCCTGAAGGAAATTAAGGCGTTTGACCCTGTGGCGATTATTCTTTCGGGCGGGCCGAGCTCGGTGTCGGAAGAAAATGCGCCTACCGTCGATAAAGCAATTTTTGATTTAGGTATTCCCATTCTCGGTATTTGTTATGGGAAACAGCTTATGTGCGATTTGCTGGGTGGTAAGGTGGAACTTTCCGGCGAGCGCGAATTCGGACGCGCGTTTATTGATATTATCAACAGCTCGCCGCTTCTGAAAGGCTATGCGCCGAAAGGCGCAAAACGCCAGGTGTGGATGAGCCACAGCGATAAAGTAACAAAGCTGCCTCAGGGCTTTACGGTGCTGGCAAAAACGAAAAGCACACCTTATGCGATTATCGCTAACGAAAAGAAGCGTTTTTATGCGATTCAGTTTCACCCGGAAGTGCATCACACGCCGGAAGGTATTAAGTTACTCAAGAATTTTCTCTATACGATTGCTGGTTGCAAAGGCACCTGGAGCATGGCTGATTTCCTCAAGAGTCAGATTAAGGAAATCCGCGCCAAGGTAGGTAAAGATCATGTTATTTGCGCCGTGAGCGGCGGGGTGGATTCCACCGTTGTGGCGGTGTTGCTGAACGAAGCCATAGGCGAACAGCTGCATTGCATTTTTGTGGATACCGGTTTGCTGCGCCTGCAAGAAGGGCAGCAAGTGAGCGATATGTTCCGCCAGAATTTCAATATCCCGCTTAATTATGTGGGTGGCGCAAATATCTTTCTCTCCGCGCTTGAAGGCGTTTCTGATCCCGAACAAAAACGCAAAATTATTGGCAAAACCTTTATTGATATTTTTGAAGCCGAAGCCAAAAAAGTCGGCAAGGTAAAATATCTGGCTCAGGGAACCTTATATCCCGATGTGGTAGAATCCATTTCGGCAAAAGGTGGGCCAAGTGCCGTGATCAAATCGCACCATAACGTAGGTGGTTTACCTGATCGCATGAAGCTCAAACTTATCGAACCGCTGCGCGAATTATTCAAAGATGAAGTGCGCGCGTTGGGCCGTGAACTGGGCATTCCGCCACAAATGCTTTACCGCCATCCATTCCCGGGGCCGGGTCTTGCGATTCGTATTCCCGGAGAAATTACGCAGGAAAAAATTCATATCCTTCAGCAGGCCGATGCCATCTACATTGAAGAGCTTCGCGCAAAAAAACTTTATGATAAAATTTGGCAGGCTTTCACGGTTTTGCTGCCGGTGAAAACAGTCGGTGTAATGGGTGATGCGCGCACGTATGAATATGTGGCTGCATTACGCGCCGTTACCTCATCCGATGGCATGACAGCGGATTATTATCCTTTTGATCATGAATTTTTAGGGCATGTGAGCAGCCGAATTATCGGCGAGGTAAGGGGCATCAACCGCGTGGTGTACGATATTACCAGCAAGCCGCCAGGCACCATTGAGTGGGAATAACATGTCGCTGCTATTGCCGGTCATTTTATTTATCGGCGCCTGCGTGGGGACGGCTGTGTTCATGCCGTCTGCTATTGAATACCTAAAGAAAAAATCCATTCTTGATGCGCCCAATGCGCGTAGCAATCACAAAGCGCCAACGCCGCGCGGCGGCGGTATTGCGATGGTGATTACTATTTTTACAGGCCTGGTTTTTTTGGATATTGCGACCGGTCTTAGCCCGGAACGCAACGTGCATTACATTGTAATAGCGGGTTTGGTGTTAGCGATTCTTTCCTGGTTGGATGACCGTCATTCTATCAACGCGCTGCTGCGCTTTATGGTGCAGATTATCATGGTAGGTGTCGGCGTATGGGCCCTTTCTGACCGAATTGCAATTTTGTTTGAAGGAATTTTGCCGCCCATGGTGGCGTGGATAGTAGTGGGCACATTGTGGCTATGGTTTACCAATCTCTATAATTTTATGGACGGTATGGATGGAATGATGGCGGGCGAAACGGTGTTTCTTGCCGTCGCGCTTTTACTTTTCGGTATGATGATAGAACTGCCAACGGTGGTAAAAGTTAGTGCGTTGACGGGTGGAGCGGCGCTCGCATTTCTGCGCTGGAACTGGAATCCTGCGAAAGTTTTCGCGGGTGATGTAGGCAGTATTACGCTCGGTTTCTTGCTTGGCTGGTTACTTCTGGAAGTGATGTTGGCTGGCTATGGATGGGTGGCAATCATTCTGCCACTTGCTTTTATGTTGGATAGTAGTGTCACGTTGGCAAAACGCTTGGCAGCAGGCAAACCGATCTGGCAGGCGCATTCAGAACATTATTATCAGCAGGCATTGCGCGTAGGGCGTTCCCATGCAAACGTCACTACACTTTATATGCTGGTCAACCTCGATTTGTTTTTACTCGCGCTGCTGGCCTATTATTTTTCCAGCTTCGGCATTTTGTTTGCCGTAATCGCCATTGCTGAAGTGGTGTGTTTATTTTACCTGCTTACCAAAACTGACATGCTCAAATAATCCATGGATTATTTCAAATACATTCCAAAGCGGCCTTATGTTGTTGCGATACATGATATCGCGATGGCAGGGCTAAGCTTTATCCTTTCGCTGTTATTGCGCTTGGGTACAGATATCAGTTTTGCGGCGCCTTACATGGTAGATGGGTCATTCATTCTCATGGCGATTTGCGCAGCAATATTTATTCATATGCGGCTTTACAAGGGCGTATGGCGCTATGCGTCTTTGCCAGATCTGATCACGCTCGCAAAGGCGGTTACGATCGCGATTCTTATCTTCATGTTTGTGATGTTTTTTTATAACCGCTTGGATGGCATTCCACGTTCCGTTCCTTTTATTAATTGGTTTGTATTGATGGCGCTGTTGGGCGGACCACGTCTTTTTTACCGGCTGAAGCGCGATGGCGCGCTGCATATCGATTGGCACGCAATCAAAAAACCGGTGCTGAATTCGCCCGATCCTATCAGCGTGGTGATGGTGGGTTTGAGTGACGCATCGGAACATTTTTTGCGTGAAATGCAGGCTAAGCAGGATGCACCTTATCGCGTGGTGGCGATTATTGACGATGATCGCCGCAACGAGAATCGTACGGTGCGCGGCGTACCTGTTTTTACAGACGTCAAGCATACGCCGAGAATTCTTCGCAAACTGAAAAATCATGGCAAAACGGTACAAAAGTTTCTGCTAAGTCCTGATAGGCTGGATGGTAGTGCGGTTAAATTTTTGCTGCAAGTGGCAGAACAATCGGCGCTCACGGTTGCCAAGCTTCCGCGCATGACAGAATTTACATCGACCGAAACGGCAAAAGAAATTCGTCCTATTGATCTGGAGGATTTACTAGGTCGTCCGCAACGGGTGTTAGACCGGGAATTGATGCAAAAATTCCTGCAAGGCCGCAAAGTTTTGATTACCGGCGCCGGCGGTTCGATAGGTTCGGAACTAGCGCGACAAGTGGCAAACTATTCACCGTCGCATCTGCTGCTGCTTGATTATTCGGAATACCAGCTCTACGCGATTGATGAAGAAATCGGCAATCTCGCTCCTCATGTGATGAAATCTCCGCTGATGCTCGATGTGCGCGATAGAACGGCGCTTGAAGCTATGTTTGAAGAGCATAAGCCGGAAATTATTTTCCATGCGGCAGCAATCAAACATGTGCCGCTGGCTGAGCGCCATGTGATGGAAACGCTCCATACGAATGTGTTAGGTACGCGCAACATGGCGGACCTCGCTATTGAATACGGCGCTAAGGCATTTGTACTAATTTCAACCGATAAAGCCGTAATGCCGTCAAGTGTTATGGGCGCCAGCAAACGCGCTGCAGAACGTTACTGCCAAAGCCTCGCGCTTACACAGGCAAAACTTACTACAGCCATCGTAACGGTACGATTTGGCAACGTGTTAGGCTCAACGGGATCGGTTGTACCGCTTTTTCAAAAGCAGCTGGAGCGCGGCGGGCCTGTGACGGTAACGGACCCTGAAATGACGCGCTACTTCATGACAATTCGTGAGGCGGTGGAGCTGGTCATTGAAGGTGTAGCAGTTACCACGGCGCAGAAACTTGATAAAAGTTCTATTTACGTTCTTGATATGGGAGAGCCGGTGCGTATTTTACAGCTAGCGGAACAAGTGATTCGCCTGGCAGGCCGCAAGCCGCATGAAGAAATCAAAATTGAATATACCGGCATCCGTCCGGGTGAAAAATTACATGAAGAACTGTTTTACCCCGAGGAAGAGCCGGAACCGACCATTTATGAAGGGCTCTTAAAAGCAAAGCCCTACCAAAGCGAAAAAGTTATTGGCAAACACATACACGAGCTGGAAAAATTGATTGAAAAGCGCGATTTGGAAAAGACTTTGGCGTTGCTGAAGAAAATTGTGCCTCAATATCATTAGGTTACGCTGTCATGAAATTGTCATATTTTGGGCTTAAGCTTAGAATATGAAAGATAAAAACCTCCATATACCGCACATAGGAGAAGAGCAGGCTATTGAGAATATGCCTTCGCTTTGGCAGCGCATGAAGGATGCGTTTATCGCCGGTTACCAAAAAGAAGAGGAACGTCAGCAAAGCTTCGCACTCGAACCGGAACCGGAAAAAGAAAAACCGATTCTTGAAAAAATTCTTGCCCCAGAAACACCTGAACCTGCGCCGGAAAATCCGCTTAAAGATGTGCAGATGAAAGTGAATACGGATATTGCCGGTGGCGGGGAGCTGAATGTGCAGGATATTGAGGCCGCTCTTGCTGAGTTTAATTTAAAAAGTCTGGAAGGTGTGACAACGGACGGTAAAGAATACCAGCAGGGTAACAAAACCACACAAGTCGCACGCTCCGAAAGCCATATCGTCACGCAAACACCCACACGCTAAATCTTTCCTTGGTTGAAACGCCAATTTTTGTTATAAGCCACCCGCTTAGAACAGGAGTCACTCATGGCGCATATACGTGAAATTCACGCCCGCGAAATTCTGGATAGTCGCGGCAATCCTACAGTAGAAGCTGATGTTATTTTGAGCGACGGCGCTTTGGGTCGTGCGGCTGTGCCATCAGGCGCATCAACCGGCTCGCTGGAAGCTAACGAATTGCGCGATAAAGATGCGCGCTACCTGGGTAAAGGTGTGCGTAAAGCCGTGGCACATGTCATGGGTGAAGTTGCTGATGCGTTGATAGGTATGGAAGCCTCAGACCAATCCGTAGTTGATGAAGCCATGATTACGCTGGATGGCACCCCCAATAAATCCAAACTTGGCGCGAACGCCATTCTTGCTGTTTCACTTGCAGTGGCAAAAGCTGCTGCAAACAGTGCCGGCTTGCCGCTTTACCAATATGTCGGTGGCGTGAGCGCGCATGTGCTGCCGGTGCCGATGATGAATATCATCAATGGTGGCGTACACGCCGATAACCCTATCGATATTCAAGAATTTATGATTATGCCGGTAGGCGCTGCGACGATGAGCGATGCGATTCGCATCGGCGCAGAAGTGTTTCATACGCTGAAGAAATTGCTCTCTGAAGCAGGTCACAGCACGAATGTGGGCGATGAGGGCGGTTTTGCACCGAATCTGAAAACAGCTGAGGAAGCGCTTTCTTTCATTGAAAAATCCATCACCAAAGCGGGCTATAAATCCGGTAAAGACATCGTGATTGCGCTCGATTGTGCGTCCTCCGAATTTTTCGAGAAGGGCAAATATAAAGTCGAAGGCAAGCAGCTCGACGCGGAGGGTATCGTGAAATATTACGAAAAACTCTGCGATAAATTCCCCATCGTCTCTATTGAAGATGCCATGGCGGAACAAGATCATGCCGGTTGGAAAGCTGTAACGCAGGCGCTGGGTAAAAAAATCCAACTCGTCGGTGATGATTTATTCGTGACGAATCCTGCCGTGCTTGCCAAAGGCATTAAAGCGGGTATGGCGAACGCCTTGCTAGTCAAACCCAATCAAATCGGCACACTCACCGAAACGCTTCAAGCGGTACAAATGGCAGCAAAGGCGGGTTATGCGTCTGTACTTTCGCATCGCTCCGGCGAAACGGAAGATACGACCATTGCGCATCTGGCTGTGGCCACGAATTGCGGCCAAATTAAAACCGGTTCGCTCTGCCGCGCGGACCGCACCGCGAAATATAACGAACTTATCCGTATTGAAGAAAATTTGGCGGGTAAGGGCGTGTATGCTGGCAAAGCGGCTCTCAAATATTTGGCCTAAGCCTCTCGACGCAGAACCAAAAATCCTGTATAGATAACGGTGAGGAGTTCGCACCGTGTATATCGTTATTAATAACAAGCCCATCAATTTGGCGCGCGTTGTGCCGAATTTTCTTATGGTGCTGATATTGGTGTATTTCGGTTTCCATGTGCTCACGGGGCAAAAAGGCCTGTTCACCTATTTTCAATTAAAGCAGGAACTCACCGCCGCGCAGGAAGAATTGGATGAAGTGAAAATGCAGCGGCTTAATCTGGAGCATCGTGTGTCTCTGGTGAAAGAAAAAACGTTGGACCAAGATATGCTTGATGAGCAGGCGCGCCGCCAGCTCGGCTATATCGGCCCGAACGAACAGGTCATTTTTCTGAAAGATAAAAAATAAGTGTATCAGGATTTGAAACAGCTCGGCAAAGGTTCGCATGTTGCAGCCTCGCCGGAAAAAGCGGTGCTGGAAAAAGTGCCGAACCCGCATCCGGGTGTGAATTATACCGTGCGCTTTAGTTGCCCGGAATTTACCTCGCTCTGCCCGGTGACAGGTCAGCCGGATTTCGCGCATCTGGTAATCGATTATCTGCCGGGAAAATTTATTTTAGAAAGCAAATCACTGAAATTATTTTTGTTTAGCTTTCGTAATCATGCTGCCTTTCATGAAGATTGCACGGTCGGCATCGCCAAACGTATTGAAAAAGAAATTAAACCGAAATGGCTGCGCATCGGCGGCTATTGGTATCCGCGCGGCGGCATTCCGATTGATGTATTTTTTGAAACCGGCAAAAAACCCGCGTCGCTTTGGGTACCGGAGCAGGGCGTAGCGAATTATAAGGGCAGGGGATAAAAGCGAAAGCCCAGTGATTTCTCACCGGGCTCTCTAAGTTTTACTTACCGTTTCTTAGCACAAGAATTAAGTACTCTAGTGCTTTTTCGTCCAACTCATCTTCAGGATCTTCCTCTTCCTCAAACAATTCGTTGATAAGAGGATCAACCTTGAGAAAGATGGACGGCATTCTACAGACCCTAATGGATAGAATATTGACTCTTCGTATCCTAGGCTTAACAACTTTCGAGTTTTCCCCATTTTGGGAAACATCTCGCTTTTTGTTAACTGCGACCTTCTTTGGACCTTTCCAATTCTTTGGTGTCTTTAACACCGTACGCGTGGCCTTCTTCTTCGCGGCCATTGGCGATCTCCTGTTCTGATAGCTAGAACAATATATCTGTCACTCCACATCCAAATGGAATGAAACAGATGACGAACTATATTCAGGATAGACAAGAATTATTGCAGAATGATGACAAAAACAAACCCGCCGTTCCTTACCGGAACGACGGGCTGTTTGTTAATGGTCATGATGCCCGTTTAAAGCACCAATGTAGACTCTCTTGCAGCCTCGCAGTTTGCCATCGGCTAGTTGCAAATAAGTCTCCGCATCTAGTCTCAGGCGAAAATCGTAACATACGACTTTGCCTCGGCTCACCGTTTGCGTACCAATCCGATTGGATCGGCGCCGCGTGTTTTTCAACACAACTTGAACCTGGGCGTGATTGCGGATGTGGCGATGTGTAGGAACATCCACACACAACAAGCAATCATTCGCACGCCGCTTCACTACTAGGTCAAGCGGTTCTTGCTCTACCGGTCCTACGTAACAATATACGCGGATCCGAAAGCCACTAAGTCGGACTGACTTCATGGCAAAATACTCCTAAGCCCATCCAGGGCTATTACTACTGGTCCACAACGTACTCCGTTATGTGATAAGCCAGTAAAGTAATCCTCTTCAGAATAGCGGGGAAATATTACAGGATTATGACAAACGAAAGCCCGGTGATGTTCTCACCGGGCTTTCTGGCCCCTTACGAAGTAGAGGCTTCTTGTGGTTGCGTTGCGGCTGCCTTCTTTGCCTTAAGAAGGAAATTCAGCTTGTACATTTTGCTGTCAATGACGACAGGCAAAGCACGAACAATCTCTGTAGTGAGATCCAGCTCGAAATAAAGCCGTTCTCGACTAGGCACTGGATGCCGCCCAATTTTGCGGGGCATTTCCGTGCCATTATAAAAACACACCCACACCTTCATTTCGTTTTGCCCATTATTGGGCGTAACGTGAATGGTAGGTTCGGAACCATCCCGCGTCTCCATCTCCAACGCAAGAAGGTTTCCTGTGAGAGGTGGGACAACAACACCCACCGAAAACTTGCAAAACGTAAGGTACGTTTGCATGTGAGGACTCCTATAGCCTATCCAAGGCTAATTACTGCTGATCCACAACGTACTCCGTTATGTAATAAACCAGCAAAAGTAATCCTCTTCAGAATAGCGTGGAAATATTACAAAATGATGACAGCGCTTAGGATAAAACGCTGTAGAGGTCGTCCTTGA
>CAYPXJ010000020.1:0-28101 GCA_964414595.1 uncultured Rickettsiales bacterium
GTGTTACTCGCCACCCCATTAATGGCAGCCAATGGCGAAGTGTTTGCTATCGCACAAGGCCCCATCTCCATCGGCGGTTTTCAAGCTGTCGGTGATGCGCAAACTCTCAGCAAAGGCGTTCCAACTACAGGGTTCATTTCCAACGGCGCCATCGTTGAGCGCGAAATCGATTTTGCCCTGAATGCCCTCGATAGCGTGAAGCTTTCATTGCATAATCCAGATTTCACGACCGCAAAAAATATCGTTGCCGCTGTGGATGTATTAGCGGGCACTACCGTTGGAAATGTGGTGGATCCCGGCACCGTAGAAATCAAAGTACCTGGCCAATTTAAAAATAAAGTTGCTGATTTTCTGCAGCAAATTGAAATGGCGGAAGTCGAAACCGATCAGCCCGCACGCGTGATTGTGGATGAAGCATCGGGCACCATTGTTATGGGTGAAGATGTGCGTATTGATACTGTAGCAGTTGCACAGGGCAACCTAACTGTGCGCGTGGTGGAAAGCCCGCTTGCCGCTGTCCCTGGGCCTTTTACACCGGCGGAAATTGCGGTGCTTAACCGCACACAAATCGAAGCAAATGAAGATAAAGATCGTAAACTTGCCGTCGTTGAAAAGGGCGCGTCACTTAAAGATGTGGTGGATGGGCTTAACGCGCTGGGTGTGGGCCCACGCGATCTCATTACGATTTTACAAACCATTAAAGCAGCGGGTGCGCTGCAAGCGGAGATCGCCACGAGATAATTTATGCAAGCATCCCTTTTGCAAAATACTCCTGTTTCAGTTGATTACGCGGTGCGCGATGCGTCATCCAGTCGTCAACTCAGTAAAACGGCAACGCTTCAGCCGAATCTTTACAACGTGACGGACGAAGAGAAGGCCGCGCGTATTGATAAAGTGGCGAAAGATTTTGAAGGCGTGTTTCTGAATTACTATCTTAAACAATATTTTAAAGATGTCGGCAAAAGTGACCCGCTTTTTGGTGAAAGCAATGCCATGAGCATCTGGCGGGATATGTTGCTGGATGAATACGCTAAAAAAATTACGCAGAATGGCGGGCTTGGTATTGCCGATAAAGTGAAAATGCAAATTCAGCGTTACGAAGATGCACAGAAACTTCACCCGGCCAATCGTAATACGGTGATCGAATTGAAGGAGAAGCCTAATGGATAACGTTACGGTGAATCCGACATTGCTTGAAAAAGAAAAAACGGTGAGTCGCCCCGCTGGCCAATTACCTTTCCATTTCACCGATATTATCCGTGCAAGCATTAAACTTGCGGTGTTGTTGCGTCATGAAACCGCCCTGGTTCGCGCATCGAAAATTCGCGATACCCAACCACTGCAAGACGATAAGCAGAAACTCACACGCCTGCTTGAGTTACAGAAAGAACATCTAAAAAACAATCCGCAGTTGCTGCGCCAGCTTTCCCCGGAGTTACGTCAGCAACTGCGTGACGCTGAAAAAGAGCTTACAGACGCATTGCGCGAAAATCATACGGAATTGCTGGTGGCTCGTACCATCAATCAGCGCGTGGTGGATGCGGTGATGCGCGCGGTGGACGAAGCTGCTGGCAAAGTTGAAGGCTATAACCGTTATGGAACGAGCGGGATCAAAATTCTCTCTTATCAAACCAACACGCCTGCAGTGGCGTTTAACCAGAGTGTGTGAGGAACTATGTCTCTTACTTCAGCACTTAATTCTTCACTCAGCGGTTTAAACGTTCAACAACAAGGGCTTTCGGTTGTTTCGCAAAACATCGCGAACGCAAACTCTACTAACTATTCGCGTCAACAGCTGGAATCCCAGGCCCGTGTAACGGGTGGTATGGGTACCGGCGCGGTTACAGAATTAAAACGCGCCGTAGACGGCTTCCTTACAAAAACAGCGCGCAATCAAACTTTCGACGTAGGCATGATGGATGTTATGCGCGAATATTATGATCGCGCGCAAGTATTTCTTGCCGATCCTACCGGCGAATCTTCGCTTGCCACATCCTTTGATAACTTCTTTACGGCACTCAACAATCTCTCCAACAGCCCTGAGCTTCCGTTTTTCCGTCAACAAGCTATCTCATCTGCCGAGAATCTTACCAACACTATTTCTGGTCTCGTTTCTGAAATTCAAAAATTGCGATTAGAAGTTGATCGCGACATTGATACTACCGTTGAAAATATCAACAAAGAACTAAGTTTACTTCATACAATTAACCAAGGTCTTGTAAACGCAAGTGTTGCAAATCAATCTTACAATAAATTGTTTGATGAACGCGATGCGGCGCTGGAGCGTCTTGGAAAATATATGGATTATGGCGCCACGTTTGGAGCGGATGGTCGCGTTACGATCTTTACTAAAACCAGCGACTTATTAAACGATAGCGCCCTTTATAAATTAAAATATACGCCTGCGGGAACTGTTAGTGTTTTTACAGACGATAAAACGCTGGCTGCTATTTCCGTTGTGCAGCTCAACCAACAAGGCGGCGAAATTGCAAGCACGGAACAAGTTTTATTTGCCGCAGGTAAATCGGGCTCCGTTACTGATTCGCCAGATATTAAAAGCGGCAGACTGAAAGGCCTTCTTGAGCTGCGTGACAAAGAGCTTCCGAAAACTCTCGAGCAGCTTGACGAAATTTCGAGCAATCTTATTGAGAGCTTTAATGAAGTGCATAATGATGGTGTTGGCTTTCCTCCGCCGGAAGAATTGCTTGGTACGACCCGCGTTAAATTAAACGATGAAGCAAGTTTTAGCGGCACGGTTATGATTGCCGTGTTGGATGAGAATGGCGAACCAGTTCCAAGTCCCTATAGCAATCAACCAGGTCAGCTTTACAGACCTCTTACCATAGACTTCTCTACTATTTTTGGTGATGACGGTGTTGGTCGCCCGCAAATTAAAGATATCCTGAAGACAATTAATGAATATTTTGGCTCCCCCCAGCCTATTGCACGCCTTGGGGGCGTCGAATTTGGTATGACTATAACTTCGAATACAACCGGGCCTACAGTCGATTTTGATTTAACCGGAGTCAGTCATTTGGCTGAAGATATAACGAATTTTAGTATTATCTCTGTTAACGGCACCCCTATTAATCTACCTGCAACGCTTCTGTCGGGCGAAGCTGGGCGTGGGCTTAATTTTACGGGTCAGCCCATTGGCACACAAACGCTCGAGGTTGCTTATACCGATCCCACAACAGGTTATATGTATCAGGAAACATTTAGCTTCAATGTGGGCGCTGGAACGAATACACGTAACGTGCCTATTCCTGCATCTGGCGTCGCTGGTCCACCGGTAGGTTTAATTGGTGGTGAAGTTATTTATCCCTCAAACAATAATGAATTCATGCGCGCCTATTTAGTGGATGCGAATGGAATTGAAATCACTGACCCAAATGCTCCCGGTTATATCAAACTCGAAACACTCTATGGGAACTATACGATTGCTATAGATGAACTGAATAGCTCCCATTTAGGTGATCAGGATTCTGCTGCCACTGCAACTGGACGAGGATTCTCCCATTTCCTTGGGCTAAATAATTTCTTTGAAGAACCTACAAGCGATGTTCTAGGTGCCACGGCGCTCAATATTTCTGTAGAAGAACGCTTACTTGATAATCCCGGATTGATTGCAGTTGGCGCATTAAAACGCTCGCCTCAACCGGCAGATCCGGACGATCTTCCGCTTTACACTTACCAGGTTGGCATTTCCAGTAATGAGACTGCCGAACGTCTCAATACCTTTCAGAATACCTTGGTTCGTTTTGGTGCAGCGGGTTCGCTGCCCGCATTTTCCACCAGTTTTGTGGGCTACGTGTCCGAAATACTTTCTTTTGCCGGCGCTAAATTCAACGAATTTGATGCAAAATATAATGAGGAAAAAATTCTCTACGATGGTTTTTCAGAAAAGCTCAAAAATATTAGCGGCGTAAACGTAGATGAGGAGCTTGCTACAACTATTATTTACCAAAACGCTTACGCCGCTTCTGCTCGTATTGTTACGATCGTTTCTGAATTATTCGATGTGCTCGTGGAACTTAAATAGGGGAAATATCTATGGTTGATCGTGTACCTACATTACTGACGTTTAATACCACCCTGAACAATATGCGCAAGAATATGACCAATCTTGCCGAAGTTCAGAATCAAATTTCCAGTGGCGTAAAAGTGGATACTTTCGCTGAATTAAGTGCTGACGGTAACGTACGCCGTGTACTAAGCGTAGATTCACAAATTTCTAAAGCCAATTCCTACATTTTTAATAATGAAACCGTTTTACTCCGCCTCAATACGACGGATAAAACTCTTTCACGCGCAGAAGATTTGGTGGAAGAGATGCTTAAGGTTTTAGTAATTGAGCGCTCAGCCAACCAGGATCTTAATCCTTTGGGACCCCTCGCGAGGAATAGTCTCGACTCACTGGAAACACTTCTAAATACAGAAATTGGTGGACGCTTTATTTATTCGGGCACTCGAACCGATAAAAAAGCAGTTGGTGACCTCAATAATTCCAATATTATCGATAGCGCTCCCAGCTCAAATTATTATGAAGGGGATGCTGGCAACTCCTCTGTAAAAATTAATGACGAACTCTCTTTAACCTATAACGTTCGTGCCGATGATCCTGCGTTCCAAAAAATGATTGCCGCCCTGCATTTTGCCATCAATTCCGAAGATCAAACCAATGTCAGCGGCCAGAACACAAACCTAACTACTGCGATTAACCTCATGAATGAGGTTAAGAACGAGCTCGCCGCCATTCGCAATAAGGTGAACACAGATATTGTCACCATTAAAGACGTAAATACGCAGCACGAACGTTTCAAAACCTATTTTAATCAGGTTTTGAGCGATACGGTTGGTACCGATGTGGCAGAGGCTTCCATAAAAGTCTCACTCGATCAAACAATTCTGCAAGCTTCTTTCCAAGCTTTTTCACGGATAAGCAGTTTGAAACTTTCCGATTATCTGTAACGAGAAAATTCGATGCAATTTATTTCAAAACTCAGTAATTGTCGTAACTTTTAGGAGGTGTTACTATGTTTTCACGAACCGCTGCTCAACCACGTATGGGGAACTCCCAGTATGCTTTTAAAGGTGCAATGCCCTCTATGGTAAAAGATCCACTGGCCGCTGCGCGCGAAACACAAAATTCGAGCATTATTAGCATCGAAAGTCGTTTCGGTCCGATCTCGGTGAATCTGCAGAATGCGCTGTTTTTTCCAAATGGTTTGCTAGGCCTCGATCAATATAAAGATTTTGCGCTTGTTGAAATGCCTAACCCCAAATTTCAGCAATTCAAATTATTGCAATCGTTGAACGACAAGGATCTTTCCTTTGTCGTGTTGCCGGTAGATCCGGATAGCGGTCTTATTGCCAGCGATGACCTGGACGAATGTTGTAAGGCAACCGGTGTGCGTAAAGAATATATGGTGGTGCTGCTCATTACCACCGTACACCGCAAGCCTGGAGAGGTTAAACTGACTGTCAATATGCGCGCGCCTTTGGTTGTTGATTCGGAAGGCAAAGCGGGCATTCAGTACGTTTTTCCAAACAATAAATACCAGATCACTTACGCGCTTAATTAGTGGCCCAATCAGTTGACGCGTTTCGGTATATCGCACGCTTCGAATGCGTTGGCGCGAAGTGCGAAGATACGTGCTGCCGCGGGTGGGGTATGCAGTTGGATAGCCCTCACCAAGAGCTTTATGCAGCGCAAGCTCCGGAACTTTTGAATGCGGTGACCTCGGGCGAGGCTGAGCTGGTTATGCGCCGCGACCCTCATACAGATTATTGCGTAAAGTTTGAAAATGGCCTTTGCGGCATTCAGCAAAAATATGGCACCCGTTTTTTAGGGGATGCCTGTCATTTTTATCCGCGCATTACGCGCAGGTTCGACCAAAAATTTACGATGTCAGGCGCTCTTTCTTGTCCTGAAACGGTGCGTTTCATTTTGGAAGATGAAAATCCTTTTGCTATTGAAACGCTTACACTTGAGCGCCTGCCTTACAACTTAAAAAATTATGCTGATGAATCGCCGGACGCAGAGTCGATGGTGGCAGTAAATCGCGCGTTAATCACGATGGTAGAACATTCCCCCAGCGCGGAGCGGGCCATGTCACGGCTCATGAATATTGCCCTTTCCATGAAATTCAGTGATAGCAAAAATTGGCCGGCAACAATCACCATGATGATTAAATTTGCGGATGGAAAGCTGCCCAAGCCAGCACCCCATCCAGCGGATATGCTTCGGTTAGTGCAGGTATTAGGGGCGCTTATAAATGCGAGCAAAAAAACATCGCGTCCGCGTTTGGAAGAAACCTATCAAGCGATGCTGCAAGCGTTGGGTATGGAGCTCGGGCCTAATAATTCTATTCTGGTCAAAAGCCCAAACGTGATGTTGCCTGACCCTGTTTCACCGCTGCCTGACCTCTATATGAAACGATGGCTACAAGCGCAAATAGCATTGAGTGGGTTTCCTTATAGCGGCCTGGGCGATGACGTCGTAAGCCGCGCGGTGATTATCGGTGTGCGCTTTGCGACAGTAAAACTGGCTTTACGCTGCGCCAGCAAAAAACCTGATTTGCCAACCACGATTCGGGTTATGCAAAGTTTATCGCGCTTTCTTGACCACCTAGCTGATCCCACACTTTCCCTACTTGCCTACGAAGAAGCAGGCTGGACGCATGAAAACCGCATGCGCGCTTTAATAGGCGATGCTTAAAAGAAAATATTGTAAAGAATAATGAGCGGAATCGGGATACCGATTATCCATAAAAGTGCACTACGCATACAAACCTCCATTGCTTTGGAAGATTACCTACTTAGATATAAAGAACCCATTAGTTTTTATCGCCAAGGCAGCGCCGCTTCTTCTGCAATTTCATTCGCCCTCGCGACTTCTTTTTTTGTGATGCGAAGCTTTTTCTCCTGCATACGCCCACCAAAATAAAAGAGAAATACCGTGCCTACCAAATACCACATCAGCTCAGGCACAGCGGAATAGGCGCGCATGATGCGCACAAAAAAATCCATATTTTGTATGGGCAAAACAAAAACCAGCCAACCAAGATATAAAGTAATTGCCGGGCGCGGCAATCGGTTGATGGCATCTATTAGGTTATGAAACCATCCTGCGTGCGAAGTTGCAAACTCAGCAGCGAACTGCGCCTGCGCCCCTGCACGGCTTTCTGCATCATAGGTTTCGCGCTTTTCAGCGTTTCCAAAAATCATGCCAAAGAGCGTATTCGCGCCTTGCAGAAGAGATGAAACAAGAGATGAATTCATATCAGTCTCCGAAAGGCCTCGGCGCGAGCAATCCAACCATGAAGGAATATCTGCTGGCTCGCATCACGGTGTACGATGTTCTGTAAAAAACGGCGGCGCTGTTCTACCACAGCATCCATAAAATCATTTTCTGATGCTGCCTTTTTTGCTGCCCTGATGGTATGTACACCCAATTTGCCATCCACGCGTAAATTGTTGCCTTGCTGATTAAGGGCTTGCTGTAGCAATTTTATGGCTTGCACTGGTCCATGATGCGTCGCCATATCGAGCATTACAGGCCACAATGTTGGCGGCAATTTATCAAGCTGTGGTTTCTGATAATATTCCGTGCGTAGAATGGCTTTTGCTGTATTCCTATCCAAAGCCTTTATTTCCGCTTCCGTCACATGGCGGTCTAAATAGGAAGAAAGGGTACGTAGCGTGATGCCGTATTTTGTTGGCCCGCCTCTATCGGCCACATGATGAACATAACCACCTTCACGCGCGATGATATCCTCTAATATTTTTTCTAACATGAGATGATTGTATGCCAAAAGTGCAAGACCGGAAGTCTTGCTGCTTTGCGAAAACGCATGTTAATATACGTTATGCTTGATCTCCAGATACTGACCGCTTTTGTAGTAAAGCATCTCATCTGCGATTTTCTATTGCAGCGCTGGCCTTATTTATTTTCGCATAAGGGAGATTATGGACACCCTGGAGGCATACTGCATGCACTTATCCATACGGCCGGAACGGCCATTGTCTGTATCGTATATTTACCGCATGTTCTTATATGGGCTCCCGTTGTAGATGGGCTCATTCACTACCATGTAGATTTTCTAAAAATGCAGTTGAACGCGAAATACAAACTCACGCCGAAGGATGAATGGTTCTGGCACCTTATCGGCATCGATCAGACGCTGCACTATATCACCTATATTGGGATTATGTTCTTCGCGTTACCGTAAGATAAGAAACTAAGAGAAGAATGGCGCGAGTGACGGGACTTGAACCCGCGGCCTCCGGCGTGACAGGCCGGCGCTCTAACCAACTGAGCTACACCCGCTAAAGGCGAGGGCTGCTTTATAAGGGATGTTTTATCGCCTGACAATAGCTTTATATTTTTGATAAAAAAGCCCCATTCTCTGAGCGTTCAGCCCCTTAGCCGCGCATCATGGTAAGTCGAACCCACCATTTGGGGTTATCTTCAAAAATAGCCGCCCGGGCATTCTCGGCTTCCACCTTGTCCGTGAACAAGCCAAAACATGTCGGGCCGCTGCCGGAAAGCCGCGCCAATTTGCACCCTTTTTGCGCGCGCAGGCTGCTAAGAATACCCTCAATCTCCGGCATCATGGATATTGCATTTTGCTCAAGGTCATTATGCTGAAGAGAGAGAAAATCAAGGAGATCGCTCACGCTATCGAAACCATCGGGGCGTTTTATCGGTTTGCGATACTGCGTAAATCCCCTTGCGAACACCTCTTTCGTTGCCAGTGGCTTCATCGGATTCACAAGCAGAACATTAAGCTTTGGCATAACTTCAATAGGTGTAATTACCTCACCTATGCCGGAAACATAGCAGCTACGGCCTACCAAACACGCTGGCACATCCGCGCCTAATTGCGCCGCGAGATGAAGCAAAGCCTCATCTTCTAAATGCAAACCCCAATATTCGTTCAGCAAACGCAATGTTGCGGCTGCATCTGCAGAACCGCCACCCAAACCCGCGCTGACAGGTATATTTTTTGTCAGCACCAGGCCCGCGCCCAACCTCCATTGTTGCTGCTCCTGTAGCAGGCGGGCGGCACGCATCGCTAGATTATGATCTGCATCGTTATGCAAATTTTCGGCAAAATTTCCTGTCGTAAGCAATGAAAGTTCGGGATGCTCCGCTACTTCGATAATATCAATAAGTCCCGTAAAACTAAGCATGCTATCGAGCAGATGGTAGCCATCGGGGCGGGCGCCCGTCACATGCAGATAAAGATTGATTTTTGCAGGGGCCGGCTTGCGCATAGCAAAATTTACAGTCGGACGCGCCGAGGCATCACTGGCCGGGATGCGTAGGTGGGATTTCTGGAGTAGCGTCACGAATGGTTTCCTGCGAGTTAAAAGGTTTTTCTGCCGTGGCATGTTCGGCTGAAGTTTTCGCATTCTGGCTTGTTGGTTTTGCGTCAGGCGCATTCAAACCATGCTCTAATTTTGCTTCTATCTGTTGGCGATCTTCTTCTTCCGGATTAAATTGCAGTGAACGTTTCCACTGAAATCTTGCTTCACGCGTACGGCCTAGCTTCCAATACACATCCCCCAGATGATCGTTCACCGTGGGGTCGTATGGCATGAGTTCATTGGCGCGTTCAATTTGGAGCAGCGCTTCTTCGTATTCGCCTAGCATGTAAAGCGCCCAGCCATAACTGTCGATAATATGCGCGTCGTTTGGCCGCTTTTCCACTGCGATCATCAGCATTTCAAGCGCATCTTTCATATTCTGTTTGCGAACAAGCCAACTATAAGCGAGGTAATTGAGCACTTCCGGATGATTTGGCTCAAGCTCTAGCGCCTTCATGAAATCCGGCTCAGCCCTATCCCATTCGTTTAGACGCTCCAGCGCAATACCACGCGCAAAATATACCATCCAGAATTTTTGTGTTTCTGCTTGCTCGGATTGCGTTAAGAGACGATCGTATACATTTACGGCGTCCTGAAAATTTTTATCTTTCATCAACAGTTCGCCAAGCGATAGCCACGCTTCGATGTTTGCAGGATTCTTTGTTGTTACTTGTTGTAAAAAAGATTTTGCCTCACTGCGGCGCTCTTGCGCAGCAAGATTACGCGCGATAGCAACCTGCGCTTTATCGTAATGCGCTGAATTTGTATCTAGTTTGCGAAAAACTTTTTCTGCTTCTGCGTAAAGTTCTTCTTCCTCCAAAACCGTTCCCAATGCCACGGTGGCAAAATCCAAATCCGAACGCAGATAAAGAGCAAGTCGCAGCGCATAAATTGCTAATTCATTTTCATGCTGGCTTAAAAGCAAAGCACCGCTTTCGGTGAGCAGTTCGGCAATGCCGTCCTTGGCATCACGCACCATTTTTTCGCTACTGCTACTAAAACGATAATCTGGGTATTTGGCGTGATAATCTTTACGCAACGTTTCTGATTCAGCGGCGTTTCCTGTGCGCGTGAAATAGCGGTTTGCCGCTTCTGCAAGACGCTCGGAAAGTACATTTGGATTGCGCACCACTACACGGTAATAACGCGCCGCTTCTTCGTCCTTCCCCATCGCTTCCGACATCAGCGCTTGCTGATACGTAATGAACTCAACAAATTTGCCGCTGATTTTTAAATTTTCGAGCCGCTTCATCGCAGCCGCTTCATCACCTTTGCCCAGCAGCGCCCACGCATCTATCACGGCGAGCGCTAAGTCACGCACATTATTACCACCCGTTACTTTATCGGCGCCCATTAGCTTGAGATATTCCAGCGCTTCATTGTAGTTTTCTTTTTTTACCGCGCCGATGGTAAGCAAAAGGGTTGGAATAACCGCGTCGTTGCGCAGCAAATGCTGACGATCTGCTAGAACCATCGTCCGGTCTACATCGCCCGCCAGTAAATTAGCGCGCATAGACTCTTGAATGAGAAATTCGTTTTTAGGATCTTGCGTTAGAGCAGATTCAAAAAAGCGCGCTGATTTTTCATGTTCACCCGATATTTCTGTTAAACGCGCAGCAAGATATTTCCCGGAAAGCGATGCATTAAAATCAGAATCCGTTGCCGCAAGCTCTCGCCAGCGCATGACATCGCGCGCTTCGCGGCCCGCTATCACCGCAACGCCCACCAGAATTACAAGAGACAAAAGCGCCCATTTCAGGCGCACAAAACCTTTAGATGACGACATAGGAAGACTCTAGCATATTTATTTGCGCGCTGTAAATGTGGAGCTATCATTTACTAGTTCTAATTTGCGTAAGGATTTTCTTTCTTACGCACCTGTAATCGCAGTGGAATCCCCTGCAGCTCGAAAGTCTTAGCTAACTCATTCAATAAAAAACGACGATAACTCTCCGGCAAACCCGTAGGTGAGCTGGTAAACATTAAAAAAGTAGGTGGTCGCGTTTTGGTTTGGGTAATATAGCGTGGCTTTACTGCTTTACCTTTCACCAAGGGCGGAGGTTGGTAAGCAATCGCTTCGGTAAACCAACGGTTTAATTGCGAAGTCGGAATGCGCGTATTCCATTTGTCATACGTTTCCAGCGTTGTATCCAAAAGTTTACGTACGCCTTTGCCATTCGCGGCCGAAAGCATGACGCATGGCACATCCTTCACTTGTGCGAGTGTAACATCCAGCCGCGCATAAATAGCTTTGCGATAGGCATCTTGGTCTGGCACCAAATCCCATTTATTAATACCGATGACTAATCCTCGACCTTCGCTGAGTACCAAATCAGCGATACTCAAATCCTGCTTTTCAAGCGGGTGCGTACCATCAATCAAAAGTATAATGACATTGGCATAACGAATAGTTTCCAGAGCACCCGCTACCGAGGCTTTTTCTAAGGTATCATCAATACGGGATTTACGACGCATACCCGCCGTATCCACCAATTTCAGTTTGCGACCGCGATGCGTAAAAGGAACGGTAATTGCATCCCGCGTCGTACCCGCGATATCACTTACCAGCACACGCTCTTCACCCAGAATTGCATTTAGTAATGTTGACTTACCGGCGTTCGGTTTGCCGCAAATGCCGATATAAATTTCTTCCTCTCGCGCTTGTTCTTGCTCTTCCGATTCGGGTTCTGCGCCTAGTTTCTCCAGCACTTCATGTATATCTTGCAGCCCCGTGCCGTGTTCGGCAGAAATTACGAGCGGGTCACCCAAACCAAGTTTGTAAAACTCTTCCAGTGTTGCGGTTCGGCCTTCGCATTTATTGATAAGCAGCGTGACAGGCTTACCTTTTTTATGCAGCCATTTGGCAAAATGGCGATCTAGCGGATGCAAGCCTGCACGCCCATCCACCATCATGAAAACGGCATCGGCTTCCTCTACCGCCTTTTCCGTTTGCTGCATCATGGCTTTTGTCAGCGCGGCTTCCTCGTTATCCAAACCAGCCGTATCAATAATATCAAATTCGAGTTTGCCTAGTGTCGCTCTACCCACGTGGCGATCGCGCGTAACTCCCGGCGTCGGATCCGTAATAGCTTTTTTGTTGCCCACAAGTCGGTTGAATAATGTCGACTTACCGACATTGGGCCGGCCTATCAGTGCAATTTTCAACATAGTAAACTATTTCTGCGCCGCTAAAACGGTCAACGTCGCATCATTATGCCAGAGGTATAATTTATCGTGCGCAACAACGGGCGGCAGATAAATACCTTCACTTACTTGCAAGGTCTGTTTCGTTTCGCCGTTTTGCGCATCGACAAATAAAACATCGCCGCGCGTGCTGGTCAGAATCAGATTGCCACTGGCAAGCACGGGTCCGTGCCATAAAATCCGGCCTTTGCTATTTTCTTTATCTTGATATTGCTCAAGCGCTTTTGTCCATTTCACTTTTCCAGAAGGCGCATGTATCGCCACAAGTTCTGCATCGTCGGTCACACCGAAAAGCCACTCTCCTGCGAGCCAAGGCGTGCTGCTTAAGGTTGCAGGTAAGCGCCAATATTCCTGACCCGTAAACAAATCAAGCGCAACTACATATCCCTCTTCCGTAGAAGCAAAAATGCGACCGTTATAAACAACAGGATTGGCGTCAATATCCGAAAACGCATACGATTGCGTGGTGCTACGGTATGCGCCGCCGAGGCGTTTACCCCAGGAAGGAGCGCCATTCATGCGCTTCAGATAATAAAGTTCGCCGGAAGAATACGGCACGACTACACCATCATTCAGTGCAACAGGGGCGGCAGCGCCTAGCAAGCTCGTAGTTTCCTTAATGCCGTTATGCGTCCACAGTAAGTCCCCCGTTTCAGACGAAAGCGCGTAAAGTGTATTTTCTGCTGTTACGAAAAGCAGCATGTCTGCGCGCGCAGCCGGTGCGGATTTAATCGGCACTTGAATCGACCGGCGCCAGAGTACCTCACCATTTTCAGCATTCAGCGCATAAATATCACCATGCCCCGTTGTTACAAAAAGTTTGAGGCCGGCATAAGTCATCTGCCCGCCTAAAAATTCTACGTCGCGTTTGCCGAGCGGAATACCATAGAATTGATAACGCTCGCGGCGATCGTGCAGATTGGTTTGCCAGCGGATTTTTGTGACATCCTCCGCGTCATGTGCGTACACCACGCCTTTACCATCCAGAACATAGAGAAACTCGCCGAGCACCAACGGCGTGGACGCTAGGCGATAACCCGTGTCGCTCGCGCTACCTTCGCGCACTTTTGCAATTTCGTGCAAATTGCCATCGAGTTTTAGGTGACGCACAGGATAGCGCGTATTAATCGAAAACGCCAAATCCTGATACCATACGCCATTTTCTTCCGGCTCCGGTAAATCAATTCGCATGTTGCTAAGTTCCGCATCCGGTGCAATCGCACTGCGTGCAGCAAGTAAAGTTTCACGATCGCCTTTAAGGGGCGTTTCTTCTTCACTAGTGCCCATCCAATCACCCACTGTTGAGCACGCTGTCAGCGCGCCCATCAGCATAAGAACCACTAATTTATATTTTACTTTTCGCATAGAGCGCCCAGTTGGAAGCAAGTTGACGAATCGGTTCCGGCGTTCCCGCATCTTGAGAAAGCGCGGTGAATATTTCCGCAGCCTCTTTAAATTGCCCTTCTTTCAAAGCCAGTGCACCTTGTAATTGCATTGCCAGCGCATGCCATGGTTTATCCGTTTGCGCCTCATCTTTAAGAAGGGTTTGCAGTTTTTCTTTTTCGTTAAGTTTACCATGCTCAATTTTTAGATAGGCCGCTTTAAGCGCCGCCAACGATTGCATATCGCTATCTGCCGCCGCATTTGCCAGTTTTTCATAGGCAGCTATGGCTTCGTCTATCTTCGACTGCTTAACAAGGCTTTCGGCCTGCTTAAAACCAGCCACCATTCGGTAGCCTTTTGGAGCATTTTCCGCCAAATCTTGCAAATCTTTCAGCGCCTTCTCGTCGGAAGGATTCTGCGCGAGCGCCTGATACACATGAAAATAGGCCAGACCCGCTTCCGCAGACTTGTTTTTCTGATGGCCCTGCCACCACTCCACGCCGCCAATTAAAGCAAGCAACGCCACAATAGCACCTATAAAATAGGGCCCATAACGCCTGGCGAGCTGCATCGCCTGCTGCTGCGCGTGTTCCTGTCTGACTTCATCGAGAATATCAACCATGGCATTTACCGATTTACTGTTGCGCTTATGATTTAGCGCGGTATCCTGCACTACCGTCTTTCAAAACGCATGTCCAGAGGTTCTTATGAAAACCGCCGCTAAAACCACGCCCGAACAGGCTCTCACCCTCACCGGCACCATCACGCCGGATTTCGCCGAAATACTAACACCCGACGCGCTTGCTTTTGTCGCCGAGCTCGTGGAAAAATTCTCTCCACGTGTGGAAGAGCTGCTCGCTGCACGTAAACAGCGCCAAAAACAATTCGATGCCGGGGAAACACCGCATTTTCTCGCCGACACGAAATCCATTCGCGACGGGGAATGGAAAATTAAGGGCATTCCGGAAGATTTGCTCGATCGCCGTGTGGAAATCACCGGCCCGGTTGACCGCAAAATGACCATCAACGCGCTGAACTCCGGTGCGAAAGTCTGGATGGCGGATTTTGAAGATTCACACACACCCACCTGGGACGGCACCATTCAGGGCCATATCAATCTGCGCGATGCGATTCTTGGCACCATCACCTACGAAAGCCCGGAGGGCAAACATTATAAGCTGAATGAAAAAACGGCGGTGCTGATTGTACGTCCACGCGGCTGGCATCTTAAAGAAAAACACATGACGCTACATGGCAAACCGATTCCCGGGGCGCTTTCGGATTTCGGCCTATTTTTCTTTCACAACGCGCAGCGCTTGCTTGCAAAAGGTAGCGGCCCTTATTTCTATCTGCCGAAACTGGAAAGTCATAAGGAAGCGGCACTCTGGGCGGATATTTTCCGTTTTACAGAAGATAAATTCGCACTCGATCACGGTACGATTAAAGCGACCGTGCTGATTGAAGTAATTACTTCCGTTTTCGAGATGGAGGAAATTCTTTACGTGCTGCGCGATTACATCGTCGCGCTTAATTGTGGCCGTTGGGATTATATTTTCAGCTATATCAAAAAATTCGCCAAGCATGCGGATAAGGTTTTGCCGGAGCGCGGCCAAGTCGTAATGACGGTGCCGTTCCTCAAATCCTATTCCGAATTACTCATCGCTACGTGCCATAAGCGCGGCGCGTTTGCGATGGGCGGTATGGCGCCGCATATTCCTATTAAAAATGATGCAACGGCCAATGATGCAGCGCTCGCCAAAGTGCGCGCGGATAAAGAGCGCGAAGCATCCTGGGGTCATGACGGTACATGGGTGGCGCATCCGGGTTTAGTGCCCATTGCGATGGCGGTGTTCGATAAATATCTCGGCAGCAAAAAGAATCAGCTCGATGTACAGAAACAAGCAAACATCAAAGAAGCAGATTTAGTTGTGGCGAGCACCGGCACGATTACGGAAGCCGGTTTCCGCAATAATATCAGCGTATCGCTTATTTATCTGGAATCGTGGTTGCGCGGGCTTGGCTGCGTGCCGATTTATAATTTGATGGAAGATGCGGCGACGGCAGAAATTTCCCGCGCGCAACTTTGGCAATGGCGTTATTACGGCAAATCAATTGAAGGCGGGCCGAAAATCACCGCTGAGCTTTACCAGAAAACGAAGAAGGAAGAGCTAGCGAAAATCACCACCGAGCGCGGTACGAATGGTAAATGGAAAGAGGCGGAAGAAATTCTTGATCTCGTCGTACTCTCGGATGATTTCCGCGAATTCATCACGCTGCCTGCGTATGAGAAGATTAGCTAATAAAAAAGGGCGGCTGGTAATCACCAACCGCCCTTTAACCTAACTTTACTATCTAACTAGAATGCGAGATTGATACCGGAAAGCAGCAGCATGCCGTTATTGTCGCTTTCTGTGGCGTCTGCTATGTCTGCATCAAAGAAATAAATTTCAGCATACGGTGTAAGACCTGGCGCCAAACCGTAATCTACTCCGACCACATGCGTATTGAATGCGTTCTCTTTGAGTTCAGAATTTAGGTAATTGTAGCTAATGCCATAAGGGCCTGTTTCATAGCCAACGCCTGCTGTCCATGTAAACCCATCATCAAGATTGTCCGTTTCCATAGTGAACGTATCGCCCCAATTATGGTAGCTACCGCCAATCGTAAAACCAGCATAGCTTAGATTAATGCCGCCGCCCAAAGCCGCAAGGTCTTCTGCCATGGCCGATTCAGCCGAACCAAATTCACCGCTCACACTTGCAAGTACGCCAACTGCGCCAACCTGGGTTTGGTATTGAATAGCGCCGTTTACCACGTTCTCGAATTGGTCATCATCTGCATCCGTGGTAAAGCCGGCGGCTGTTCCAACATCACCGCTATCAGGAATAAAGCTTACGCCACCTTGCACACCGCTCAACACCGGCGTGTAATAGGTTAGTTTATTAGCATCCTCTGCGGGGCCATGCTGTGAAGCAAGTGGCAAGCCGGGAGCATGAATAAAATCTGTATGGCTATGCGATCCACCGCCATGTCCATGATGATGCGGGAATGTAATCCAGTTATCATAATCACCATGCGCGCCACCTGTTGCGCGTGCAAAAGTGGAAGCATCTACACCCAAAGCGTGGCCGGCATCGGAGTTGCTACCTAGTTCTACCCGCCCGAAAGTACCTTGTAAAAAGAGATAAGTTTTGTCTGCGTTCACACCCTCTTCGCGATCGGCTTCGGTAACATCCGCTTCCAGCTCCACTGCCATGCCATATTGCAGGCCGTTATCTGCCTGACCGTTATAATGCACATGAATTTCCGTATCATTGCGAAAACGCACATCACGATTGCGTGGGTGCATATCTTCATCAACCCAGCCAGTTTGAAAATTATGAAAGCCACCTATCTGTAGGCCCGTTTCAAAATGACCCTCGTCCATACGCAAATGATGATGTTTATGAGCTTCGCCATCATGCGCCTGAGCGGAAGAAGCGGTGATTATGGCAAGTGTGGAAACGGCAAAAAGATAACGATACATGTCATGCTCCTAAGTTGTGTCATTTTTCTAGTACGAAGAAAAACAAACATAAAGCACGATCCGTATTGTAATCTTATAACATTACAATATTTGCCGATCACTGTGGCATAAATGTAATAGTATTACTTTTCTATTTATGGCTGGAACGCATCGAGCGTATTGTTGAGCAAACAGGCGATCGTCATTGGGCCCACGCCGCCGGGTACCGGTGTAATTGCACCGGCAATTTCTTTCGCCGCGGCGAAGTCTACGTCTCCGCATAGTTTGCCATCGGGCAGACGATTGATACCAACATCAATGACGGTCGCACCTTTTTTTATCCAATCCGCTTTCACCATATTTGGCCTGCCAACAGCAACCACCAAAATATCAGCGGTGCGGCATAGGGATGGTAAGTCCTGCGTTTTTGCATGCGCTATCGTTACGGTGCAGTCTTCTTTCAGCAAAAGTGCCGCCATGGGTTTGCCCACAATGTTGGAACGGCCAATCACCACTGCATTTTTACCAGCAAAATCACCCAGCGTTTGCTTAATCAGCATCAAACAGCCGCGCGGCGTACAGGGCACAAAACCGTTTTGCCCGGTAGTAAGTTTACCTGCATTGATAACGTGAAAACCATCCACATCTTTTTCCGGCGTGATAGCTTCAATCACCGCTCGCTCGCTAATATGCTTGGGTAGTGGTAACTGCACCAATATGCCGTGAATTTTTGGATCGGCGTTCAATTCCTTCACGACGCTCAGTAATTCTTTTTCACTCGTAGTCTCGGGCAGATAGCGCTCCACCGAATACATGCCAACTTCTTCGGTCTGTTTGGCTTTATTGCGCACATATACCTGGCTGGCTGGATTTTCTCCTACCAGCACCACGGCGAGCCCCGGCACTTTGCCGGTTTTGGTTTTCAAATCGGCAACCTTCTTTTTTATATCTGCGCGCAAAGCGTCAGCTATAGATTTTCCATCAATAATTTTAGCAGTCATGATTTACCGGCGCTTGATATCCGTGCCCCATTCTTCAATGAGCTGCTCTTTCGCATGTTCGAGCTTACGAATCAGGTGATCCGAGCGCATAAGAAGAATTTGAAACACAATTTGTGGGATGAATTGCACAATGAGCCAGCCAAAAGTAGCAAAGCCATAAATCACCAACCATGTGTAGGGATTACTGATAAGTGATAACGCCACTTCATCCGGAGAAGCGCCGGAGAAAACCGTGTTAATGACCTTAAACACATAAGGCAGCAACCCTGCCATATTCATCATCATAATAGTATTAGAAGCGCGACGGCCAGGGCGACGATCCACAATTTTCGCTACCGCCGTGGGCAACATTCCCACTACGAACATCACCACCACATAGCTCATGCCGAGATAGACAAGGCCCATGGAAATAACCGTCATGATAATCGTAACCATAACCAGGTTCCCGATTACCTTATTCGCGGTTTTTTTATCCATCCCCACAACTTTATTTTCAGTGGGTGGTGGTTTTGTTGCCATCAAATTCTCCCGCCTTTAGAGTAGCTTGAATAAAGTTTTTACGCAAGCGGGCATCGGCTTATGTCTTAAGCGGCTTTTTTATGGCGTTCGATAGCCTCAAGGATGATTTTTTCCGCTTCTTCAGGCCCCTGCCAATCTTTGACTTTAACCCACTTGCCTTTTTCGAGGTCTTTATAATGCTCGAAGAAATGGCTAATGCGTTTGAGGAAAATCTCCGGCAAATCTTTATAGCTCTTAATATTATCGTAAAATGGATCGAGCTTTGAGACGGGTACGGCTAGCAATTTCTCATCCATACCGCCTTCATCTTCCATAATAAGCACACCAATAGGTCGTGCACGCACGACCGCACCCGAAACCGCCGAGAACTGGCTGATTACCAATACATCAGCGGGATCGCCATCACCACAGAGCGTATGCGGTACAAAACCATAGTCGCAGGGATAGTGCATGGCTGTCGTGAGAAAGCGATCCACGAATAATGCGCCGGAGTCCTTATCCATTTCGTATTTTACAGGCGCGGCTCCTTGCGGCACTTCGATAATGACGTTAATTTCTTTTGGCAGATTTTTGCCAGCGGGAATTTTGCTGATATCCATAGTTAACCTCTCGTTTGTAGGGCAAAATAGTTATTTTGGGCTTAATGTCCAGCAAGCAGTTTTAGCACTTTATGATCGAGGGCGGAAAGCGCAATATCGTGCAGCGCGTGTGGCGATTTCCATAGCGCCTTGCCTGCCGCTTTGCGGCTTACATAAACGCGCGCCTCCAAAGTAAAATGGCTATAGTGATGCCGCACTTCTCCCAAATAACGGCCAGCGGGTTTTACATCCACCTGCTCAAAACCGTAAAGCCCGCCCAGCAGGTTGCCTTCCCGTTTTTCCAGCGCCACTTCGCCTCGCGGATTTTGCCGCACGAGAATGTAGCGTTTGCGTACTGCCACCGCTTTTTTGGCTTTCTTTGCCGGATAATTTTCGGGTGCAATTTTACCTGTACAAATATTTTGAAGCGGGCACTCGCCGCAGCGTGGGTTACGCGGCGTACAAATCATCGCGCCAATATCCATCATCGCTTGGTTATGTAAAAAGGGATCTTCCCGATTCAATAATTTTTCCGCGGCGTGCCATAAATCTTCTGCGCGGGGATTTTCTATTGCAAATACGCGCGCGACGATGCGCTTCACGTTCGCTTCCATCACCGCAACAGGCGCATGAAATGCAAATGCCATAATCGCGTGCGCGGTATTTTTTCCAATACCCGGCAGCAGAATAAGCTCATCCACTTGATTGGGAAATTTTGTTATACGCTTTGCAGCCTGGTGCAAATGCCGCGCACGACGGTAATAGCCCAAACCCTCCCATGCCTTCATTACGTCATTTTCCGGCGCCATTGCGAGCGCTTTTGCGGTCGGAAACTTTGCTAGGAATGGCCCATAAAAACGGTCGCGCACCGTTGTAACCTGCGTTTGCTGCAACATTATTTCGCTTACCCATATAGCGTATGGGTCGCGGCTGTTACGCCACGGCAGATCCTTACGTCCATGACTATGATACCAATCGCGAATGGCTTGATGCGTGTTTTTAAGTTGCTTTGCTTGCATTGCCATAAATGTTATAAAGATTGCCTATGTTCGCACTTAAAATTATCTTGTCTGCCCTTATCATTGCCATAGTTTCTGAAGTTAGCAAGCGCTCACCCTTTATGGGTGCTGTTGTGGCCTCGTTACCCCTTGTATCTCTATTAGCCATCATCTGGATTTACGTCGAAACCAAAAACACGAAAGCCATTGCAGACTTCTCTAACGATATGATCTGGATGCTTTTTCCGTCGATAAGTTTCTTTGTTATTTTGCCGCAAGCGTTAAAAATGAAAATCAGTTTTTGGCTGGCGATAGGTGTTTCACTTTTTATTACCGCGGTTTGCTATGCCGCTTTGATTCTTTTTAAGCGCTATATACATTGACTATTTTTACTATTTTACCTATTCCTTTTTCATCCCACCCAACCGGAAATTATTATGCCCTCTACCGCTACCCCTCAAGTTGCCGCCACACAAATTGCCAATAACGTGCCTGTTGCGGATTTAAGCATCATTGGCCTTTTTATGCATGCGGATTTCGTGGTGAAATTCGTGATGCTGCTGCTGCTGCTAGCCTCGGTGGCATGCTGGGCGATAATTTATGATAAATGGAAAAAGCTAAAAACAGTTCGCTCGAAGGCCGATAAGTTTGAAGAGGTTTTCTGGTCAGGGGAGATGCTTGAGCATCTGCATGACCGCATGCGCGATAAGGCTGACCATCCGATGGCAGAAATGTTCGTCGCCGCCATGAGCGAATGGAAAGGTCAGAATATCAAGCGCATCGCTGGAAATCAGTCGTTAAAGTACGGTCTGAAGGAGCGCATTCATAAGGCGCTGCACCTGGCGCGCAACCGCGCCATCGATAAATTGGAAGAACATTTGAGCTTTCTGGCCACGGTTGGTGCGACGGCACCGTTTGTCGGTCTGTTTGGTACAGTCTGGGGCATTATGAATAGTTTTCAATCGATTGCGGCATCGAAGAATACGACGCTCGCCGTTGTTGCTCCCGGTATTGCGGAGGCATTGTTTGCCACCGCGGTCGGTCTTTTTGCCGCGATTCCGGCGGTTATTTTTTACAATAAACTTTCCAGTGATGTGAACCGTTTCGTCAATCGGCTCGATGATTTTGCAGAAGAATTCCAGGCTATTCTCTCGCGCGAGCTGGATGAAAAAGAAACAGCGATAGCTGCATAATATGGCGTGGCAGCCCATAAAAAAACCCAGCTCTCGTCCCGGCCGCCGCCAACTGACGGCGATGAGCGATATTAACATCACACCGTTTGTCGATGTGATGCTGGTGTTACTTATTATCTTTATGGTCACAGCCCCGTTCCTCACTTCCGGCGTAGAGCTTGATCTACCTGAGACCAGCGCAACGCCGCTGCCCGGAACGGATGAACCTCTGGTCATCAGCGTGCTCAAAGACGGGCGCGTTTTTCTGGAAAATAATGCTATCAATCTCGATGAGCTTGCACCGAAATTGGCAGCCATCGTAGGTGAGAAAAAAGATACGCGGATTTTTGTGCGAGGGGATGCTTCGGTGGATTACGGCCGCGTGATGGTTGTTGTCAGCGAAGTATATCGCGCGGGATTTTCTAAAGTTGCGTTTGTAACGGAAAATCCTGAAAATAAATAATGCCGCGTACGGCGTACTTTATGGCAACAACGCAGACAGAATTTGAGCTTCCCTCCTGGGCGCAGAATAAACAGGCGCTGAGCTTTTCGCTTGTGCTGCATGTGGTGCTGATTCTGCTCATTTTATTCGGTATGCCCTCGCTTCTTAAGCAAAAAAAGCTGCAGGAACAAATTTATGCCATTGAGCTTGTGCCACTTGCAGAGATGCCCAAAACGCGGCCGGCGGCTGCTCCAACTCCTGCCAAACAGGCGGTGAAAAAGCCGGAGCCACCGAAACCCGAACCGAAAAAGGAAACGCCGCCTCCGCCCAAAGCGGAACCCGCGCCGGAGAAAAAGCCGGAGCCCAAACCCGAACCGAAGCCGGAATCTAAACCGGTGGAGAAAAAGCCGGAAGTCAAACCGGAAGAAAAAAAAGAAGTGAAGCCGAAAGAAAAGCCAAAGGAAAAACCGAAAGAAAAGCCAAAAACGCAGGATTTCGATTCGGTGTTAAAAACGGTGGAGAAATTTGAAGATACGCAAACGGAAAAGCAAGCCACTAAGAAAGAGCTTGAAGAATTGCTGAAAGGTTTTGAAGTTGTTAGTGAGTCGGGCCCCCCACTCGCGGCCAGCGAAATTGATGTCATTCGTAGCCAGATTATGGAAAATTGGGCGGTTGCCGTGATAGGCGGCGGTGAGGAAACGCGTAATATGGCAGTGGATGTGCGTGTCCAGCTTGATCAAGCGGGCAATGTGGTAAGCGCGGAAGTCGCTAAGGTCGATAAGCGTGGCCCTATTTCGCCTGATACCGAAAAAGCCTATATCGATAGCGCAATTCGCGCCGTGCATAAATCAAGCCCGCTGCAAAATTTGCCGGCAGAAAAATTTGACAGCTGGCGCACGCTCGTGCTTACCTTCGATTTACAAGATATGCTTTATTAGGAGCTCGTATGTCTGCCCAACTGAAAACCAAAAATTTTAATTTCAAAGATCATATTCAGAATATTCCTGATTTTCCGAAGCCGGGTATTTTGTTTCGTGATTTCTCGCCACTCCTGCGCAATTATTTTGGCGAAACCGTTGCCGCGATGAATGCGCTTTTTACCGAAGCGGAGTGGAAAAAAATCGATTACATCGCAGCGATTGAAGCACGCGGGTTTGTGCTTGCTGCCGGTATGGCGGCTATCAAAAATAAAGGCTTTATCAAAATTCGCAAAAAAGGAAAACTTCCCGGTGAAACCGTTTCCGTGAGTTACGGTTTGGAATACGGCACCGATGCACTTGAAATGCATCATGGCAAAGGCAATGTTCTGATCGTTGATGATGTTCTTGCAACGGGTGGCACGCTTAAAGCCGCCGCGGAACTCACCGTCAAAACAGGCCACACGCTTGCCGGTTTTGCCGTTCTCATCAATCTTGCCGCGCTGAATAATTTTGAATTTGACGGCATGAAGGCACGCCACCTCGTTGAATATCAATGAAACTTTCTCCGCAAACAACATTGCTCGTTATGGCGCTGGAGATGGAAGCGCGTGGCAAAATCGAAGCGCTCGGCTTTCCGATTATTTTCACCGGCGTCGGTAAAGTAAATGCCGCGCATGCGCTCACCAAACATCTGGCACTGTGTGAACATACTGGGCATTTGCCGAAACTTGTGCTCAATATTGGCACGGCGGGTAGCCGCAAATTCAAGGCCGGGTCGCTCGTCGCATGTCACCGTTTTGAGCAACGCGATATGGATGTAACGCCGCTCGGTATGAAAAAATACGAAACACCGTTTGACGATCGCCCGATTACGATTGAACATTCAAAAATTTTTACTGATATGCCGCATGGGCTATGTGCCACGGGTGATAATTTCGCGACGGAAGATAAAGACCCGAATCACGAAGTGATCGAAATGGAAGCCTATGCGCTCGCGAAAGTATGCACGAAAGAAAATGTGCCGTTCGCCGCAGTAAAATTCATCACCGATGGTATTGATGGCCAGGCTGCAACCGACTGGCCCGCGATGCTTGAGAAGGCATCCATTGCGCTGAGTGATTTCGTTACGTCGAAGCTTTAGCGCGCAGCTTTTTCCAATATTCTAAACGCTTTTGAATCTCGCGTTCGAAACCACGTTCGACCGGCATGTAAAATTCCTCACGTTGCATATCCTCCGGAAAATAATTTTGGCCGGAGAATCCTTCTTCCGTATCGTGATCATAGGCGTAATCTTTGCCGTAACCGATATCCTTCATCAGTTTCGTCGGTGCGTTTAGAATATGCATCGGCGGCATAAGCGACCCATGTTCTTTTGCGCTGCGTCTCGCGGCGCCATACGCTACATAGGCCGCATTGCTTTTCGGCGCCGTGGCGAGATAAATCACCGACTGCGCGATCGCAAGTTCCCCTTCTGGCGAACCTAAAAAATGATACGCATCTTTCGCGGCGTTGGCCTGCACCAGCGCCTGCGGGTCGGCCATGCCGATATCCTCGACCGCGAAACGCACCAAACGGCGCGCGATATAAAGCGGATCTTCGCCACCCGCTAGCATACGTGCAAACCAATAGAGAGCCGCATCCACATCCGACCCGCGCAGGCTTTTATGCAGCGCGCTGATGAGATTATAATGGCTTTCCTGATGTTTATCATAAACCGGCGCACGACGTTGCAACAGCGCAGCCAGACCTTTTTCATCCAGCGTTTTTTTGCCCGCATGCGCATAAATAATTTCGATAAAATTAAGCAGCGCACGCGCATCACCATCCGCCATATGCACGAGTTGTTTACGGGCATTTTCGTTGAGTGGTAATTTTTTCTGCGTGTGTTTTTCCGCGCGCGTAATGAGTGTCGAGAGCGCTTCATCGCCCAAACGTTTTAGAATCACCACCTGCATACGCGAAAGCAGCGCCGCGTTGACTTCGAAGGAAGGGTTTTCCGTCGTCGCGCCGATTAAAATAATCGTGCCGTCTTCCACCACCGGCAAAAACGCATCCTGTTGCGCGCGGTTGAAGCGGTGAATCTCATCGACAAACACAATCGTACGCTTGCCTTGTTCCGCGCGCTGACGGGCACGTTCGAAAATTGCTTTCAGTTCGGCCACACCGGAAGCTACTGCCGATACTTGCTCCATCACCGCGTCAGAACGCTCGGCAAGCAGACGCGCAAGCGTCGTTTTTCCCGAACCCGGTGGGCCCCATAAAATCAAGGATGTGAGATGCCCGTCAGCAAAAATTTTGCCGAGCAGTCCTCCGGCGGAAAGCACATCTTCCTGGCCCAATACATCTGCCGCAGCGCGAGGACGCAAGCGCTCGGCCAGCGGCGCATTATCTTTGGCGATGGAAGAAAAAAGTGTGTTCTGCATGGTGCATCCATTGCACATTTCTTATAATTGCGCTATACCCCTTGCATGACCCTCCTCCGCTCCTTTTTCCTCCTCTGCGCCCTCCTTGTAACCACGGTGGCGCATGCCGAATTACAAATTGATATCACGCGCGGTAATGTGAATCCGTTGCCCATCGCGCTGCCGGATCTCATCAGTCCGGACGCAAATCTCAAGCGCCGCGGCGGCGATATTATGCGTGTCGTGACGGGTGATTTGGAACGTTCCGGTCTCTTCCGTACCATCGATACGCGCGCGTTTTTGGAGCCAATTACGAGCGTCGAACAAATCCCCACCTTTGGCGATTGGCGCAAAATCAACGCGCAGGCATTGCTGACCGGTGAAATTCATGAAAAAGAAGCGGGCCGCGTAGAAGTGGCATTCCGCCTCTGGGATGTGCTCGCGGAGAAGCAGCTCGCGGGTAAAACTTTTGTCGCCGAGGAACAAAATTGGCGGCGCGTGGCACATCTGATTGCCGATGAAATTTACAAACGCCTGACAGGTGAAGATGGGTATTTTGATTCGCGCGTGGTCTATATTGCCGAGAGTGGCCGCGCCGATCAGCGCGTGAAGCGCCTCGCTATTATGGATCAGGATGGTGCGAACCACCAATTCCTCACCGACGGCCGCGATTTGGTGCTGACGCCGCGCTTCGACCCTTCGCGCCAACGCATCATCTATCTTTCCTACATGGGTAATAATCCGCAGGTCTATATCTATAATCTGGAAACCGGCCACGAGGAAAAGCTTGGTATATTCAAAGGCATGTCTTTTGCGCCGCGTTTTTCGCCCGATGGCAGCGCGGTGATTTTCTCGATTGCCGAAGGCGGTAACACGGAAATTTACGAAATGAGCCTGGCAAGTAAACAAACCAAACGCCTGACCAATAATCCGGGCATTGATACCTCGCCTTCCTACTCTCCCGATGGCGATTACATCGTTTTCAACTCGGATCGCGGTGGTAAGAGCCAGCTTTATGTCATGAACCGTGATGGCTCGAATGTACGCCGTATCAGTTTCGGCGATGGAAAATATTCCACGCCGGTCTGGTCTCCGCGCGGGGATTTGATTGCGTTTACGAAACAGAACAAGGGTCGTTTTGCGATTGGCGTGATGCGTCCGGATGGTTCCGGCGAGCGCACACTGACTGAAAGCTTCCTCGACGAAGGCCCGACCTGGTCGCCCAATGGCCGCGTGATTATGTTCTCGCGCCAGACGGAAGGCTATGGCTCGCGCTCGCTTTCCAAAGTCTATTCGGTGGATTTAACCGGCTATAATCTGCGTGAAGCGGTAACGCCGCTCGATGCATCCGACCCGGCTTGGAGCCCAGCACTTTCCAATCCATGCAAAGGCGCCGGCTGCTAATTGCGGGATCTAAGCCGCTTCTTCCGTTATATTCTCTGCAGTGTCCGCTTTAGTCAGCGGCTGGTCGTACACAAAATCGCGATAATCGCAGGTCAGCTCTTCTCCCTGAGCAATATCGCGGGTTGCCACCAAATACCAAACATTATCAATACACGCATCGCATGTATTTGGCTCATCCTGATGGTTCATAAAACGGCCATTGTCGAAATCCAGAATATATTTTTCTGGCGCTTCTTTTTCGCGGTAGCAATAACGGTGCAAATATTCCTGCGTAACTTTGGGCAAAGCGGCCATCTCCGTTTCCTCAAAAATAAGCTCGAGGCCTCGGGTCCAGATACGCTGGCCGGCTTTAATCGGCTCATCGGCATAAACGCCAATGCCATGAATAGCGCTCTGAGTGAGATAATTTTTTACAAGCATCATAAGGCTACCTACAAATAACTAGAGGTGAAATCGCCGCAGCAATCGCGATAATCGCAGGTAATTTCTTCATCCTGCGCAATGTCACGCACTGCCACTAAATATTCGTTCCCATCTTCCGCAACTTCCAAAAGCACGCTTGGATGATTGCTGTGGTTCATGAATCGGCCGTTATCACATTCCAGAATCCATTTACCGGGAAATTTTGGATTCTCATACGTATAGCGATCCAAATATTCGCGTGCGATCGGGGGCTGCTCTAAGGCCCACTTCGCATCAATCAACTGATCGACACCTTGCTTAAAGGTCCAAACCCACGTGCCTTTTTGAATAGGTTCTGCCGCAAAAACGCCCAGACCGTGAATGCCGCTTTTATCTAAATAATTTTTGACGAGGAGCATGTTATTGCCACAATTAGGCGAACGCCTGTTTCTTCACCTTGTCGGGATTAAAATTATATTCGTGATCAAACTCACGGTAATCCGAGGTAATTTCATCGCCCGGCTTCAAATCACGCATGGCGCACATGACATACTCACCCTTGTCGTTGCGGAATAAACGCACCGCCGGATCATCGCTATGATTCATGAAGCGTGCATTATCAAACTCCAGCACATAACTGCCATATTCCTTATCCAGATAGCCGAATCCTTTGATATATTCACGCGCCGGCTCAGGCAGTTTTGCAAGGAATTCGTGCGGAACAATGATTTCCAAATCTTTTTCCCACACCCATATTTTTTGGCCTTTACTGACTAATTCGGAAGTAAAAACGCCA
>CAYPXJ010000021.1:0-17417 GCA_964414595.1 uncultured Rickettsiales bacterium
GTTTAAGCTTTCCTTGTAGTTTTGACGCAGCAAATCCTGATAGCGCTTACGTTTGATTTGCGTGCGCACGCGCGCTGTCAGTTCATTGCCATCCAGTGGCGTAATGATATAATCATTAATCCCCATTTCCAGACCTTTGATAAGCAAATCCCGCTCATCGTTATCGACAAGAATAAGCAGCGGCACATGGCGCGATTTTTCTTTACTGCGAATTTGTGAGCACAAACGCAGGCCATCAATTTCCGTCAGCTGGGTGCTAACAATAATCAAATCAAAATCATGCTGGTCGATGCACTGATTCATTTCCGGCACATGTATGCTATGCACCGTATGACCCATTTTCTTGAGATGCTCGGAAATATTTTTCGCCTCTACCACGTCGTCATCAATGAGCATGATGGTGGCCTTGATATCGCGCGTTGCGTCCGTAGGGTTCGCCAGGCCGAATTCCGTTCCGGTTTTATCCCGCATACGCAATTCGTCTTGCATGACTTTCAAGCGAATCAATGATTTTACGCGCGCAAAAAGGTGCACATCATTGATAGGCTTGGTAATAAAATCGTCAGCGCCAGCATCAAGCCCCTGCACGCGGTCTTGAATATCACTCAGTGCCGTTACCATCACGACCGGAATATGCGCTGTGACTGGATCTTGCTTCAAACGACGGCACGCCTCAAAGCCATCCATTTCCGGCATCATGACATCGAGAAGAATAATATCCGGAGATTTATCCTTCGCGATACGAATTCCTTCTTTAGCAGAAAGTGTGGAATAGACTTCATAATATTCGCCCGTAAGCTTTGCTTCCAGAAGCTTTACGTTAGGCGGCAGATCGTCAACTACAAGAATGCGGCCTGTCATAACTTAGCCAAGAAACTTCTTTACCGTGTCAAGAAAATTGCCAATCGATATTGGCTTGGCAATATAAGCTTCCGCACCTGATTCCAGGATTTTTTCCTCATCGTCGCGCATCGCAAAGGCCGTTACGGCAATAATAGGAATGGGGTGTGTTTTTGGGTTGGCCTTAAGTTGGCGCGCAATTTCAAAACCGGAAACATGTGGTAACTGAATATCCAATATCACCAAATTGGGCTGTTCGCGTTCTACGGCGGCAAGCGCCAGATTACCGTCTTTTACTTCTACGCATTCCATTTTGTGCGCTTCCAGCAAATCGCGGAAGAGCTTTAAGTTTAGCTCATTATCCTCAACGATAAGAATTTTCTTTTTGTCTGACATACGGTGCATCGGAGTTTATAACACAAGCGCACAAACGCAAAGCACTATTGTATTCAATTACTTAATTAGTTTTCGCGCCGCGATAAGCTGTTCAACGACATCTGGATTTGTGAGGGTATTTGTATCGCCTAAATTAGAAAACTCGTTCTCTGCAATTTTTCTAAGAATACGGCGCATAATTTTGCCTGACCGCGTTTTTGGCAAACCCGTCTGGGCCCATTGAATGATATCTGGTGTGGCAATGGGTCCTATTTCTTTGCGCACCCATTGTTTGAGTTCATTAAGCAAATTATCGTTAGCGGCTATACCGGTCATAGGTGTTACGAAAACATATATTCCCTGCCCTTTAATGGGATGGGGATATCCTACTACGGCAGCTTCTGCAATTTTGGGATGCGCGACCAGCGCGCTTTCTACCTCGGCCGTGCCGATACGATGACCGGAGACATTCAGCACGTCATCCACGCGACCGGTAATCCAATAGTTCCCCTCTTTATCGCGGCGTGCACCATCGCCCGAAAAATAATAGCCTTTGTATTGTGAAAAATAGGTTTCCACAAAACGTGCATGATCGCCAAAAACCGTACGCATTTGTCCTGGCCAGCTAGATTTCAAACAAAGAACTCCCTCCGCTTCACCGGTAAGTTCTTTGCCGGTTTGTGGGTCGAGAATTGCAGGTTCAATGCCTGGTAAAGGCTTGGTTGCAGAACCGGGGACAAGTTCCGGCTTTGCCGCCTGTGCCGAAATCAAAATACCGCCTGTCTCCGTCTGCCACCAGGTATCCACCACTGGGCAGCGTTCCTCACCCACTACTTCATGATACCAGCGCCATGCTTCCGGATTGATAGGTTCGCCCACCGAGCCAAGGACGCGCAATGTTTTGCGTGATGTTTTCTTTACCCATTCGTCACCTTGCGCCATGAGTGCACGAATGGCAGTGGGTGCAGTGTAAAAGATATTGACCTTATGCTTATCAATCACGTTCCAAAAGCGACTGTAATCGGGATAATTTGGCACGCCTTCAAACATCAAGGTCGTGGCACCGTTGGCTAGAGGGCCATAAAGCAAATAACTATGACCAGTGATCCAACCAATATCCGCAGTGCACCAGTAAACATCACGGGGCATGTAATCAAATACGATGCGGTGTGTATGTGCGATATAGGCCAAGTAGCCAGCGGTCGTATGCAGCACACCTTTAGGCTTGCCAGTGGAGCCTGACGTATAAAGAATAAAAAGCGGATCTTCGGAATCCATCGCTATGGGAGGGCACTCTGCGGGCTGTTTTTCTACAACATCATGCCACCAGATATCCCGCCCTTCATTCCAGGCCACAGTTCCGCCAGTGCGTTTTGCTACAATAACTGATTTTACTTTAGTGCTGAGTTTGGCCAGAGCCTCGTCTACATTAGCTTTAAGTGGAACCGATTTTCCGCCGCGTACGCCCTCATCGGCTGTTATAACGCATTCGGCTCTACAATCATCAATGCGACCCGCCAGAGCTTCCGGCGAAAACCCTCCAAAAACCACCGAGTGAATCGCGCCAATTCGGGTACAGGCAAGCATAGCAAAAGCGGCCTCTGGTATCATGGGCATATAGATGATAACGCGATCGCCCTTTTTAACGCCGAGGGATTTAAGTGCGTTGGCGGTTTTGCAGACTTGTACCGATAATTCGCGGTAGGTGATGCGCTTATCCTGAGTAGGGTCATCACCTTCCCAGATAATTGCGACTCGTTCCGGCGTTTTTGCGGCATGACGGTCTACACAATTAGCTGAAACATTCAGTTTACCGCCCTCATACCAACGGATGTGGACGCTGTCCTGAGCGAAGCTGGTGTCTTGTAATTTGGACCAAGGCTCCATCCAATCCAGGTATTCCGCGATTTTCTGCCAGATTTGAGCCATAACTCTCCTAGTTGGGACTAAACATATAGCTAAGCTGCGGAATATGGCAAGAATTCCTCTCTTATTAACAGATAGTTAACCATTTGTGCCTACAATACAAATAACGAGGTTTTCTATGGCAAAATCAATAGCAACCAAATCTCATATGGCTCCCAAATTTTCAGGCACTCCCGAGGAATTGGCCAATTTTCTGAACATATTTGTGGATCATAAAAAGCCGAGTCTTGCCCACCGCCTTGTCATGAGGTCGGTGTTGGATAACATTTCAAGCCTCTATTTCACCATGAAAGAGGCGGATTTACGTCCCTTTAGTTTACCTGCCCGCATATTTTCGGAACCTAATTACCTGCGCGCCGCCCTTGCTGATGCTACAAAAGGCATGAAAGAAATCGAAAATCCATGGGGATATTTTGAAGTTCTGACCGGCCATCCTACTAGCAGTTTGGATTTGGAAACAATAAAACTCATCCATGACCTGCAAAAATATATCAATACTCTGGGCGAAAAAACGATAAGCGCGATGTTGCGCTATGGTCATGAAGAACACACGGTAAAGCAAGCCAAGCAAAAATTCAAAATCCTGGCTGAAAAAATTGCAGCAATTTCTGAGCGTATTACGCCGGCAAAAAAATTAACGCCACATGATGAAACTGAGCGCGCAAGTTATTTTGCAAAACAACGCTATGACGCGATGCCCGTTATTCTATGCAAGATGGACCGGGTGCGCCGCGCGATGGGTGAAAATGATATTGTGGTGATATCAAAAAATAACGAAATAGCGTCTGTTCGCCCGACGGACCCCGTTAGTATTGATACCCTGCAGCGCTTGGGCGGCATGCTTTATACCGTCAGCTGGCAAGCGGATCGAGACAGTAAGCCGAATATCACAGCAGAAACGATTGATAGATCGCGTCTTTATAACACGCAGCAAACTTTTAAATGGTACCGCGAAGATTTAGAAAAACTTATTGAGCAAATTAGAGAGCAGCAACAAAAATATAGCCATTCGACGCATGATTTAGAGCGGCAACAAGCCAAAAAATCATTTGAGGTTATTACGCGTTTAGAAGGGGTGAAAAAACTTAACCATGCTTCTGATATGCTTGCGGAGCTGGGTAAAATCAAAAATGAATTTGAAGCCTCTGGCTTTAGATTTCCCGCCCTTCTTGATGGTGAGACATATACAAAATATTCACTTCTAGATGTATTCTATATCAAGGTTTCTAGCGCGGGCGATTGTTACCCTCCGCTTGAAATGCGCCAAAACGCTACTATGCACCGTCATGTGCTTGAACATATCAAAAATGATTTGCTGCCTGTATCAAGCGTTCCTGGCAAAAATGAAATTGATATTCATAATATCAATTCCCTCGTAGGCCTTGCTAAATCTGAGCCGGCTTTTGGCAATCTTGTACGTAAAAAAATAGAGGAGTATGAGCCATTAGTATTGGCGTTTTATGCAAATGGAGAAATTCCAGGCGCGGAAAGCAAAGAATCCTTTGATAAAAAATTGAAGTTTTATGAAACGCTAAAAGGTTTGCAGCTAACTTCACTCTATCCAAGCGCAATCAAAACCTATGTTATTGCTGAAACAGGGGTGATTTATCGAGATGAAGATAAAGTTAGGGATATGAATGTGCGCGAGCGCCGTCAGTATGTGGCGGAACATTCGCGTGATGACTTTTTAACCGTGCTTCTCTTCAAACATCTGGTAACGCCGGAAGAATTGCAAAAATCCAATCCACAAAGCATGGCAACGCAGATTATCCCGCTATCAGAAACCCGCGAAGCGATTATCAGCGCAGATAAGCTCTTTAGTCTGCTTTATCAAAACGATCATTTTAAAGAATATGTAAAAACCAGTTTCTTCCATGATGTTCCGGAAGTTTTTGATACCAAGCTGGGTGAATTCAGGCCCATTAACGTAGCTGAGGCAAAGCTCATGCGGGGGCTTGAGCCAATAGTAAATGATGAGGTGAATGATTATGAGCGTCCTATCAAAGGCAGAATTTGCGCCATGTTCGCAGGAAGTGATTCTAAACGCGAGAATGGCGATTGTATCAGCCCGTTAAACGCGCACAACCAAGAACAGCTTATTGAGACAGGCCTCACCGTGGGTTATTGGGTGGATATTTACCAGGGGGTCGGTGGGGCCTCTCACCGCAGCAATCCATCGTCCTTCACTTCGGCGCGTGCCACGGAGGGCCAAGGTGCTGCAAACCATTATTTTATACCCGAAGCTATTGCCACGCGTGTGGAGGCGCATCACGCAAGCGATTTATACGCACGCGCGCACTATAAATTATCTGCCGAAAACGATCAAAGATATGCGCATATCGTAGCGATTTACCCCGGGCACATTGGCAATTCACTTAATGTGAATGGAGAAACAAAAGAGATTCGTGAAGAAGCATTTATGCCACTTTATAAGGGCTGTATCGCGCACGCCAAAATGTTTAAGGATCCTAAGTATGACCATTTTATTGAGCATGCGACAGCTCTGGAATTTACCAAGCAGTTTAATTTTAGTGCGCGACCCAATGCGCGGGTTGATCGTGATTTCAAAGCCAGCAGTTTGCGCGCCATCGGCTATAACTTGGCGCTGTTTACTATAGGCGCTAATACTACTTCTTTTAAGGGAATCGAAGAATTTCTGGGCCTCAAACCCGATGGGTCATTTGAATTAGAGCGCACGCAAAAGCTGCTGCTGAGCAGTGCAAAAATTCAGGATATGCTGACGCGCTGCGTATACGGTATGGCGATTGCGGATTACGATATGGCGTGGAAATTCCAGGGTGTAACGCGTTTTGAAAAAAATGGCGAAGGCTGGATTCGCAGCACCTCAGGAAAAGAGATTTCCATTAAAAAATTAGCGGAATCAAAAAGCTCGAATAAAGAAAATTATACGGAATTAAAAGATTTCGGTGCCGAGGCGCAGATTCTGGCGGGGCTAGATCGCGATTATCACCAAGTTGCTAAAGCCGTGTATGAGACATATCTGCGTTTGCAATACCCCGATGCGCCCGCGGTTGAAGATAAAATTAAAAATTTTACTCCGGAAAACCTTATGGACATTATGCCGCCCGTAATGCGAGAAGAAGTTCAAAATATGCGTGAAAAATTAACGCTGGCTCGCTCCATTCTTTCAGATAAGAAAACAAAGCACGATGACGCAAAAGATGCTTTTACAGCCATTGAAGAAATTTTGGAAACGGGGGTGCATGAGTCGTTATCCAAAATTTCCCGCACTTTTAACAACGATTTTGTGATGGCCGCTTTACATGAAGGTGCGGAGAAAGCAATGCAAAGCAAAGGCCATGCTTTGGTGCGGTATTAGCGCTTTACTTCGACGCGCTCACCATCTTTAAGTCTTGCCACGTTTTTAAGCACGAGCAAGTCACCGGGGTCTATGCCACGAATAATTTCTGCATTTTCCTTATTTTTAGAACGAATGCGTACAGCCAGCTTTTCGACGGTATGGTCCTCTTTGTCGAAGCGGTAAACAAATCCCGCATTCTCATTTTCGCCAGGCACTATAGCGGAAACAGGAACGATATATGCGTAAGATGATCCCTTTGCCGTATCGAAGGTAAATTGCACCGTAACAGACTGTTTCTCTTTCGCCTCGGGTGCCAATTCTGGCATCACAGTTACTTTTATTTTATCGCCTTCTTTATCTATGCCAGCGATAATTGCCTTCTGGTCTTCATCATTTATTTTCATTTGAATTTCGTCGGCAACAAATAAGAGCGGTGCACGCGAGGCATCTAAAATGAAATCCGCACCTAAGGGTTGCTTAGGCTCTATTTCATAAACCACGGTGCCAGTTTCTATATGCTGAAATGGTGTTACGTATTTTGCTGATACGTTCCCATCTACTGGCATGCGAAGAAACGTATAACGGTAATTGCGCTCTGCCTCTTTCGTATCACTTTGCGCCTGGATAAATTTGTTTTGTTCTTTTTCAAACTCAGCTTGGGTATCTTTCAGCTTTGCATCAGAAATTTTGCCAACTTTTTGCAGCGCTTCCATTTTACGCTTGGCTGAAACTGCGTTCACGTATTCGCCTTGCGCTTTGAGCTGTAATTCCCGGGCATCTTGCAGCACAAGTTGGTAAGGCTTGTTCTCAATTTTTGCCAATACTTGCCCTCGATACGCTTTTTGCCCCACCTCAAATTCAACCCGGTGAATTTTTCCAGCTATCCTTGCCTGAACGGGCATCTTTTCGATTTTTTTAAGTAGCGCTGTTTGCTGCACTACTTCTAAATTTGCTGTAACTCCAACCGTATACAGCTCAACTTCTTTTCCCCTCTCCTGCGCGAGCACAAAACCTGGGGCTAAAAGAAATATAAATAAAAGGAATAAGAGGGGGCGGTTTGGCATGTCCCTCATCTTTAGCGAGTATAACGAGGAAAGCAATTGTTTATACGCAGCAAAATTCATATAATCTCTTCATGTCAGCGGCAAAAACTAACCAGCGAAATAAAAGCTACCGTCAAGAAGAATGGACACAGGCTTTTCGTGATGAAATCCTCAATTCTGTGGAATCAGGGGAATATTATAATGAGGCCTGGCGTTGGTATAGTTACCGCTACATTCACCCGTTTAGCCAACGTACCTTCTATATATTCATTACACTTTTCGGTTTTTTGATATCGGTGGTCGCTTTTAGTACCGTGCGGGATTTTTATCCCCTGAAAATTCAGGTGCCACTGGCCGTGGGTGTTTCGGATGTTTCGAATGAATATCCAAAAATTATCCCGCTACGTTTGCACGAAGATGAAGATGGCAACATCGCTGTCCATCGTTATTTTGTGAAGCATTTCGTCAAGATTTGGGAAAGCTACGATTATAACCAAATAGAGTCATTAAAAAATCAGGTTAAGAATTTAGCTGCGCCACAAATAGTCGCGGTTTATGAAAGCCGTATGGATTATCGTAATGTGCGTAACCCCGGCCCTATTCTGCGTTACCGGGATCATACGCGCCGCTCCATCGAGATTACTGATTATCGTCTTGATGACCGCACATTAGAATATGACGGCGATGACCATCTGGTGTTTCATGCCGAGCAGCCGCTTCGTGCTTATGTAAAATTCCGCGCCTTCGAAGAAAATGAATTGGGTGTTCAGCCGAGTGATTGGACTGCGGAAGTAGTATTCACTATGTCACCCATTACTTTTGATAAAGAAAAGCGTAGCTTCAATAAACCAGACTTTATAGTACAGGCTTATCGTGTGGCGCCTGCTGCAAAAACCACACCTTGATTCATCGCGCTTGCATCTTCCGAGAAAGCGAATAACATGACCTTATGCGCCTGATCCTCTTTTTCTTTACATTCCTCCTCATTATTGCTTCCACGCCTTCTTTTGCGCTGCAGGAATACCGCCCGCTTTCAGTCGATAAGCGTATCCGTACTTACACATTTAACCCGAATGAAATTTATTCATTCACGGGCCATTATGGTTATCAATCCAGTATTGAATTTTCGCCAGAAGAGAAAATTGGCGTAGTATCCTTGGGTGATTCGCTATCCTGGCAAGTTGAACCCATCGGTAATCGGCTCTTTCTGAAGCCTGTAGAGCCAGACGCTACCACTAACATGACGGTGATTACCGACAAGCGCGTGTATAATTTCGAACTCTATGCGGAAGAAGCAGAAGGCATACGCGACGAAGATTTGGTGTTCAACGCCCAGTTTTATTATCCGGATTATGAGAGCGCCGCAGTGCGTAGCTTCGCTTCCAACGCTACCAAAATGCCGGATATTGAAAAAGAGCCTCAGAAATACCACTTTAATTACACCCTCACCGGCCCAGAAAATATCGCGCCGATGCGGATTTTTGATGATGGGGAGTTCACCTATTTCCAATTCCGCGATAAAAATGCTGAAATTCCGGCAATTTTTGTAGTGGATAGTCGAGGGAGTGAATCGCTTATTAATTACCGCGTGCTGGGCGATTATATTGTTGTAGAACAAGTATCTAGCCAGTTCACACTCCGCTATGGCGATGACGTAGTATGCGTCTATAACGAATCCCGCCCCTTAAAAATCGTGAAGCCAGAGAAGAAGAAAAAGTGGCTGGGAATATTCTAGGCGCCAGCTACCCCAGCCCATTACGCGAAGTTTTCTGCCAATATCCTTGAAATAGCCCTATTTCTGTGCATAATTCTTTGCTCTTTTTATAAGAAAACCATATGGGCAAACAATTTCGTGAAATACTGAACGGCGCCAACCTCGTCATCCGTGCACTCAAGGATTGTGGGGTTGATACGATATTCGGCTATCCCGGCGGGGCGGTTCTGCCTATTTACGACGAATTATTTAAGCAAAACGACATCAAACATATCCTCGTGCGCCATGAACAGGGTGCGGCCCATGCGGCGGAAGGCTATGCACGTTCCACCGGCAAAGTCGGCGTATTGCTGGTAACTTCCGGCCCGGGTGCAACTAATGCCGTCACCGGTCTCACCGACGCATTACTTGATAGCATCCCACTTCTCTGCATCACCGGTCAGGTGGCAACACACCTCATCGGCAGCGATGCGTTTCAGGAAGCTGATACCACGGGCATCACGCGCGCCTGCACAAAACATAACTACCTGATTAAGGAAGTTTCCAAAGTCGAGCATACGGTGAAAGAAGCTTTCTACATCGCACAAAGCGGTCGCCCTGGCCCGGTCGTGGTCGATTTACCGAAGAATATTCAGCTGCAAACGCACCCATATCAGGGGCTCGAAGTTACCGAGCGCGCGTCCTATTCGCCTTATAAAACCGGCGATTTGAAAGATATCGAAAAAGCGCTCGAGCTTATGGCAAACGCAGAACGTCCGGTCTTTTATACCGGCGGCGGGCTTATCAATTCCGGCCCGAAGGCCTGCGCGTTGCTGCGTGAATTTGTGCAGCTTACTGGCTTCCCGATTACTTCAACGCTGATGGGCCTTGGCGCCTATCCCGCTTCCGATAAGCAATTCCTGCGTATGCTCGGTATGCATGGCTCACGCGAGGCGAATATGGCGATGGCGGAGTGCGATGTACTCATCAATATCGGCGCGCGTTTTGATGACCGTGTGACCGGCCGTCTCGATGCGTTTTCTACCGGCTCGAAAAAAATTCATGTCGATATTGATCCTTCTTCCATCAACAAAAATGTGCTCGTGGATATTGCAATAAAAGGTGATGCAGAAAAAGTTCTCACGCGCATGATCGAATTATGGAAAAAGAAAAAGCTCAAAGCCAAAAATCTTAAAAATTGGTGGGCAAAAATTGAAAACTGGCGCGCGCGCGATAGTTTTGGCTACACGCAGCGTGGCGAAACGATTAAACCGCAACATGCGCTTACCTGTCTCAACGCCGCTATTAAAAATAAAAGCGCGATTGTTTCTACCGATGTCGGCCAGCATCAAATGTGGGCGGCACAATATTTGCAATTCGAAAAGCCGAATCTCTGGCTCACGTCTGGCGGTCTTGGCACGATGGGTTACGGTATGCCGGCGGCACTTGGCGCGCAAATCGGGAACCCTGATAAGCTCGTTGTGTGCGTGACTGGCGAAGCGTCACTCATGATGAATATGCAGGAATTTTCAACGATCGTGCAATACCGCCTGCCGGTAAAAACATTTATTTTGAATAATCATTATATGGGCATGGTGCGCCAGTGGCAGGAGCTCTTCCACGGTAATCGCTATTCCGAAAGCTACATGGATGCGCTGCCGGATTTCGTGAAGCTCGCGGAGTCATTCGGCATGAAAGGCATTCGTTGTAAGAATCCCGGTGATGTGAACAGCGCGATTGAAGCAATGCTCAACCATGACGGCCCAGTCATTATGGATATGTGGGTCGACCGCGCGGAAAATGTGTATCCCATGATCCCTGCCGGTGCGGCGCATAACGAAATGGAATTCGGCCCTGAAGATAAAGTAAAGGTCGATGAAAAAATCGCCAGGAACCAAGTATGAGCGCGCAAGTTAAATCCGTTTACGAAGATCCCACCAAGGCGCAGCTTGCCGAGAAGGAAGAGCGCCGCACGCTTTCGCTTATTGTCGATAACGAATTCGGGGTATTGGCGCGCGTTGTTGGCCTATTTTCAGGTCGTGGCTATAACATTGAAAGCCTCACGGTAAGCGAGGTGGAACACCAATCGCATGTTTCGCGTATTACTGTTGTGACTAAAGGTAAGCCGCATGTGATTGAGCAGATTATTAATCTGCTGGAGCGTATTGTTCCTGTTTATGTGGTGCAGGATTTAACCGCTTCCGGCCCGCATATTGAGCGCGAAGTCGCGCTAGTGAAAGTTGTCGGCAAAGGCGAGAAGCGTATCAAGGCGCAAAAAACGGCAGACCGTTTTGGCGCACGCACCATCGATTCTACCGACCATTCGTATATTTTTGAACTTTCTTACACGCCGGAGAAAATTGATAAATTTATCGCCCTGCTTAAACCATTGGGCCTGATTGAAGTTACGCGCAGCGGCGTCACCGCGATTGCGCTCGGCGGTGAAGGCACAGAACTCAAACACATCAAAGATTAACTAAAGGAGCTACCATGAAAGTCTATTACGATAAAGATACCGACCTCAACATCATCAAGAATAAAGTTGTGGCCATCATCGGCTATGGCAGCCAGGGCCATGCGCATGCGCAGAACCTCAAAGATAGTGGCGTGAAAAACGTTATCGTCGGTCTGCGCGACGGTTCAAAAACCGCGGAACGCGCGAAGAAAGATGGCTTCGTTGTGAAATCTCCTGCTGAAGCCACCAAAGCGGCAGACGTGGTGATGATCCTCGCGCCGGATGAATTCCAGGCGGACCTTTACAAAAAAGACATCGAACCAAATTTGAAAAAAGGCGCGGCGCTCGCGTTCGCACATGGCTTCAACATTCACTTTGAGTTCATCAAACCGGCGAAAGATATCGATGTATTCATGGTAGCACCAAAAGGCCCTGGCCATACGGTGCGCGGTGAGTATGTCAAAGGCGGCGGCGTTCCCTGCCTTCTGGCGATTTATCAAGACCCATCGGGCAAAACGAAAGAAATCGCTCTCTCCTACGCTTCTGGCGTGGGTGGTGGCCGTTCGGGCATTATTGAAACAACGTTCCGTGATGAATGTGAAACCGACCTCTTCGGTGAGCAGGCAGTGCTTTGCGGCGGTGTGACCGCGCTGATGCAAGCTGGTTTCGAAACGCTCGTGGAAGCTGGTTATCCACCAGAAATGGCTTATTTTGAATGTGTGCATGAAATGAAACTCATTGTCGATTTGATTTACGAAGGTGGCCTTGCGAATATGCGCTACTCCATCTCCAACACGGCGGAATTCGGCGACTATGTGACTGGCCCTAAAGTCGTGACTGCGGAAACCAAAAAAGTGATGAAAGAAGTGCTGAAGCACATCCAAACGGGTGGTTTTGCCCGTGAATTCATGGGTGATCGCAGCACACAAGGCGCACATAATCTTGAAAAATGGCGCGAAGATACCAAGAAGCTGCAGCTTGAAAAAGTGGGTGAATCCCTGCGTAAAATGATGCCGTGGATTGGCAAGAACAAGCTGGTAAAAGAAGCCGCGTAACTCTTTTTCAGGGCGGCGTGTATGCTTCGCTTTATTAACCACGCCGCCCTGCTTGAACGCATCACCGATGATTTTATCTCGGACGTGGGTCTTGCACCTATTATCACGAGTGAGCTTGAATTTTATCTGGAAGGTGCGCCGAAGGAACTTCCTCCAACTTTTCATGCAGAAGTTGCCCGTAGTCTGAGTGGGCGTAATATTTCTGTCTGGCCGATTGAAAACGAGGTCGCGCCGGAACAATTTGAAATTTCGCTTAAAGAATATGTGCACCCAATCGCATGCGCGCAAAACAGCCTACAAATCGTTGAAATTATCCGGGAAGCAGCAAAAAATGCGGGTTATAAGCCGCGCTTCGATGCCAAGCCTTTTGCTGATAGACCCGGATGTGGTTTGCATTTTCATCTCATATTCCTGGATAAATCTGGCATCAATGCGCTGATTAAAACGGAAGATGATTGCGAAAGCCAGACGATGCGTCATGCGGTTGGCGGCCTACTCGATACCACACAGGAATCGTTTATTTTCTTTGCCCCGAACGCGAATTCTTATACGCGTTTTACGACCGATCGAAACCCCCAGCCCGGGCTTGCCGAACATAACAGCGCACCTATTAATATTAGCTGGGGCGGCAATAATCGCACCTGCGCGATTCGTATTCCTGCCAGCACGTCAAACCCCGCGCTTCGCCATATAGAGCATCGCGTATGTGGCGTGGATGCGAACCCTTATCTGGCCCTGGGTGCCATTTTGCTTGGTGCGCTTAAAGGCATTCGCGAAGAAATTGAACCTTACGCCGAAAAAGTGTATGGCAACGCCTACGACGATAAATATGATTTAGTGCCCTTCCCTGCCTCATATGAAGAAGCGTTGGGCTATTTCAACAAAAGTAAATTGATGCAGCAATATTTTAAAGAATTTGTATGAGCGATTTTTTATATATTAATTTCTACCGTTTTGTATCCCTGCCCGATTACAAAGAATTGCGCGGCAAATTGCTCGATTTTTGCAATGCGCAGGAGCTGAAAGGATCCATTTTGCTCGCAGAGGAAGGCATCAACGCAATGCTTACCGGTACACGCATAAATCTCGAAGCGTTTAAAAGCTTTATTGCACAAGATGCACGCTTCCAAAACCTGCTGTTTAAAGAAGCGCCTGCAGAAGGTCATGCATTCAAGCGCATGAAAGTGCGGCTCAAAAAAGAAATCGTACGTATGAAGCAACCGGATATTGTCGGCGCTTTTCGGCCCGGAGCTTACTTATCGCCGGAAAAATGGGATGAAGTTATTACGGCGCCGGATGTCGTCGTTGTCGATACGCGCAATGATTTTGAAGTGCAAAAAGGCAGTTTTAAGGGGGCTGTCAACCCGCAGACAAAAAGCTTTGGTGAATTTCCTGAATGGGTGGATAAAAATCTTGATCCTCGCAAACACAAGAAAGTCGCCATGTTCTGCACCGGCGGTATTCGCTGTGAAAAATCGACGGCCTATCTGAAGTCGCAAGGCTTTGAAGAGGTCTATCACCTTGAAGGCGGCATTATTACCTATCTGGAAAAAACGCAGAACCGCGCGGGCCTATGGCATGGCGAATGTTTTGTGTTCGATGAGCGGGAGAGCGCTTAATCGTCTGTTCTAGTAACTTGGGGCGAGTGACGGGGTTCGAACCCGCGACCTCAAGAGCCACAATCTTGCGCTCTAACCAACTGAGCTACACCCGCCATAATGCCTTGAGAGGCGCGAAACTAATAAGAACGTATTGGAATTTCAACAAGAATCATTATCTTAAGTCCACGAACGGAGTTTCTGATGGCCAAAGTTGAAATTTATACGACCAATTATTGCCCCTATTGCACGCGCGCCAAGGATTTGCTGAAGCGTAAAGGGGCTGAATTCGTGGAATACGACGTCACCAACAAAGACGAAGACCGCATCAAACTCGTGGAAAAATCCGGCGGACGCAAAACCGTGCCGCAAATTTTCATCAACGGCCAGCATATCGGCGGATTTGACGATATGGTCGCGCTCGATAAAGCGGGCAAACTTGACCCCTTACTGAAAGCATAATTCGTGCGCATTTTTACTCTCGTTTTGATTAGCCTTTTCCTTATTTCCTGCAGCGGTAAGAAATTTTTGCTGCCTTCGTTCCAAAGCAAACAAACCATTGCGCCAAGCCCGGAAGAACAGACAAAACTCGCCGAGGCAAAAACCGCGTATGAAACGAATAATCAGGCTGTTGCATTAGGCATATACGATCAAATTCTCACTAAAAACCCAAAGCAAATCGATGCGTTGGAGCAAAAGGGCATCATCCTCTTGAACCAGGGCAATCTCTCCGGTGCGATTGGGCTTTTCAACGAAGTGCTCGCGCAGGACGCGCTGCGCTGGAAAACGCTGAACGCGATTGGCGTTGCCTATGCGCTGAATCAGCAAATGTCGCAGGCGCTGGAATATTATAAAACTGCGCTCGATATCGCGCCGGAGAATGTCGCCGTGCTCAATAATCTCGGCCTGGCATACGCCTTCAATCTCGATTTCATGAATGCAGAGGAAACATTGCAGCGCGCGCTCGGTCAGCCTCTCACAGCAGATAAGCAACGCCAAATCGAACAGAATCTCGCGCTGGTTTACGGGCTTTCGGGTCGCGCCGATCTGGCTGAGCCGATTTTGCGCAAATATATGCCGGAAGCAGCCGTTTATAATAATCTCGGCCTATATGCGAAATTGGCAGGAGATACCGACCTCGCCCGCTCCTACCTGAATGAAGCGCTCACGGCGAGTCCTGGTTTCTACGAAAAAGCGTGGGAAAACCTACAAAATCTGCCGGATTACACCCCGGATTCCACCCGCCGCTAATTGCCTGAAATATAAAGTCATTTTTATCCACTTTTTCTGTTCAAAATGCTTGCAGGAAGTGCGGCATTACCCTAGAAATAATTTCAACGTATTTCGCCTCCAACTTTAACCGTTGAGTCCCTCCTATGGCAGAAGCCGCAATCGCTGAATTTAAGCCCATCGCAATTGAAGAAGAAATGCGGAAATCCTACCTCGATTACGCGATGAGCGTAATCGTGGCGCGCGCGCTTCCTGATGTGCGGGATGGCCTCAAGCCGGTACACCGCCGCATTCTCTATGCGATGCACGAGTCTGGTGCGCTCTTCAACCGCCCTTACCGCAAATCGGCGCGTATCGTCGGGGAAGTGATGGGTAAATATCACCCGCATGGCGATTCGGCGATTTACGATGCGTTGGTGCGGATGGCGCAAGATTTTTCGATGGAAGTGCCGCTCATCGATGGTCAGGGTAACTTCGGCTCGATGGATGGCGATGCGCCGGCGGCGATGCGTTATACCGAATCGCGCCTGGCGAAAATTTCGCATTCGCTTTTAGAAGATATCGATAAAGATACGGTCGAATGGCAGGATAACTATGACGGTTCGGAAAAAGAGCCCATCGTTATTCCCGCACGATTCCCGAATCTTCTGGTGAACGGCGCGGGCGGTATCGCGGTTGGTATGGCGACTACGGTGCTGACGCATAATCTGGGCGAAGTAATCGACGCAACGAATCTGCTCATCGATAATCCCGAAACCACCATTGATGAAATTTTACGCGTACTTCCTGGGCCAGATTTCCCGACCGGCGGTATTATCATGGGCCGCAGCGGCATTCACAGCGCGATGCATACAGGCCGCGGCTCGGTTGTCGTGCGTGGCCGCGCGACGATTGAAGATGGCGCAAATGGCAAAGAAACCATTATCATCACGGAAATCCCTTATCAGGTAAACAAAGCACGTTTAGTGGAACGCATCGCGGAACTCGTGCGCGAAAAACGCATCGAAGGTATTACCGATTTGCGCGACGAATCGGATAAGTCCGGCGTGCGCGTGGTCATCGAAGTGCGCAAAGATGCGCAGGCCGATATTATTCTTAACCAGCTTTATAAATTTACACCGCTGCAAACGAGTTTCGGCGCAAATATGCTGGCGCTTGACCGCGGCCGCCCTGCCCTGATGAACGTGAAGGAAATCCTCAATTGCTTCATTGAATTCCGTCAGGAAGTCATCACGCGCCGTACGATGTTTGAACTCAGCAAAGCGCGTCAAAAAGCACATATTTTAATTGGTTTGGCGATTGCGGTTGGCAATATTGATGAAGTGATTGCGTTGATTCGCGGTTCTGCCGACCCGCATGAGGCACGCGCAAAACTCCTCGAAAAATCCTGGCCGGCAAACGATATCGCGCCGCTGCTTGCGCTCGTGGATGATATTCAAAACAAACTCGAGAATGGCAAATGCAAACTGACGGACGCGCAGGCGCAAGCAATTCTCGATATGAAATTGCAACGCCTCACCGGCTTGGAGCGCGGTAAAATCGACGAAGAGCTGCAAGGCCTCAGCGGTGAAATTAAAGATTTCCTTTCGATTCTTTCTGACCGCAATCGCATTCTCACGATTCTGCGTGATGAACTCCGCGTGATTAAGGAAGAATATGCCGAGCCACGCCATACCAGCATTGAAGACGGCGAATTCGATGAAGATATCGAAGACCTGATTCCGCGCGAAGATATGGTCGTGATTGTGACGCAAGGCGGCTACATCAAACGCGTGCCGCTTGCGGTTTACCGTGCGCAGCGCCGCGGTGGCAAAGGCCGTTCCGGCATGAGCATGAAGGATGAAGATGCAACGACGGAACTCTTCATCGCCAATACGCAT
>CAYPXJ010000021.1:17427-27658 GCA_964414595.1 uncultured Rickettsiales bacterium
CGCATACGCCGGTATTGTTCTTCTCTACGGGCGGCAAAGTGTATCAGCTCAAAGTATACAAATTACCGATGGGCAACCCGCAATCGAAGGGTCGCGCGCTGGTGAATATCTTCCCGCTTGGTGAAGGCGAGACGATTAACCAAGTAATGCCGATGCCTGAAGACCAGGATAAATGGGATCAGATGCATGTGATGTTCGCTACCTCGCAAGGCGGTGTACGCCGTAACGAGCTTGCGGAATTCAAGCGTGTGATGGCCAATGGTAAAATTGCCATGAATTTGGAAGGCGGCGAAAAACTTATCGGCGTTCGCGCGTGCACAGATAATGATCATATCTTGCTCGCAGCACGCTCTGGTAAATGCGTGCGCTTCCCGGTTTCGGACGTACGCGTATTCAAAAGCCGCAGTTCGACAGGTGTTCGCGGTATGAGACTCGCCGACAAAGATGAAGTGATTTCGATGACCGTTCTTGACGGTGCCGAAATTGACATCGAAACGCGCGAAACTTATCTGAAAATCGATGTCGATCAGCGTCAGGCAATTGCGACCCATCTGCAAAAAGAAGAAAAAGCAGAAGCCGAAAAACTTGCGAAAGATTCTGGCTCACCGCTCAACGCAGATGTTATTTTCAAGCTTGCCGCACGCGAGGAATTTATCCTCACGCTCACCGAAAATGGTTATGGCAAGCGCAGCTCGGCGTACGAATACCGCCTTACCAGCCGCGGTGGTTCAGGTATTGTGAATATCATCACGTCGGAACGTAACGGCGAAGTGGTAACTTCTATGCCGGTGAAGCCTACGGATCACATCATGCTTATCACCAACAAAGGCACGCTGATTCGCACGCATGTGCGCGATATTCGTATCGCCGGTCGTTCGACACAGGGTGTCACCATTTTCCGTGTGGGTGACGGCGAAAAAGTCGTTTCCTGTGCGCATATTGCCGATGCGGAAGGTTCAGAAGAAGAACAGGCCGTAATGGAAGGTGAAGCCGGTGCGGAACTTGTTGCTGAACAAGCAGGCGTTAGCGAACAGGCGGAATAAGTGGCTACCGACATGACGCCGCGCATTGGAATTTATCCGGGAACATTCGATCCCATTACCAACGGGCATCTGGATATTATTCGCCGCGGTCTGACGCTCGTCGATGAACTCATCATCGCCATCGCCGCCGATATTCCCAAAACACCTATCTTCTCGCTCGATCAACGCAAGCAATTAGTAGAAGAAGATTTGGAGATGCACTTAACACCGGAAGAGCGTACGCGCGTGCGCGTTGTTACCTTCACCGGTCTGCTTGTGGATTTTGCCAAAAAGCATCGCTCGACGATTATCGTGCGCGGTTTGCGCGCTATTTCCGACTTTGAATACGAGTTCCAAATGGCCGGCATGAATGCGCGACTTTATGCGGATATTCAAACTGTATTTCTCCCCGCTTCGGAGCATACGCATTTTATTTCTTCTCGTTTTGTGAAGGAAATTGCACGGCTTGGTGGCGATATTTCTTCCTTTGTTTCGCCACATGTGGCAAAGAAGCTCGTTGCCTATTACCGCAAAAAAAGTTAGCCTCGCCTGAATGAAAAAATTTTTAGCCGCAGCAACTGCGTTATTTCTGGCTGGCCAAGCGCACGCCGGAACTTTCACCAATTCCGAAATCGGCAAGCATAAATATGTGGCTGTGAGCTTAGGCGCGAACGACCTGCTTTTCGATAATACCGAAGCGGAAAGCGCAACCTTCGGCCTGGAATATCGCCATACAACTATCTGGAATAATCTTGCGCCAGTAGCGGGCGGTTTTATCACCAGTGAAGGCAGTGCCTATGGTTATGTTGGGCTTCTTTATTACATTGAACCCATCAAAAATTTTGTAATTACCCCTTATACTTCGCTGGGTTTATATAAACCGGCGGATACCGATGAAGACCTTGGTGGGCCTATCGAATTTCAGTCCGGCATTGAGTTTGGCTATAACTTTGACGAATGTGGCGTTGCTTCTATCGGCATAAACCACATTTCCAACGCTTCTATCTACGATCGCAATGAGGGAACCGAGATTCTCTACTTGAAGCACGCGTTTCCTTTCTAATCATAGGCTTAGCCCAAAAATGGGCTCTTTTTGATTCCATAAAATTTTATTAAATTTGCGTGCTAACTGCCTGTTTTATAGCACATTTACCCCCTTGACTTTGACAGATATGCCGGAAATTGGTACACTTTAAGTATAAAGGTATGCCTGTTGTTCGGGGGAACGTAAGCAGGAATACCTAGGTGAAGGAGTCGTATGACTATAACGGTGCCCATACCGGCGGCTGTAACGCCGCCCATTCAGGCTGACGTAGCAAGGGAAATCCTGGCGCGTGACTTTGGTGCGTTGGCTACCGTGGTGTCGGGTACGCCGAAAAACAGCCGCTTAGATAATAATTTATCGCGCGAAGATAAGCGTGCCGCTCCGGATCTTAAAAATGATTTTCAGCTGCCGCTGTCGCTTGAAGAACTGGAAATCTATGATCAAGTGCGGTTCAAGCCTGCGGCTAGTGGCCCGGGTAATAATGAGGGTGAGCAATTTGAACTCCCGGTGAATCCTGAAATTGGTGCTGTGGTATTAAACAAAACATTTACCGTGCCCGCTAAGGTACAAATCGCGCTGGATGCCTATCAGGCGGCGAGTACGCTCCAATCGACACCGGTTTTCGAACCAAAAAATGTAATCGAACTCTAATTAGCCATCAGTTAACGGCGTGAACTAGCACTAGTGGTTTTTCCGAAGGGTGTCGCGTATCATCCGCCTCGTGAATGGCGTGTGCATGCCATTCATAACTATCCCATGTACCGCATTTCGAGCAATGCGCATGCCAGTCTTTATCTTCGTGCTTACATTTTTTGCATATCCAATTTGGATCGGCAGGCGCGTAGCGCATCGCCGTCTTCCATTGGTGAATCATATCGGCGTCCTGATTCTCAGCCTGCTCAATTTGCATCATCAGCTGATAGAGTGAAACAGATTCAGCAGCTGTCATCGCTGCTTTTAAATGATTGCGCGCTTTGCTGGTTTGACCTGCTGCCAGCGCTGCGAATGCCATGGCTTTATGGCTTTCCGGATGTTCTGGGTGCATCGCGAGCAAGCGGCTAAATTTCTTTAAGCGGCGCTCCGCCGTTTCCTGCGCATAGATTTTTCCGTATGCCTTCACAAGATCCGGGTGCGGATTCATTTGCCACATACCTTCAACCGTTCTACGTGAAAGTTTGAAGCGTCCTTGTTTGAGCGCTGTGTTTACTAATTGCAATGCAAGCGGCGCATGATCCGGCAAATAGGCGACGGCCTCCTGATAAAGACGCAGCGCATGCTGTGGCTTATCTTCCTGCTCTGCCTGCTGCGCGCGTAACATCAAAATTAAGCCGCGCTCACGTGAGAAATCTAAATCACGTAGAAATTTGGAATCTTCATCCAAGGTGCTGCGCTGGCGGTGAAATGCGCGGGCAAGATCCTGAATTGCATCATCAGCCTTATCCCAGAGTTTCGATTTTTTATATGCGTCATAGAGCATATAAAGCACCCAGAGCATATCCGGCTTGAGTTTACGAGCTTTCTCACCAAGTTCGATAATACCACGAGAATCGCCTTCTTTACGCGCCTCCAGTAGCAGCCCTTTTAAGGCCATAAATTCTGCCGGCTGGTGCGAAAGTAATGCCGTATAATGCTGCTTTGCTTGTAAAGCCTGGCCAGAAAGCTTTGAAGATTCTGCGGCTAACATATGTGCAATAGGTGCCGACTCACCCAGATATTTTCCAATTTTGGCTACATGTTTGCGCGCGCGCTTCGTATCACCCTCTGCAATCGCAACCATGCCTTCTGTAATATGATGAATCCCCTGCTCCATCGCATGTGCTTTGCGGCGTTGGCGCAGTTGATACGGCGCCATAAGAACCCAACGTAAAAATTGTAGAGCAATGAACCCAACCAGTAATGTGACTATAAAACCGAGCGCGATAACGCTAGTAGAAGTATCGATACGATAACCAAGCCAATAAACAGTTAGCGCTTCATTGGTGGTAAGCAGCCAGAATGTGCCGAATACGAGAAGAAAAAGCAGAAGCGTGAAAAATAACAGACGAAACATTTACATCTCCGGCAATTCAGGCGAAGGCGTGGAGGGCAATTCCTCAGCTGATGGAAGCGCTAAATCTTCAGCCTCTTTTTTCTCCAGTGCGGCTTTTTCTTCAGCTGCCGCTTCCGCCGAAACAGGCAACGCCGTCGCATAATTTTCAATTATCTGGAGTGCGCGTGCCGTCTTACGCCAGGATTCCGCCTTTGTTAGCCACATTTCAGCTTGTGTGCGTACAGGTGGTTTGAGTTTATCTAATTCCGCAATAGCTGTGACCAGATTACCGTTTTTCATCATGGTTTCTGCGCGGGCAAGCACCGCTTCTGGCGTTTCTCCGTCCACCATACCCACACGACGCACACGAATAATGCCAGAGATCGTGTGTAAAAATTTATCTTTCACTGTGGTATTAATTTTGCTTGAGCGCCAGGTGTCCATCACATTGTCCGCCATCTGCGAAAATTCATCACGCAATTCGGATTCCGTTACATGGCTGGTATCAATTTTGGCAAGCGCGCTAATAGCAACCAGCGCGTTTTCAGCCTCTTTATTGTAGGCGCCACTACGCTCAATAAGGTGGCGTGCACGCGCCATTTCCACATCAAAAATTTCACCCTGTGTGAATTTTTGATGTGCCTGCATCACGGTCAGCAGCAGCTTCTCCCGTATGTGTGCGCGATTTTGAGTTTCAATTTTATCTTCCTGTTCTTTAATTTGCGCTCGTGCCTGACTAAGTTCCGCTTCCAGCGTCTTCACCGTTTCACTTTCGGCTGGTAATTTAGAGGGCAACGCATCTTCTATCTCATATTCGCGCAGCTTGTTTTGTAGTGCTAAAATTTCTTCCTGCTGCTTGGCGGTAAACTCCGCTTGATAGGTCATGTACTCATGATAACCGCGATAAAACATTACACCGGCGCCGGCACAAACAACAATTGCCAAAAACAGAAATAACGAGGAACCGCTACGGCGATTGGCGCGCTGTTCTACCGCCGCAAATTGTGCTGCTATTTCGGCAACGGGTGGTCTGGCGGGGCCGTAACTAACTTTTTTACGCGGTGCAATTTTCTCGGCTATCGGGGAGAATTCCGGCTCCACCGATTTTGTCTTTTGCTTTCCTTTTGCTTTCTTTTTCATGAATTTTGTCTCGCGCTCGCAACCTTAGCCCAGCGCCTTTTTGGTTGCAACGGATTGCTTAGATGTCGGGGTGGATATAACAAGATTTAGCAATGCCGTCTCGCTAGGGAGTCTTGCAGCGGCGGTCTTTTTCCACTGTAATGCGCGAATTTTTCGCATAACTTTTGCACTGAGTGCATAAGCTTCCATTTCCATTAAAATCGCCTCAAGAGCATGTTTTTTTGCCAATTTAACAAAAATTTCTGCGGTACGTTCGGAGTAGAAAAGCGCCACGCGTACATTACCATTTTTAAGCTGTTTGATATTTTCGGCCGAAAAATCCTCTACGGCCTCAGATTGATAAATTTCATTAGAAACACAGGAAAAACCAAATTTTTGTAGCTTCTCTTCCACGGGATACGCTACGTGATTTGAGCAAAAATAAACACAGCATCCCTGGGTGGGGTCTAATTTTTCTGTAATAATTTTTACTAACGTCTCGGCGTCACTATCCCCGCTAATAATACGCTTAAAGCCTAGATCAGTGGCCAGTTCTGATGAAGCCTCGCCTACAACGGCAACGGTATATTTTCGCTCCTTAACGATATCAGCGAAAATACGCAGCGCCTGTTTGGAAGTAAAGATAAGGCATTGGGGATTTTGTTTTAGTGCGGTGGCAATTTTTTCCGGGGCGTCCTTTGCGGGCTGAATAGTAAGGAGCGGCTCGATGAGCGGCGTATAACCTTTGGCAGCGATTGCTTTAGCAGTCGATTCCGCTTCGTTCGCGGGGCGGGTTATGAGGGCGTAAATTTCGTTCGACATGCAATAGATTTCAGAAAGTCGGAACCTGCGAGCGGGATTAATTTTTCGGCGGCGCGCAACCCCGTGTTGCGGGCTGATTCCTTTATAGCCGATTCTTCTCGCACCGCATAGTGCTTACTACCGTTTGGGGCCAAAACGGCACCTTCAAAATAAAGTATGTTATTTCGTATTTCTGCAAACGCGGCAATCGGGGTATGGCAATCGCCACCAAGCGCTTGCAAGAAAGCGCGTTCCGCTTCAATGGCGCGCGCTGTCGGCACATGATTAATGGCTTGCAACATATCAACGAGTGCAGAATCCTTGAGGCATTCTATACCGATTGCACCCTGACCAATAGCAGGCAGCATAACTTGATGGTCGAGCGGCTGAGCGATATATTCTGTAAGCCCTAGGCGTTTTAACCCGGCAACAGCCAAAATCGCAGCGTCACATTCATTTTGTTTAATCTTTTGAATACGCGTATCAACATTGCCCCGAAAAGGAACCACCTCAAGATCCGGGCGATGTTTCAAAATGTAGGCCTTTCGGCGCGGCGAAGAAGTGCCAACCTTGGCATTTTTTGGTAAATCTTCGAGTTTAGTATAGCGCGTGGAAACCAGCGTATCACGTGCATCCTCACGCTCCAAAATTGCCGCGAGCAGAAATTCCTTTGGCAGATAACCAGGCAAATCTTTAACAGAATGTACTGCTACATCCGCTTCATTCTTTAGTATCGCCTCTTCCAGCTCCTTAATAAAAAGACCCTTACCACCATCATCTGCAAGGGTGGGGGCCGTAATTTTATCACCTGCTGTAATGAGCGGAATTAACACAGGTTCAGGAGCATCGGGAAAGCAAGATAAAAGCTTTTGCTTCACCATTTCAGCCTGTATAAGGGCTAACTTGCTGCGCCGGGTGGCAATGCGGAGTGGCTTTTTAATCATAAGCTTATGGTAAAAATTTTAGGCATAGAAACAAGTTGCGATGAAACGGCTGCCGCTGTTGTAACAGATGGCGGCGAAATCCTCAGCAATATTGTATATTCGCAAGTATCAGCGCACCAACCCTATGGCGGTGTTGTGCCAGAGATTGCCTCACGTCAGCATAGTGACTTTATCCTTCCGACCGTTGAGGAGGCATTGCAGACTGCGCGTTGCTCGCTGCACGATATTGATGCCTTTGCAGCAACTGCCGGGCCGGGGCTTATTGGCGGGCTTATTGTTGGTGTGATGACGGCAAAATCTTTTGCTGCCGCGGTGCAAAAGCCTTTTCTGGCGATAAACCATCTGGAAGGTCATGCCCTTACCGCGCGCCTAACGAGTAAAGTAGAATTTCCCTACCTCCTGTTGCTTGTTTCGGGCGGGCATTGCCAGATACTCGTTGCTGAGTCCCTGGGTGTTTACCACAAGCTGGGTAGCACCCTAGATGATGCGCTCGGCGAGGCTTTTGATAAAACCGCAAAGATGATTGGACTCCCCTATCCCGGTGGCCCGCAGGTAGAAAAACTCGCACAATCAGGTAATGCTAAACGCTTTGAATTACCCATCCCGCTGTTGGGCGATAGCAGTATGAATTTCTCTTTTTCGGGCCTTAAAACTGCCGTCAAACGCACTGTTGACCAATTACCAAAACCCTTATCTGAGCAAGATAAGGCGGATATCTGCGCATCGTTTCAAGCAACATGTGTGGCTTCTTTGCGCGATCGTCTTACGCGCGCACTCAAGCATTGCAAAACGCTTTATCCTAAAATTACTACGCTGGTAGTGGCCGGTGGTGTTGCGGCCAATCAATATATTAAAGAGGAACTTTCCGCGGTTTGTACGATGTATGGCTATAGGCTTAATACCCCGCCTATTAAACTTTGCACGGACAATGCAGCTATGATTGCCTGGGCGGGGGTGGAGCATTATATGGCCGGGCGCCGTGATATTCTGGAAACTGCGCCACGCGCCAGATGGCCTCTCGCGGCTTAAGTAAAATGGTGCCGTCTAGAGGATTCGAACCTCCGACCTACGCATTACGAATGCGCCGCTCTACCAGCTGAGCTAAGACGGCACGAGGCCGCTTTATTAATACCCATCATTCACTTTGGCAAGCATGAAGGCAGATGGTGGCTGAGGAGGGATTTGAACCCCCGACCAAGGGATTATGATTCCCCTGCTCTACCGCTGAGCTACTCAGCCACGTCTATAAGAAAGCTCGGGATTTTTAATGTGCCGGGCACCGTTTGGCAAGTGAAACTATAGCATCATGATGCCCAGGGTAGTTGCACCCCATAACACCAGATTCACGAGAAATACGGGGTCGCGGTACACCAGGGATTCCGGCGACTCTCCATGCTTGAATACATAAATATTCTGCAGATAGCGAAACAGGCCGTATACCACGAAAGCTACTGTAAACAGGAAGGAAAGCTTGCCGATTTCCTGTGAAGTCTGTACCGCATAAATGGCGTACGTTATCAAGGTGCTGGCACAGCTCAAATTAATCAGCTTATCAAGGAATGGCAGATTGTAGCCTTTGAGGCTATTGCGTGTGGGTTTATCACCCATAGCTTCCAGCTCCGCACGACGTTTACAGAATGCAATAAAGAGCGCGAGCATAAACGTGGTAAGAATGAGCCAGGATGAAACGGCTACACCTACGGCGAAACCACCCATCAGAACGCGTAATACATAGCCGGAAGAAACAATAATCACATCCAGAACAGCAAATTTCTTAAGTTCCAATGAATATGCCAGATTCAATAAAAAATAGAGCGCAAGAATACCGGTAGCGGGCAAGGGCAGCAACGTTGCCGCGGCAAATGCGCCGCCTGTCAGCGCTACTCCAAGCAGCGCGGCTGATAAGGGTGTTACCGCGCCGGAAGCCAGAGGGCGAAAACGTTTGCGGGGGTGCAATTTGTCGTGTTCGATGTCTCGTAAATCATTAAAAATATACACCGCGCCAGACGCCGCTATAAATGCCAAAAATGCAATAACAGCTGCTTGCCATGCTTCCACATCATCGAAGCGAAAAGCAAATAACAGCGGAGCGAAAACGAAAGCATTTTTTACCCATTGTTGCGGGCGAAGCAGTAGCAAATAAGCGTAGGGCATCAGATCCTCATGCGTTTGAAAATGAACTCAGGAATGTGGTTGATGATTAGCATAATCAACCACCAAATTGCGGGTACATATATCACATTACGGCGGTTTTCGATACCGCGCATGATGAGTTTCGCTACTAACTTGCGGTCAGCAATCAACGGGCTTTTCATGCCGTACGTCATTGGCGTATCCACAAAACCCGGCTTAATAGTCATTACGTGCACTTGCGTGCGCGATAATTTATTCCGAAGCCCAGAAGCAAAAGCGCTGATACCCGCCTTCGCACTACCATACGCAAAATTTGTGGCACGGCCACGATCGCCAGCAACCGAGGAAATGACCACAATATCACCTCGCTTTTGGCGCGTGAGCATACGGCGTGCTGCCGCAGCCATAATTTGAGCCGGCGCGGTAAAATTAACCTGCACTACATGTTCGATATTATCTGCACTATCAGGATTTTTCTCATCCCCCATCGTGCCAGCTGCTATAAGAACAACATCGAGCTCACCGAAGGATTCGCACTGATCAATCAGTCCTTCTGCAGAAAACATATCCGGATTCGAAATATCCATCAAAACAGTCTTCGCTTCGTTGCCATGACGAATTTGTAAATCATGGGCGATATTGGCCGCCTCCTGATGATCGCGCGCAGCTAATATCAACCGCCAGCCTTGTCGCGCCATTTCCTCTGCCACTGCAACGGCGATGGAAGAAGTTGCGCCCACAATCAACGCCAGTTTAGATTGCTTCGTAGAAGTTTTTTTCTTACGCAACATTAATTATTATTCCTTATAGCAATCGGCGGTTTGAACTCCAGGCGGCGCGCCATCGCCGAATTTATTTTTCGGCCTGGGTCCACTTGTTTAAGCACCTCACGCCATTCTGGAAGATGGTGTTTATACATCTGTTCAAAAACTTCATGACGCATGCGCGCATCCTTCGCCAGATAAACACGTCCGCCCATATCCAGCAGCATCATATCCAGCTCGTCAAGTAACGCGAGAATCTTAGGCGTATTGGGAAAATCGAGCGCTACACTAAAACCTCTGTCAGAGAAGGAGAGCATCCCTTCATGCGCGCGGTGATATTTGATAACCGCCAGATAGGAAAACGCACCGGCATC
>CAYPXJ010000022.1:0-7327 GCA_964414595.1 uncultured Rickettsiales bacterium
TAGGTATTCAGCGCGACAATTTGATAATTCAGATCCTTGCGCTGCTGCTCGTAAGCAGCAATTTGTTCCTCGCCCATACGCGCCGCAAGTTCCGGCTCATTTTTCGTGCGGTAGATCATCAGTTCCGTATCTTTGAGCTGCTGATTTAGTTCCGCCGTTTTTCTTTCCATTTCCGGATAGGTGAGCTGCTGATACTCCGCAAGAATCTGCTGCGTTTCACGATCATGCTGCTCTACATCGCGCTGTTTGGTAATTTGTTCTTGCAGCTCGGTTGCCATGGTAGCGAGCTTTTCAATTTTCGCGCCATCAAGCTGACGCGTGACAGCCAAATCAAAACCCTCTGCGTTCGGATCGCGTTGCGTCAGGCTGATTTCTTGTTGATAAGCACGAATAGAATCCAGAATAGATTGCTGCTGATCGATGCTTGTTTGCGCGCTGCCATTTTGTAATTGTTCATATTGCTGAATGAGATTTTGCAGCTTCGCATCCTGCTGCACTTTATCTGCGTTCAGCGAAGTTGCCATTTCATAATAGGTATAATTCTTTTCCGCTTCTGCAAGAAGTCGGCGCAGAAGCACATCATTTTGATACGCCTCTTTTTCGGCCTCGCTCGAGCCAAATTTATCCGTGAAATAGCGCGATTGTTTTTGGGATTCGATATATTCCTGTGAATGAATGCCTGTAAGACCGAACGTTGCCTGATCTGCCATATTTACGGCCGTATTGGCAATCAACTGATCCGGCCGCGTTGTATAATGCGCTAAAGTATTTAGCGTTTCAGCGCCTAAATTCTGCACATACACACCCGTTGCCGAATCATTGGTGAAAAATCCTGACAGCTTATCGTCCGTATAATGAATGCCTTTTTCTTCAAGCTTGGCGATTTCTTGTGCGATCGCCGTTTTCAAAACTTGGGGATCGTCCAAATTGCCTTCAAAGCCGCGCGCTTCCAAAAGCGCTTTCACCGCATACACCGGCTCGATTAAATTTTCATTTTTTACGCCTTCTTCAATGGCCATCTCTGCCGAACCTTCCGCCGTAACAGAAGTAAATGCAGAAGGCGCCAGTTCCACTGCCGCTGCAATAGGCACAGCCGCTTTCGCAGCAACGCGCACAAAAGGCTCGGCTATTTCGCCGACCACTTTTGCAACTTTTGCAAATCTGGTTAATTGCGCTACGTCATCTACATTTGGCAAAGTTTTCGCGAGGGTCTCAATGGCTTTTTCTGCTGTTTTAGCTTCTTGCGCAACCACCTGTTGAGCGTCTGTTAAACTCGTGATCAGGCTTCGTGTTGCGGCAAGCTCTTTTTCGATTTCTAATGATTTCTCAAAGCTAGCTCCTACCTTGCTTAACTGTAATTGCTTCAATTTTTCCGTCTGCGCAGCAATCGCTTTTGCCGCATCATCGGCAAGCCTCTGCATATCATCCAACACCGTTCCGGCCTTCTCTATACCTTCGGCGGTAGCATCCACTGCTTTCAAAGTGGCGTTATCTCTCACTGCATTAACAACATTAGGAACGCGTGCGAGTACTTCTTCCGCGACGATAGTGCTAGCTGTATTGCCTTCTGCCATAAAACCTCTCGATATCCATACCCTACTCCGCAATTATGACCGTTTTATGACAGTTTTAGAACCCGGAACTATTTGATTTTTTAGGCGAATTCCTGTTAGGGAAAGGTAAGTTTACCCTTTGAAAGGAGTATTTATGGCCGCAGTCACTCTCGCCCAAATCTTCACCGAAGCCCGCACCCACAACTATTGGCAACCCAAAGAGGTGCCCGATGCGCTGCTCACCGAAATTTACGACATCATGAAATTCGGCCCAACCTCAGCGAATTGCTCTCCCTTACGCATTGTTTTCGTGAAATCGAAAGAAGCGAAGGAGAAACTCAAACCCACGCTCGATAAAGGCAATGTGGAAAAAACCATGGCCGCGCCCGTTACGGCGATTTTCGCCAACGACATGGAATTTTACGAAAAACTGCCTAAGCTTTTTCCGCATACCGATGCAAAAAGCTGGTTTGTCGGCAAGCCGGAATACATAAAAACCACGGCGTTCCGAAACGGCTCTCTGCAAGCGGCATACTTCATGATTGCCGCGCGCGCCAAAGGCCTGGATTGTGGCCCGATGAGCGGTTTTGATAACGCCAAACTCGATGAAGCTTTCTTCAAAGGCACGGCGTACAAATCCAATTTCATTTGCAATTTGGGTTACGGCGACGCATCGAAACTCCACCCGCGCAGCCCGCGCCTGGATTTCGCCGAGACGTGCAAAATCGCTTAGACTTGCAAGATAACGGCCCATTGATTATGGTGCCCGCCATGCCAATTCGAGAGCAGGATTTACACGCGCGACTTGAAAGCGCCTTCCCCGACGCGACGATTGCGATTCGCGATCTCGCCGGTGATAACGATCATTGGGAAGTTACGATTGTTTCGCCGGTTTTTGCCGGCAAAACGCGTATCGCGCAGCACCGTTTGGTGCAAGATGCGGTGGCAGGCGAAGATATTCATGCGCTCTCGATCAAAACACACATAGGAGAAAAAGAATGAACAATCCCCTCTTCGCACAAATCGAAAAAGACATAAGCGAAAACGACGTCGTGCTTTACATGAAAGGCAGCAAAAAATTTCCGCAATGCGGATTTTCTGCAGCCGTGGTGCATGTGCTTGGCACACTCGGTGTGGATTTCAAGGATATCAACGTGCTTGAAAACCTGGAGATTCGCGAAGGCATCAAACAATTCACCAACTGGCCAACGATTCCACAGCTTTACATCAAAGGTGAATTTGTCGGCGGATGTGATATTGTGCGCGAGATGGCGCAGGCGGGCGAATTGCAGCAACTTCTCAAAGAAAAAGGCATCGCGTATAAAGACGTGGCGTAATTTTTTTGAAAAAAAATCCTCTTAAATTCGCGCGTTATTTTCACAGCCGTATTGGTTTACTCGGTGGCTCGTTTAATCCACCGCATGCCGGCCACGTGTATATCAGCGAACAAGCGCTGAAACGTTTAGGTCTTGATGCCGTTTGGTGGTTGGTATCACCACAAAACCCGCTAAAAACCAGCGATGATATGGCTGATTATCGCGCGCGCGTGACGGCATGCGAAAAACTTACCGCGCATCATCCGCGCCTGCTCGTTTCCGAATTTGAAACGCAAAACAGCACGCAATTCACATTCGATACGATTCGTAAATTGCAAACCTGCTTTCCGGAAACAGAATTCGTTTGGCTGATGGGCACCGATAATCTTGTTACACTGCATCGCTGGCAAAAATGGCGCGAATTGCTTGGCCTGATCCCCACGGCTATTTTCCCGCGCGACCCGCTACCGCCGATGGAAAAACTGCATAACCCCATGGCCAGCCGTGCGGCGCTTGCCTACGCTCCTGCACGTCTTGCGGATACAAAATTTTTGGGCCACCAGAAACCACCTGCATGGCTTTATCTGCCTATGCGTAAGCACCCTGCTTCTGCCACGGCACTGCGGAAATCTGGTAAGGGATTATAGCCAGCCAACAAAATTCAACCACGTAAAGCATTTTCAATTTTGATTGGATACTAGGAGCGCTCGCGCGCAGAAGGTGAGCGTACGTTGTTGTACGCGACCCTTTGAGCACGAACGCAACGAAGTAGACAACAAAATTCAAAATGCGTGATTAATTCTGCGTATTTGCGTAAAGCGGGCGCACTTTGCTATTGATGCAATCCTGCTCGATTTTATTGCGCTTTGCCTCGTAATCGCGGTAGCACGTTTTGGTAAGTGGGCTTACGCAGCCTGCGTTTTGGCCGCAGCAACTTTGCCGCGCGCCGGAAGATTGCTCAAACGAATTGCGCTTGCATTGCTCGCGGATTTTTTGAATTTTCTTATCTTCAATATCCACAATCGAGGCGGTCACATTGCCTTTCATGCAATTCTGATAAGCACCTTCATACGCGCCTTTATACGCCTTATAACAGCTTGTCGTTTTGGGGTTGTAACAGCCGTTTTGCCCGCCGCAGCAGCTGTAAAAATAATCATTGAGGGTTGCTTTGTGCGCATAAAAGTTACATTTGCTTTCGCGCGCTTCGCAGCGACCGCTTTCGGTGCGGCATTCTCCTTCTTTCAAAAGTTTTGGTTCGGCGTAACCCGTATCTGGCTTAATTTGTTTTGAGCTTTTATTGAGCTTATAATACTCGCGGGAAAGGTAGGGCTGCGCGCCGAGGGGGGGTTCCTTTGCGCGCAGGGTAGAAACGTAAGGGTTCGCCGCGCTTTTATCTGCGTTTTACTCCCCATTTTGATTGTAATCCGATGCGCTTGCCGCACCCACTTGGAAGGCTACATAGAGCCATCCCATAAACAGTAGAACGGCTATGACGATGCCACCTCCTCTGACGAGCATCGCTAAGCCACTTTCCTTCTCACTGAAATCTTCACTCGTATTCTGGAAGGCCATACCATCTCCTCCTCATACTTTCAGCATACGATTAAATAGTTAATAAAAGGTTAATAAAATTTTATATTTTTTGCACCAAATAGCTAACCCACTGATAAAAATGGATTTAAATTTTTAACGACACGTAAAAAAGTATGTAAGGGGGAAAACGTCAGGTGATTTTGACGATACGATCGAAAAGCTCGACCGTAAAATTGCTCAAATTCGTAATCATAAAGCCGGTTAGAAAAATGAGCGCGATAAATACGGCGATGATTTTCGGCACGAAAGAAAGCGTGACTTCCTGCATTTGCGTGAGCGCTTGTATCAGCGAGATAATCAAACCCACTACCAGCGCAATCAAGAGTAGCGGCGTGGAAATTTTCAGCATCACGTAAACCGCATCGCGGCCTACCTGCATAATATCGGCGGTTTCCATTAGATCGGCATCTTGATGATATCTTGGTACGCTTGAATAAAACGATCGCGAATATTCACAATCGTGCGCAACGTCAAATCAGCATTATTCACCGCAATCGCCAAATCCGCCGGGCTTACTTTATTGGAAAGCGATGCGATGCTCGCCATTTCACCGCGCGTTTCCGATGCGATGGTATTATCCAATCCCTTATCCAAAAGCTGCATGAATTGCGAAGGCGTGGCACCGCTCGCTTTGACCGGCTCAGTACCCGCAGCCAAAGCATCACCAAGCTTCATCGCTTGCGTATAGGCATTCATCGCACCTAAAGATTTTACATCCGCCATTTTATTTTCCCACCGGTTGTGATTACAATTTTCATGTCGCAAAACCAAGTAAATTCGCTAGGCCGCGCCAGCCAGGCAGAAAGTTCAATCTGGATGGCCGGCATAGATAGAATTTACCTGAGTAAGTCAATCGTACGTTCGAGCATTCTTTTAGAAACATCCACCACACCGAGATTCGCCTCATACGCACGCTGCGCTTCTTTCAAATCCGCCTGTTCGATCACCGGGCTGAGATTCGGCATTTTCACATAACCATCCACATCTGCCGCCGGGTGACCGGGCTGATAAATCGTCGGGAATGGAGTGGGATCATTGCCGTAGCGATCCACCACCACTTTTTTCACGCCCATCTCTTTATCCATCACATTTTTGAAACTGATCGTCTGCCGCTGATAGGGGTCGGCACCCGGGCGCGTACCTACCGAATCCGCATTCGCAATATTCTGCGAGATAATACGCATACGCGCACTTTGCGCCTGCAAACCGCTATGCGCCACACCCATTGCATTTTTGAGATCAGACATTCATATCCTCCTTATCTGCCGCCGCCGGCCAACCTAAACATATCCATCGTCTTACGGTAGAGATTCGTCGTCGATTGATAATCCATATTCACATCCGACATCTTCTTCATCTCTTCTTCCAGCACCACGTTATTACCCATGATGGTTGTTTCAAAACCTTTGCGCTTATTCAGCGTCTGGAAATCTGTTTCCGGCGGCGGCGCGCCAATATGCATCGGGCTGGTTTGCTCGAGTTTCAAATTACGATAACGACGGGCCACCAGGTCGGCGAAATCCACCGGTCGCAAATCACGCGCCTGATAGCCCGGCGTGTTCGCATTCGCGATATTCTGTGCAATGAGAGTTTGCCGCTCGGAAAGATAATCCATCCGTTCACGCATCGCGGCAAAAAGTTCAAGCTTGGCAAAATCCATCTATTCTCCATTTGCACCTACCTGGCAATTGAAGCACCTACATGGAATAAGAGGATAATGCCACGCAAGTGATGACCTGTCATCCATATTTTGACTAGGAATTATTTTCCTACCACAAGATGTGGTGTTAGAGCTGCTGCTTGAGCTTATTTTGCGCTCGTGTGGATTGCAAATCCATCACCGCCGAGCGCACAAATTCTTCCACGCGTGCAAGCAATTCGCGATCAATATCTTTTCCACCATTTAGTAATTGCGGGTGAAAAATTTCACGCTGTGTTTCAGGCCATGTGAAATCATGCGCGATGGCTGCTTCCATTTCCTTTTCGCTCATTCCGAAATCCTGCTGATCGCGCCAATACTTACGAAACGCATCCGGCGTATAAAGCCCATCCGGCCCTTTTTCATAAGCATAATCTGCACCGAAAAGCTCTGGTCCGCGATCTTTTTTCACCGCCGCTTCGTCAAAAACATAGGGCAGACCTTCTTTCGACAGCCCGACATTTTTAATCGTATCCGGAGCCGCAGAGGGCGGCAGATAATCCCAAAATTCATCACCACGGCGCCAGATTTCATAGCGCAATACATCCTGATGATGTTTCGTCACACCCTGCTGTTCCACATAGGGCGAAACCAGAATATCGTAGAGATGGTTAAGCGGAAAATGCTGTACAGGCTTCAGCACAAAAGGATTACCAGAGTCCGGGAAATCAGGATTTAACCGGCGAATTTTCTGCACCTGTTCATAGGCAGGCGATTTAAAACAAACCGCGGCCTGGCCCTCTGCACGATAGGTTGCCTCATCCGAAAGCCCGATCGCGCGCAATACGCCGATAGCCGCCTCCGCGGCCCAAGGTTCATAATCCCCGCGCAGCCGAATCCGGCGATAAATTTCCTGCTCATTTTCGCTGTAGGAATCAATCAGTTTCATAGGCCTATTCTAGCGCAGAAACATGAAAGTTTTATGACAGTTTTTTTACTTACTGCGTGATGACATTAGGTAGTGGTATTTGTTTCTTGAGCCTTTAAGTAATTGACGAACTTGAGAATTGTCTCCCATGTTGTTCGCATGCGCTCTTTTCTTTGCTCCCAAGTTTGCGGGCCGACTTTGCCATGCCTCTGTACTTTTGCTGCATTCATTACTTGCTCGAAATCACTTTTTTGAGTTCCTAAAGCCTGATGCATTGAATCCCAGTTTCTTTCGTTGT
>CAYPXJ010000022.1:7337-26368 GCA_964414595.1 uncultured Rickettsiales bacterium
AAAAATCCTCGGATCGCCTCTATAGCTCGGTAGCAATGAAATGCTGTAAAATTAGGATTTCTTATTGACTCTCGAAAGTCATTTAGTGCTATGGCAAGCTGTATGTTTGTGAGCGCCAGAATTGCCAGCTCATCAATCTTTCCCACTTCAGGGTGGAACTCACCCACTTGTATTTTTTTGTTTACTTCGTCTCCAAAGATTTTCTCTTGAACTCCAAACACGTTGGTATCTCCTGTTTGAAAATTTACAGAGGAAATGATTTCTACGTCATATCCACAGGATAGACCAAATCCTATTGAATCTACCAAAGTATGTACTGTGGTTTGAATAATATTTTTTAAGGTATCTAAGTTACTCTTGCTCTCGTTCTGACACAAAATGTTCACTAAAGATTTCTTGATAGACAATGTTTGAATGGTGACACCGTTTGTCAACTCCATGCTTTTGACCTCAATATTTACATCAGCACGCTCAGGAATTACGCGTCCATAGAAGCAGTATAAATCGCCTACCTGATTTTGTTGCATACTTAGAGCTAAACTTCCGTGCCGCCGACGGTAAGTCCCGTCATCAACACGGTCGGCTGGCCAACGCCGACAGGAACGGACTGCCCATCTTTCCCGCACGTGCCGATACCTGGGTCGAGCGCCATATCATCGCCGATCATCTTCACATTCTGCATCGCTTTCGGGCCAACGCCGATGAGCGTCGCGCCTTTCACGGGCACGGTGATTTTTCCATTTTCAATTTTATACGCTTCGGATGCGCTGAACACGAATTTGCCGCTGGTAATATCCACCTGCCCGCCGCCGAAATTCACCGCATAAATGCCACGTTTAACGCTGGCAATAATCTCTTCCGGCGTGTGGTTACCGTTCATCATATAAGTATTGGTCATGCGGGGCATAATCTGATGCTGGTAGCTTTCACGGCGGCCATTGCCTGTCGGCTTCACGCCCATCAGCCGCGCATTCATGCGGTCCTGCATATAGCCAACAAGAATGCCGTCTTCGATTAAAACGGTACGTTCCGTCGGCGTGCCTTCGTCATCGACATTCAGCGAACCGCGGCGATCTTTAATCGTACCATCATCAACTACCGTCACACCTTTGGCTGCTACACGCTCACCGATTTTGCCGGAGAACGTGGAGGTTTCCTTGCGATTAAAATCACCTTCCAACCCATGGCCGACCGCTTCATGCAACATCACACCCGGCCAGCCCGGCCCGAGCACGACATCCATTTCACCCGCGGGCGCAGGCACCGATTCCATATTCACGCGCGCCTGACGCAACGCCTCGTCAGCATTTTTCATCCACACTTCCGGCTGCAGATAATGTTGATACGCCACGCGTCCACCGGCACCGTGCGAACCGCGCTCCATACGTCCGTCTTTTTCCAGCACCACGGAAATATTTAAGCGTACAAGAGGGCGAATATCGCCGATTTCGCGGCCATCCGCGCGCAGAATATCGACCGCCTGCCATTCTCCAGCGAGCGACGCCGTCACCTGTTTCACACGCGGGTCATTCGCGCGCACATAGGCATCAATCGCCTGTAATAATTTTACCTTATCCTCAAACGGCACGAGGCCGAGCGGATTCAAATCATCATAAAGCGCATGACTCGTTGCCACCGGCGCCACGTCGAGATTTACCCCACCCGAATAACCAGATTTCACCGCCTGCACCGTATCCGCCGCGCGGGTGAGCGCGTCGGTAGAAAGATTCGAGCTATGTGCAAAACCGCTCACCTCGCCCACTACACCGCGCAGACCGAAGCCGTGCGATGTATTGAAACTCGCGGATTTTAAAACGCCATCATCGTAGGTAAAATTCTCCGCCTGACCGTATTCTAAAAACAATTCGCCATCATCCATGCCGGCAAGCGCCTTGGAGGTAATGGACTTCACCTCATCCTTGCCCCATTGGTTATGGGCGAAGAAGAGTTTATCGAGTTTTTCGTGCTGAGACATACACTTAATGTAGAGCCTCGCCGATTAACAATCAACCCACCGCTTGCAAAATGAACGTATGCTCGTATAATGCGCCGGGTTAGGGTTCAACTTCATATCATGAGTAAATTCTTTATGGCTTTTTCACGTTTTACGGGCGCCGCTCTGCTTGCGCTCGTGTCTTTTTGTGTGACTTCCGGTGCGGCATTGGCGGCATTTCCTGTGCCCTGGCAAATTAATTTCCAGGAGCCGGCAAGCCCCATCATGCACGAAATTTATAATTTTCATCACTTGTTGCTGATCATCATCACCGCCATTACGATTTTCGTATTAGGCCTGCTTTTATATATTTGTGTGCGTTTTCGCGCATCACGTAACCCGGTTCCTAGCAAAACATCACACAACACGGTGATCGAAATTATCTGGACAGCCGTTCCCGTTTTGATTCTCGTATTTATTGCCATCAAGTCTTTCCCGCTTATTTATAAAGAAGCGGAAGCGCCGGATGCGCAAATGACTATTAAAGTTCTCGGCTCGCAATGGTTCTGGACGTATGAATATCCTGATCACGGCGGCTTTACTTTTGATAGCTACATGGTGGAAGATAAAGACCTCAAACCGGGCCAGATTCGCCTGCTCGAAGTGGATAATCGTATCGTCGTTCCCGTAGATACCGTTATCCGTGTGCAGATGACCGCAGCAGATGTGATTCACAGTTGGGCTATACCTGCGTTGGGTGTCAAAAAAGATGCTGTGCCGGGTCGCCTCAACGAAACTTGGTTTAAGGCTGAAAAACCAGGCGTTTATTATGGTCAATGCTCGGAGCTTTGCGGCGTGAAACATGGCTTTATGCCTATCGCTGTCGAAGCGGTGAGCAAAGAACAATTCGCTGCTTGGGTAGCTTCTAAAGGCGGAAAAATGCCAGAAGCCGTTCCTGTTGCGCAAACACAACCCACTAACAACTAGGTCTTTCCATGGCACGTAAAGCTTCCGCTTCTAAAATTTCTCCCGCCACCGCAAAAGTGCAGGATCATCACGACGATCACCATATCCCCACCGGCTGGCGCCGTTGGGTTTATTCAACCAACCATAAAGATATTGGTACCATGTACCTTATCTTTTCTATTGTTGCGGGTCTGGCCGGCGCGATCTTTTCGCTGATGATTCGTTACGAGCTGGCACATCCGGGCGACCAATTTTTCAACGGCGACTACCAATATTATAACGTCGTAGTCACCGCGCATGCCTTCATCATGGTGTTCTTTATGATTATGCCTGGCTTGATTGGCGGCTTCGGCAACTGGTTTGTGCCTATTATGATCGGCGCGCCGGATATGGCCTTCCCGCGCATGAACAATATCAGCTTCTGGCTGTTGCCCCCCGCATTCCTGCTGCTCGTGGGTTCAGCGTTCGTCGATGGCGGCGCAGGCACCGGCTGGACTGTCTATCCGCCGCTTTCCAACGCAACCTCACACGGCGGGATGGCGGTTGATATGGCCATTTTCAGCCTCCACGTTGCGGGTATCTCCTCCATTCTTGGGGCAATTAACTTCATCGTCACCATCTTTAATATGCGCGCTCCGGGCATGACGCTGCACAAAATGCCGCTCTATGCTTGGTCGATCCTGATTACGGCATTTCTGCTCGTGCTGGCGCTTCCCGTACTGGCAGGCGCGATCACCATGTTGCTGACCGACCGTAATTTCGGCACCACCTTCTTTGACCCCGCAGGCGGCGGTGACCCGGTTCTTTACCAGCACCTATTCTGGTTCTTCGGTCACCCGGAAGTATATATTATTATTCTTCCCGCTTTCGGTATCATGAGCCATATCGTTTCTACATTTTCGCGCAAGCCTGTGTTCGGTTATCTCGGCATGGCATACGCAATGGCATCGATTGGCGTGGTAGGTTTCGTTGTGTGGGCACACCACATGTTTACCGTGGGCATGAATGCGAACGCGCTCGCCTACTTCACCGCAGCAACGATGGTGATTGCCGTACCAACCGGTATTAAAATCTTCAGCTGGATCGCCACGATGTGGGGCGGCTCCATCTCGTTCAAAACCCCGATGCTCTATGCGATTGGCTTTATCTTCCTGTTCACCGTCGGCGGTGTAACGGGTGTGGTGCTCTCCAACGCAAGCGTCGATATCGTCATGCACGACACCTATTATGTTGTCGCACATTTCCACTACGTTATGTCGCTCGGCGCGCTCTTCATGCTTTTCGGCGGTTTCTATTATTGGATCGGCAAGATGTCAGGCCGTCAATATAACGAAACCCTCGGCAAGATTCAGTTCTGGCTCACCTTCGTCGGCGCGAACGTAACCTTCTTCCCGCAACACTTCCTTGGCCTTGCGGGCATGCCACGCCGTATTCCGGATTATCCGGATGCGTTTGCGGGCTGGAACCTCGTTTCCTCGATTGGCTCTAGCATCACTTTTGCAGGTGCGCTGCTGTTCCTGTTCATCATTTGGCACACGTTGCGTTTTGGTCCAAAAGTGGGTGAAAGCTACTGGGGCAAAGATGTCGCTACCACGCTGGAATGGCAAGTTCCTTCCCCGCCTCCGTTCCATACATTTGAAACTTTGCCTAAAATCAAGTAAGCTCGCCCTGTCATTATACACATAGGGAGGTGGAATATGACTGGTTGCTGTAATCACGGCCGCATCATTGTTGCGGGTATTGTTTTTGCGCTAATCTCTTATCTTTCGGGTTGGTTTGTCTGGATGTATGTGTTTGCCGAGCAAACGGCGGCGCATGCGCATCTCTGGCGCCCGGAAGGCGATAAAATCATGGAACAGGGAATGATCGTTGGCAATTTGCTGTACGGTATTTTTCTGGCCTATGTTTTTGCTAAGCTGAGCTGTAGCATGTGCTGCAACTGCCCATTCCAGAAGGGTGCGAAAATCGGTTTCCTGCTTTGGCTGCCATTTGGTTTCGCGGCAGGCATTTTCTGTTATGCCATCCATCCGATTTCCATGGATCTCTTGCTGGCAAACTGGCTTAACAGCGCACTCACGCTGATTGTAGGTGGCGCGGTGCTTTCGCGCATCATCAACGGTTCGTCGTGCGATATGCTGGTTCCGGCAAAAGCACCGGTAAAATCTGCACCGGTTGCGCGCGCAAAGCCAAAGGCTAAAAAGAGAAAAAGATAAATAATAACTTCGATAACGAACAAAAAGGCGTGGTAGCAATATCACGCCTTTTTACTGTTCCTCACTTGCGTTATCGCCGCGATGGGAGTACATCCTACGGCATGAATTACGCACTTCCTCTTACACGCACGCACTCCACCGTTCGGGATTTCTTTTCACTCTTGAAACCGGGCGTGATGTCGCTGGTGGTGTTTACGGGTTTTGCGGGTATGTGGTTGGCACCCGGCGCGCTGCATCCATTTTTACAAATCGTAGCGATTTTCTGCATTGCACTCGGTTCCGGCGCAGCCGGCGCGATTAATATGTGGTACGATCGCGATATTGACGCGCATATGCTGCGCACGATGAAGCGGCCCATTCCTTCGGGCCGTATTGCGCCGGAAATCGCGCTCGAGTTTGGCGTCATTGGCGCGTTTCTTTCGGTATTCATTATGGCGGTGGCGGTGAATTTCTGGGCGGCGGGTTTATTGCTGGCAGGTATTTTATTTTATGTCTTTATTTACACCGCGTGGCTCAAGCGCTCCACACCGCAAAATATCGTGATTGGCGGGGCGGCCGGGGCATTTCCGCCGGTGATTGGCTGGCTCGCGGTTACCAACCAGATGCAATTTGAACCGTGGATTCTTTTCCTCATCACCTTCCTGTGGACCCCGCCGCATTTTTGGGCGCTGGCGCTGAAAAAATCACGTGAGTACGCGAAGGTCGGCGTGCCGATGCTGCCGGTGACGCATGGCATCCTGCATACCAAATGGCAAATTCTGCGTTACACAGTATGGATGCTTTTGGTCAGCCTGCTTCCTACCGTCGTAGGTATGAGTGGTTATCTTTATCTGGCGGGCGCAGTAGCGCTCGGCGGCGTATTCTTGTGGATGGCGCACCGCCTTTACCGCGACGAGGATATCAAACGCGCGATGCCCCTTTTCGGTTACTCCATTTTTTATCTCTTTGCGCTTTACGGCCTACTCATTCTTGATCACTTCCTTCGTATGTATATCTGATATGCCTCCTCATACCCGCCACCGCGAACAACGCGCGAAAAATCTGGTTCTGCTAGGCCTGTTATTTGCCATGGTCGGCTTGTTCTTTGTGCTCGCGCTGATTAAATTTGGCGGTTTATAGCGTTTCAATGCTACGCGTCCGCAATAAAAACACCGCGCTGGCCATCAATATCGCGATGGTGGTCGTGGGCATGTTCTGTTTGGCCTATGCGGCGGTGCCCCTTTACGATTTATTCTGCCGCGTTACGGGCTTTGGTGGCACGACGCAAGCGGCCATAAAAATTCCCGACCATGTGTACGACCGCGAAGTCACCGTACGCTTTAATACGGATACCAACCCCGGCCTGATGTGGCATTTTAAGGCCGAGCAGTTGCAAGTAAAAGTGAAGGTTGGTGAGAGCAAGCTCGTCTTCTTCACGGCAGAAAATTTTTCCGATACACCTCTCACCGGCGTGGCTACTTTTAACGTCACGCCCGATAAGGCTGGTATCTATTTCAACAAGGTGCAGTGCTTCTGTTTTGAGAATCAAACCATCAAACCGGGCGAAAAAGTCACGTTCCCGGTGTCATTTTTCATTGATCCGGCCATTTTGGACGATAAAAACCTCGACGAAGTGAAAACCGTCACGTTATCTTATACTTTCTTCAAGGCGAAAAATCTGGCAAAACAGAAATTACCTAACCAACCTACAGGGAACCTATGAGCTCACAGCAAAATCATCCTTTCCATCTCGTCAACCCCAGCCCCTGGCCGATTGTCGGCTCGATTGGGCTTCTTTGCCTGCCGCTTGGCCTGGCTATGTGGATGCACGACAAAATGTTAGGCGAGCCGCTTGCTATTTTTGGTCTCCTTCTGGTTTTATTCACGATGTATTCCTGGTGGCGTGACGTAATTCGCGAAGTAAAGCGCGATAAAGTGCATACGCCAGAAGTGCAGCACGGCCTGCGTATGGGCATGGGCTTCTTTATTGCTTCGGAAGTCATGTTCTTCTTCGCATTTTTCTTTGCGTTTTTCTTCGCTTCTATCAACCCGGTTGATGTGCTGGGCGAAGGCAGCCCCTGGCCGGCTGCGGCGGGTGTTTGGCCGCCGGCAGGCATTTCGGTGTTTGATCCGTTTGATTTACCCTTTATCAACACGCTAATTCTTTTGCTTTCCGGCACCACGGTAACCTGGGCACACCACGCGCTGCTGCACGGTGACCGTGAAGGGCTGAAAAAAGGCCTGCTGCTTACTGTACTTCTCGGCATGAGCTTTACCGCGTTGCAGGCGGTGGAATATTCCGAAGCACCTTTTGCCTTTAATTCTGGCAAATATGCTTCCGTATTCTTCATGGCTACAGGCTTCCACGGTTTGCATGTGATTATCGGCACCATTTTCCTCTTCATTTGCTATCTGCGCGCGCGCAAAGGTGATCTCTCGCCGCAAAACCATCTCGGTTTTGAATTTGCGGCCTGGTACTGGCATTTTGTAGACGTAGTATGGCTGTTCCTCTTCGTCTGCATTTATTGGTGGGGCAGCGGCAATGCGCCCTATGCGGTCCACTAATCCGGCACGTTTCCGAACCGTTTTTTTACGCGGTGTCAGGCTAAAATGCCCCTGCTGCGGCATGCAGGGCATCTATGATGGTCTGCTTAAGGTAAAGAAAAGCTGCAAAAAATGTCGCTTCCCGCTTGCCAAGCACGATGCGGCGGATGGCCCTGCTTACGCAGCTATGTTTTTGGTGGGTATTGTCGTTACCATTGCCGCCCTCTGGGTGGAAGCAACTTACCACCCGCCGCTTTGGGTACACGCCTTGCTCTGGACGCCTTCTATTCTGCTAGGCTCTATCGCATTGCTTATCGTATCAAAGTCACTATTTATCGCGATGCAATTCTATTTCCGTAGGGAGGATTTCAGCTAATGTTTTTATCCCGTGCCATTAAAACTTCGCCTTGGTTTTCTTTATTCACACTCGGCTGCATTCTATTGTTCCTAGCGCTTGGTTTTTGGCAAGTTGAGCGGTTGCGGTGGAAAGAAAATCTGATAACGGCAATCCAAAAAAAGACCGCGCAGCCCGCGCTTTCTTTAGAAGATTTCGGCGACCTGCGTTATGTCGCCTCTGACGAGGATTTCACCCCGGTGCAAGTTCGGGCAAAATTCCTGCATGAACACACAATCTACTTAGCGGCGAAATATTTCCGCGGGCAAAGTGGTTACCACGTGATCACCCCGGCTATTCCCAAAGGTTACAATCAAGCTATTCTCATCAATCGTGGGTGGGTGCCAGACAAGAAAAAAGATCCGGCAACACGCCCGGGAACAGAGCCGGAAGGCATAAACTTGATAAGCGGCGTGTTTCGCTTGGGTGAGAAAAAAGCCTGGTTCATGCCTGATAACACGGCAAAGAATCAGGTTTGGCTGTGGCTCGATTTGCCCGGCATGGTGGATTATTTGAACACACAGCAACTGCCCGTAAAAGTTTTGCCCATTTTAATTCAGCAAACCGGTGAAGAACAAAATTCAACCCAGTTGCCGGTGCCTTTGCCTGTGCATTTCACTTTCCGTAACGACCATTTAGAGTACGCCATTACATGGTTCTCGCTCGCGATAGTAACGATAGTCATGTACGTACTTTTTATGCGTAAAAAATTATACAAAAATTGACCATAGAAAATCTTTTATGTCTTACGCGAAACTAGAAGATAGATTCCGTCGCGCGTACCATCTTGGCGGCGCTTCTGCGATGCTGCATTGGGATGCTGCGACGATGATGCCCGACGGCGCGAATGATGTACGCGGCGAGCAACTTGGCGTTCTTTCCGCACTGCATCACCAAATGGTGACGGCGCCGGAAATTGCGGAGTGGCTGGATATTGCCGAAACCGAAAAACATTTGGATGAGTGGCAACGTTCCAACCTCCGACTCATGCGCCATCGTTATCGTCATGCCGTATGTGTACCGGAAAAATTAGTGGAAGCTTTCACCAAACTTGGCACCGAAAGCGAGCATGTTTGGCGTACCTGTAAAAACGAAAATAATTTTGCGGGGTTCGCGCCGTACTTGGAAAAAATTCTTGCGATGGTGAAAGAAATCGCCGCTATTAAAGCGGAAGCGTTTGGTTGTTCGCCCTACGAAGCGTTGCTGGATCAATATGACGCAGGCCGCACCACCGCCGAAATCGATGAAGTCTTTGGCGCACTCGAAAATTTTTTGCCACCTTTTGTGGAGAAGGTTCTTACTTCGCAAAAAACCAAATTGCCTCCACTTGCCATCACAGGCCCTTTCGAGATCGAAAAACAAAAAGCGCTCGGCCTAAAATTAATGGCGACATTGGGTTTTGACTTCGCGCATGGCCGGCTAGATATCAGCGCGCATCCTTTTTGCGGTGGTGTACCCGGTGATACGCGTATCACCACACGCTATCGCAGCGATGAATTTCGCGGTTCACTGATGGGCATTCTGCATGAAACGGGGCACGCGCTATACGAAATGGGATTGCCAAAAAAATGGCGCGACCAGCCCGTTGGCGATGCGCTGGGCATGAGCCTGCATGAGAGCCAAAGCCTGTTTGTTGAGATGCAAATATGCCGCGGTCGGCCTTTTTTACGCTATGCCGCCCCCCTCATTCGGGAGGCCTTTGGCGGTAAAGGCCCCGCCTGGGAAGCTGAAAACCTCTACCGACTGGGCACAATAGTTGAACGGTCGTTCATCAGAGTAGATGCCGATGAGGTCACCTACCCCCTGCATATCATCCTGCGTTACCAGCTGGAAAAAGAGCTCCTTTCGGGGGATTTGAAGGTGGCGGATCTTCCCGCCCGCTGGAACGAAAAAATGCGTAATTACATGGGGATAACACCGCCAAACGATACCCAAGGCTGCCTGCAGGATATCCATTGGTCAGATGGCTCGTTTGGCTACTTCCCCTGCTATACGCTGGGGGCCATTCATGCCGCCCAGTTTTATAAGGCTGCAAAAAAATCCCTCCCAACCCTTGAAAACGACCTGGAAAAAGGTCATTTTGCCCCCTTACGCGACTGGCTGCGTGAGCAAATACATGCAACCGGGTCACGTTATACGGCCAAAGAACTGCTTGCCAAAGTCACCGGCGAAAAGTTAAACGTCCGGTGCTTTCAAGAGCATCTCGAGCAACGCTACTTAGGTTAATAAGGGTTGTGTTTTATACCAGTACACGCGGGCGTGCGCCCTCTATTCCATTTCGAGACGTGCTGACAGCAGGTCTCGCGCCCGACGGCGGACTTTACGTGCCGGAAGAATTGCCGCGCGTGGATGCAGCAACGCTAAAATCGTGGAAATATCTTTCCTACGCAGAACTGGTAGAAAAAGTCATCGCGCCATTTGTAGATGATGCGATGCCGATTTCCACACTGCGCGAATGTATCGAAAAAGCGTACGCACATTTTGATCATCCGGAAATAGCTCCGCTAACTTCGCTCTCTAAATTTGAAAAAAATATGCACATGCTAGAGCTGTATCACGGCCCGACATTGGCATTCAAAGATTTCGCGCTGCAGCTTTTCGGCCATCTGCTGCATGAAGCGCTGAAGGGTAAGAAAAAGAAAAAAGCTGTGGTGCTCGGTGCTACCTCGGGTGATACGGGCAGCGCCGCGATCGCCGGCCTCGTAAATACGCCAGAGGTGGAAGTTTTCATGCTGCACCCCCATGGCCGTGTCACCGATATTCAGCGCCGCCAAATGACGACTGTCGACGCGCCGCATATTCACAATATCGCGATTGAAGGCACCTTTGATGATTGCCAAGCGCTTGTAAAACAACTTTACCTAGAAGCGGATTTTCTGCCGCGTGATAAATATTTCCTTATTTCGGTGAATTCGATCAACTGGGCGCGCATCATGGTGCAGATTGTATATTATTTGCACGCCTATCTTAAACTTGGTGCGCCGGAAAAGGGCATTTCCTTCGCGGTGCCTACTGGTAATTTCGGCAATATTTATGCGGGCTGGTTGGCTTATCGCATGGGCGTTCCAGTGCACCAATTTGTGGTCGCGACAAACCGTAACGATATTCTTTCGCGCTTCTTCAATCACAATGACTATTCGCAAGATAGTGTTGTCGCATCGCTTAGCCCTTCGATGGATATTCAAGTCTCCAGCAATTTTGAACGTCTTGTGTACGATCTGCTTGATCGTAACGGCGAAAAAACACGCGCGCTGTTCGAAACTTTCAGCAAAACAGGCAAACTTAAAGTGCCCGAAGAGGCCTTTGCCAAAGCGCGCGAAAAATTTGTGAGCTATGCCGTGGACGATCTCACCACGCTGCGTACGATGCGCCAGGTTTTCGAAATGACCGACATTCTACCCGATCCACACACGGCAGTCGGTATTGAAGCCGCGCGTAAGATGAATCAGCGCGCTGATATTCCGATGGTTGTACTTTCTACTGCGCACCCGGCGAAATTCCGCCAGGCCTGCCTGGAAGCGGTGAATCATGCTGCACCTTTACCGCTCTCTATGCAGCCCATGATGCAGAACAAAGAAATTTTTGACATTCTCCCTAACCAGAAAAAGGCGCTCCGTGGCTACATCGAAAAACATATCTGACCGCAAGCCGTTTGTAACGCGGCTATCTTCGGGTCTCCGTGTGGCGTCGGTTACGATGCCGGAGGCCGCCACCAGCTCCATCGCGATTTGGGTGAACGCCGGTTCGCGCGATGAAAAGCCAGAAGAACACGGCATTTCGCATTTGCTGGAACATATGCTGTTCAAAGGCACGAAAAAGCGTACCGCGCAAAAAATCGCCGAGGAATTTGATGCGATAGGCGGCTACTTAAACGCTTACACCTCACGCGAGCAAACTGTCTATTATGCGCGCGTCCTGAAAGATCATTTTGATAAAGCGGCAGAATTACTTTCGGATATGTTGCTACACTCGGTGATCGATCGCACCGAACTCAAGCGTGAGCAGGATGTCATCATTCAGGAAATCGCCGGCACCTACGATACGCCCGACGATATCATTTTTGATTACGCGCAGGAAGTAGCCTACCCCAAACAGCCTTTGGGCCGCACCATTCTCGGCACAGAAAAAAGCGTCGCTTCCATTACGCGCCGTCAGCTCTTTAATTATATGGAGCATCATTATGTGCCGGAAAAAATGGTGGTGGCGATTGCGGGTCCGCTCTCGCATCGCAAAGCGTGCGAAACGGTGCGCCGCTTTTTCAAACTCAAGCCTTCGGATCCGACTATTCAAAAACCGCGCGCGCGTTATTACGGCGGCGATTTCCGCCAAAAACGTAACTTAGAGCAACTGCATCTGGTGCTTGGCTTTCCAAGCGTAAGCTATCACGGCCCCGATTATTACACCATGCAGGTGCTCACAACGGTACTGGGCGGCGGCATGTCGTCCCGCCTTTTCCAGGAAATTCGTGAAAAACGTGGCCTGGCTTATTCCATTCAACCCTCCGCCACCAATTTTGAAGATAGCGGGTATTTCACCATTTACGCCGGCACTTCACCAGAAAAGGGCAAAGAGCTACTCAAAGTTGTCGCCGGTGAAATCCACAAACTCATCGAAAAGCCCGTCGGTGCTGCTGAATTGCGACGCGCGAAGGAGCAGCTGCGCGCCAATTTAATGATGGAACATGAAAGCACGATGAATCGCGCGGAAGAATTAGGTCGCCAGATCGCTTCCTATGGAAAATTTATCTCGGTTGAAGAAATGATAGAGAATATGAACCGCGTGACATCCAAGCAGGTGTCGCAGATGATGGAGCGGACCATTTCAGGCGGGAAATTATCCTTTAGTGCGATTGGCTCAGTAAGCAACCTGCCCGATCATCACCGCCTAACCCATTGGTATTCAAGCTAAATAATAATTTAGCAAATGATAAATTATTTACTTGAACATTAGATATATTATGTTAGGATTAGCCTTAGTAACGTAACCACAAAAGGAGCTAATCATGACAGAATTTACCATTCACACCCCTGAAACTGCACCGGAAGGCTCCAAGCCTTTGCTGGCCGGTATCCAGAAAAAATACGGCTTTATCCCCAATCTTCTGGCGGAATTTGCCGAAGCACCCAACGTCTTGAAAGGCTATCTCGATATTGCGGGCGCTACGTCGCAGGGCACTTTTAGTCCCACGCAGGCGCAAATTGTGCAAATTACTACCAGCCGCCTTAATGGCTGCCATTATTGCGTTGCCGCCCATTCTACGTTTGCCGAAATGGGTAAAATAGAACCTGCGGTGATTGATGCGTTAAAAGCGGGTCAGCCTCTCGGCGATACCAAACTGGAAGCGCTGCGTCAGTTCACGGAAGCGGTGGTAAAAACTCAGGGTTGGGTTCAAAAATCGGATGTCGATGCTTTTCTGAATGCAGGTTATACCCAAGCGCAAATCCTGGAAGTCATTCTGAGCGTGGCGATGAAGGTTATCACCAATTATACCAACCACATTGTACATACTCCGGTGGATGCAAATTTTAAAAAGCATGAAGTAGCGCCGGTTCGCAAAGCAAGTTAGTATAAGCCGTCTCCCCGGATCAACATCTGGGGAGACATTTTTACTATGGAAAAAAAACATACACATTCTTTAGAACATGGTGAGGTGGCTGTGCGATTTAACGGTCTATCGCCATTCTCGCTTTCTATCGATACCGCACATCATGCGTTACAAGCCGATGAACCGCAGGACCAAGGCGGAGCAGATAGCGGGCCGGCGCCTTTTGAATTGCTACTGGCAAGTCTCGGCGCATGCACGGCGATGACACTACGTATGTATGCCGATTATAAAAAAATCGAACTGCCGCAGATGGAAATTCGCCTGCGTGAGGCCCATATGCGCGATGCGGCAAGCGGCAAAACCACCACGCGTATAACCCGAACGCTAATTTTTTTAGCGAAGGTGGAAGAAGAACTTAAAAACAAGCTGGTAGAAGTTGCGGATAAATGCCCGGTTCATCGCACACTCACGGGTGAAATACACATTAACACGGAGGCACAATATGGGACGTAAAGCTACTTTTATTAAAGAAGAGGCGCTACAGAAGGCGCTCGATGTTTTCTGGAAAAAGGGCTATCTCGCCACGTCGGTGCGCGATATCGCTGAAGCCACGCAGCTTCAGCTTGCTTCGCTTTATCATGCGTTTGGCAATAAGGATGCGCTTTTTTCCAAAGTGCTGGAAACCTATCTCACCCATTTCATTTCGCCAAAGCTCTCCGAGCTTTCCGAAAGCAAAACACCGCTTGCGACGTTAAAGGAATTTTTTTCCCAGGTGCAAAACAAAGTGTGCGATGCAAGCAGCGGCGATAAGGGCTGTTTCGTCATTAACACGGTGATTGAACTTGCCGGACCCGAGCCAAAACTCGCAGCGCAGGCCATGCAGGGCCTTAAAAATATTGAAGATACGTTCACGCGTGTGCTACGCCGCGCGCAGGAGCAAGGCGAGTGGCCGCAGGATCGCGATGCGTATAAAACCGCGCGCTACCTTGTGCAGGTGCTTATCACCTTGCGCTTAATGGCACGCCTCAATCGTTCCGCGCAGGAAATTGAGGATTATATGTCGGTCGCCTTTGCGCAATTCCTGCCCGAATCGCCACGCACTACCAAGCCGCAACTCGCAAGCGTGCGTTAAGCAAAAATTTCGGTTATAGTGCTGCCATCCATGCAGCACAAACCGATGCGTTATCCCATTGCTTATGCCATGCGCGAATCTTTTTCGCGCGGTTATTCGCTGCCATTCCTTCTCTCGGATTTAGGTTCGGGATTTGTGGTATCGCTGGTGGCGCTGCCGCTTTCAATGGCGCTGGCGATTGCGGTAGGCTTGCCGCCACAGCACGGTCTTTACACCGCCATCGTCGCCGGCATTGCGGTCGCCCTTTTCGGCGGTTCGCGCTTTCAGGTGAGCGGGCCTACAGCCGCTTTCGTCGTTATTCTTGCACCCATTGTTTCGGAATTCGGTCTCCGCGGACTCATCTGGTGCGGCATCATGGCAGGCGTCATGCTTATCGTCTTCGCGATTTCCGGCCTTGGCAAACTTATGCGTTTTATTCCCTACCCTGTCACCACAGGTTTTACGGCAGGTATAGCCGTGGTGCTTGGGCTACTCGCGCTGAATGATTTTTTTGGTCTCGGTATCCAGGGCATGGGCGGCCTTAGTTTTATAGAAAAAATGCACGCGCTCACATCGCACATGATGGAATTAAACGCCGATGAAACCATTATCGGCATTCTGACGCTTGGCGTTATTTTTGCTGGCAATCGCTGGATTCCTTATGTTCCCGCGCCGATGATAGGCATGGTTGTAGGCACCATCACCGCCTTTATCTTAAACTCGCTCGGCTACGAAATCGCTACCATCGCCAGCACCTTTACCTATGCCAATCCCGATGGTGTGGATTTGCCGGGCATCCCACCTTACCCACCCACCTTTCATCTGCCCACTCTAGCGCCGGGCGAATTGCTGAGCCTGCCCACCGTACACGAATTACAAAACTGGATTGCACCCGCCGCTACCATCGCAGCGCTTGCCGCACTTGAGTCACTTTTATCCGCCACCATTGCCGATAGTATGACCGGCACGCGCCACCATCCCAGTGCCGAATTAGCAGGCATTGGTATCGGCAATATTCTCTCCGCCATGGTGGCAGGCATTCCCGCCACCGGTGCCATCGCGCGCACAGCGGCTAATATCCATAGTGGCGCAAAAACCCCACTTTCCTCGGTATTTCATGCCTTATTCATTCTGCTCTATATTATGTTGCTCGCACCCTATGTCGCCTATGTTCCCATGGCGTCCTTAGCGGCGCTTTTGATGGTCATCGCGTGGCGTATGTCGCATTTACACCAATGTCTGCGCACGCTGCAAATCGCACCTACCGCAGATAAAATCGTGCTGCTCACATGCTTCACGCTCACGGTCGTCACCGACATGGTGATGGGCGTTACGGTGGGTCTTATCATGGCTTCATTTCTTTTCATGCAGCGCGTGGCGACCCTCATGCAGGTGGATGTCGATCCGCCGCGTTTACGCACCTCGCGCGCCGCGCAAAATCTTCCTCAATCTGTTTTGCTCTACCGCATGGAAGGACCGCTCTTCTTTGGAACGGTGGAAAAAGCTTTCGACCGCGCCAGCAATGTGCACGATCAAGTCCGCACCTTGATTATCGATATGGAAAATGTGCCGCTTATTGATATGACAGGCCTTGTGGCCTTGCGCTCCCTTATCGAGCGTATGGTGCATGATCGTCGTAAAGTAATTATCTGCGCGCGTGTTGCCGTGCTGGAAAGCATCAAGCGCAAATTAGAAAATATGCCGGAAAACAAGCGCGTCTATTATTATGCCAATCTGCGCACCGCGCTCGACAAAGTCCGTAAAAAGAAATAACGATGCACGAATCAAATAAAGCTACAGAAAATCTATCTTTTTTTCTTCTCGCTTTGTTTGCCTCCTGGACTCTCTATTGCCATATCCTCGTTTTCAGCAATCAGAATTTCGCAACCCTGGTGACCTACAGCTGGGTGCCGGCTATTCCGCTTCTTTTTTTGCTCCCGCGGTTGCGTTTTGACCTGAAATTATTGCCACCCATTCTTATCGCCGTTGCCGCCACGCTACTTATTCAGCGCGTACATGGCGACGATGGGTTCTATCTTAATCTGATGGTAAGCGCGCTCGAAGACCCGCAGGCGGTGTTGTTCTCACACGACACCATGCACGGCGTAGAAGGGTTGCCGCTACTGCTTCCTACTTATAAAATTCATACGCTCGAACTCCTTGCCGCAACCGTGGCGAAACTCACCTCTCTCCCGCCAGCTACGGTGCATTATCTGATTCTTGCGCCCGTTTACGCCGCGCTGGTAGTATACGCAACGGCGCTGCTCGCGCATCTGCTTACACCGCGTTATTGGCTGCATCTAACCTACGCAACCATAGCCTTGATGGTGGTCTTTACATTTTTTTCTGCCGGGCTCGGCAACTTATCTTTTGGTAAAATGCAGCAGGGTAAATCGCTTCTCGCATTGGCGGTTGTCCCGCTGATTATGGTGTACACCGCGCGCGTGATGCGCCTCTCATTTCCAGCCGATTCCTGGTTCATGTTGATTGTCGCGAATATTGTCGCGGTGGGCAGCACAGCCACCGGGCTTTATATCGCTCCGCTTGCCACAGCTCTTACTGCGGCGGGTTGCTGGCGATACGATAAAGATACCACGCTGCGCGGAATGCTTGCCGCTTTGGCGTGTTTTTATCCCATCGCCTGGGGGCTATTCCTGCGCGAAGCGGTGGCGGAAGCATCGCCTGTTTTGGCGGATAGCTCTCTCGTTATAGAACCTAATGACGAGGTTCTTGCTCTGAATACCGGCTATGCTGGTTATCTTTTTTGGGCAGCAACGCTTGGCGCATGGCTATTTCTGAAAGGCTGGCCACAGCGCATGATAGCTATCATGGTCGGGCTTTTTCTGCTCATCTTCATGAACCCGCTGCTGATCAAATTCTGGGCAACGCATCTCACTGGCACGCCGACATTTCGCCGTTTATGGTGGGCAATTCCGCGTCATCTTTTTATGGGCATTCTTATGATTGTGCCCTTTCTGAAAGGTTTGCAAACTTGGATTGCTGTTCTGTTCGCGGGTGCATTTCTTGCACTCACCGCTTATGTCACGCTTCCCAATTCCCACACACCGCTGCTCGATTTTAACACCACGATTCGCTTTCAATTTCCTCCTGCCCCGAAACTTCCTGCTGAGCGTATCGCCCTAATTCAAAACATCATCCCGCAATTACCTCCGCGCGCGCGCATACTTGCGCCAGAAACGCTCGCACGCTGGTTTATCGTTCTGCCGCAACATCCCTATCCGCTGTGCGTATCTCAGCAATATCTTGATCAGTTAGAAAGTTTTTTTGGTGCGAAGGAAGTTCAGCGCCGTAAAACACTGTGTAATTATATTGATGGCGTTTCGCGCGCGGATACGGCGCCTCAATGGCTTGCTGAATCGCATCTGGATGGCATTATCGTGCCCGATGGCAATCGTTGGCAGGCTGAAATTGCAAAAACCCTCACCGTAGAAAATTATACCTCGCGCCAGCTTTCTGGTTTCACGCTCTGGATTAAACCTTGAAAATAAGTGGCATGCCGTGGATAGTGAAGCCATGAAAATCGCGGTTGTCATACCCAGTTATAAAGTTGCTGCTCACATCGGCGATGTGATTGCGCGTATCGGCAAAGAAGTCGATCGCATTTTTGTTGTGGATGACGCCTGCCCCGAGCAAAGCGGCGATTATGCCGCGCGCGTGGGTGATGCTCGCGTGCGCGTCCTGCGCCATGAAAAAAATCAGGGCGTCGGCGGGGCGGTGATAACCGGTTATAAAGCTGCGCTGGAAGAACATATGGATATTGTTGTAAAGCTGGATGGCGATGGGCAAATGGATCCCTCGCTGATTTCCCGCATGACCGCGCCTATTATGGCCAGCCAGGCGGATTACACCAAAGGCAACCGCTTTTACTACCCACGGGATGCACGCGGCATGCCGTTGCTACGTTGGTTTGGTAATATTTGCCTTTCATTTCTTACCAAACTTTCTTCTGGTTACTGGAATCTCTTTGACCCCACCAATGGCTTTACCGCCATCCACGCGCGCGTGTTGCGCACATTGCCATTTTCCAAAATCAGCCACCGTTATTTTTTTGAATCAGATATGCTTTTTCGTCTTTATAACGCGCGTGCCGCCATTCTGGAAATTCCACTCCATGCGCATTACGGCGAAGAAAAAAGCAGCTTGCGCATTCGTCATATTCTGCTGCCCTTCCTGGCGGGTCATACACGTAATTTTTTCAAACGTATTTTTTATCATTATTACCTGCGAAATTTCTCTATCGCATCGCTGGAATTGTTGCTGGGCAGCGTTCTTTTTACGTTCGGAATGGTCACCGGATTTGCGAATTGGATGCACAGTATTAATAC
>CAYPXJ010000023.1:0-26282 GCA_964414595.1 uncultured Rickettsiales bacterium
TGGTTTCAAAAAGCCGATGGAAAATTCGCTCGATGCGGTTTCTGATCGCGATTTTGCCTTAGAATTTTTATTCGCCGCGAGCGTTATTTCTGTGCATCTTTCGCGCCTGGGCGAGGAATTCATCCTCTGGACCTCAGCGCCGTTTCATTTTGTGTCGCTGCCGGAAGCCTATACGACCGGCAGTTCCATGATGCCGCAAAAACGTAACCCGGACGCGGCGGAGCTCGCGCGCGGGAAAACAGGTCGCATTTTTGGTGCATTACTGAATCTGCTTACGGTGATGAAGGGCCTACCCCTCGCTTACAGCAAAGATATGCAGGAAGATAAAGAGCCTGTGTTTGATACGGCCGAAAATCTCACGCTGCTCTTGCATGCGATGGTTGGCATGGTCAGCGGGCTTATAGTGAATAAAAAGGCAATGCACGAAGCGGCGCGTGGTGGGTTTTCTACCGCCACCGATTTGGCGGATTGGCTGGTGCAGCGTTTACGCATACCCTTCCGCGAAGCGCATCACATAACGGGGCGTATTGTACAACTGGCTGAAAAGAAAGAATGCGAATTGGCCGATCTTTTCCTTGAAGATATGCAGGCTATTGAACCGCGCATTTCCGATGAAGTATTTGAAGTTCTTTCGGTAGAAAATTCGGTTCGCTCTCGTACATCCCACGGCGGCACCGCACCGGAAAATGTAAAAAAATCTATCGCAAAAGCACGGAGGCATTATGCATAATCTTGGTCAAGCGCGCGTCGTCGCAAAGCAGTTGCACCACGACGGTCATGATATGTTTACGAATCGCTGGGTGATTATCGCGGTGATTATTGCTTCGCTGGTTATACCGCTTGTAACGAGCTGTGGTATTAGCGGTGATTTATACCGAGAAGATACACCGCAACCCAAAGCGCAGAACACGAATGTCAGCATAGAGCCAACCGGTGTGGAGCTTTATCTGCCGCCGGAACTGCCGAGTGAGACATCCGCAGATAAGGGCGATTAGCGCGTTTTATTGCCATGGATCATTTTACCTATAAAAATTCACTGCTGCATGCAGAGCAGGTTGCGATTACTAAAATCGCGGCGGAAATTGGCACGCCGTTTTATTGCTATTCCGCCGCCACACTGCGTCGGCATTTCCAGGTGTTTGCGGAAGGTTTGAAAGGCCGTAAAGCAAAAATATGCTATGCGGTGAAGGCCAACGATAATCTTTCCGTACTGCGCGTACTCAAGGAAGCGGGTGCAGGCGCGGATGTGGTTTCGGAAGGCGAGATTCGCAAATGCCTCGCCGCCGGTTTCACACCGCAGGATATCGTGTTCTCCGGTGTTGGCAAAACCGATGCGGAAATCGCCTATGCGCTTCAAAAAGGCATTTTCCAGCTTAATGTGGAGTCAGAGCCGGAGCTTGAAGCCATCAGCCGTATTGCCAAAAAACTGAAAAAAACCGCACCGGTGTGTTTGCGCGTAAATCCCGATGTCGCCGGCGGCGGACACGCAAAAATCACCGTTGGCCGCAAGCAGGATAAATTCGGCATCGATGCGAATATCGTGCCGAAACTTTTCGACCGCGCGGCGAAACTTCCCGGCGTAAAACTCGTTGGTATTTCCTGCCATATCGGTTCGCAAATCACCGATGTAAAACCGTTCCGTGCCGCGTTTGCCAAAATGATGGTGATGGTAAAACAGCTTGAAAAGCGTGGCCACACCCTTGCGCGGCTCGATTTAGGCGGCGGTCTCGGTATTCTTTACGAGGGTCGTTATGAAGAAAAATCAGAGAAAGATCTTCCGCCGCTCCCGTTGCGTTATCTGCACATCGCGCGCGAAGAAACCAAGGATTTTAAAGGGCTTCTGATGTTCGAACCGGGCCGCGTGATTGTCGGCAATGCGGGTATTTTAGTGGCTTCGGTGGTGCGCGTAAAGCCGACGGACACGCGCAATTTTCTGATTCTCGATGCAGGGATGAACGATCTCATCCGCCCAAGTTTTTATGACGCGCATCACGATATTATTCCCGTTCGCCTTAAACCTGGCACGAAGCAAAAAGCCTACGATATTGTTGGCCCTGTTTGCGAAACCGGTGACACATTTGCGCGCGGTCGCGATCTCGCCGCATTGAAAGAAGGTGATCTCGTCGCGTTCCGTTCCGCGGGCGCTTACGGCGCCACCATGGCCAGCACCTACAATGCGCGCCCGCTTGTACCGGAAGTGCTCGTCGATGGCAAAAAATGGAAAGTGGCCCGCCGACGCCAAACCTACGCCGAACTTATCGCGCTGGATTCCGCTCCCAAGTGAGGCTAGTATCGCGCCGCAAAGGTGGGTATGGTTTCACATTCTTCATTTCCGCTGTTTCGGAATAAATCGCGCAACTGGGCAATATTGCTCACGCTGCTTTCGCTTATCTCGGCGCTGACGACTTACACGGTGATTACCGGCAGCGAAAATCCGCTCGGGCCGGATCACGCGACCGTGCTCGCGCTCGTGATTACGAATCTCATCCTGCTGCTCACGCTATTCATCGTTATCGCACGCAAATTGGTGCGGTTGGTCATTCAGCGCCGCCAGGGCTCGGTTGGTTCGCGGCTGCAATCGCGCATGGTATTTATGTTTTCGCTGGTGGCGATTATTCCCACGATTGTTGTGGCGATTTTCTCCGCCTTCTTTTTTCATTACGGCATTCAATCCTGGTTTGATGAGCAGGTAGGCACAGCGCTGGAAGATTCGGTGAATGTCGCCGAATCGTATCTCAAGGAACATCAGCGTGTGATTCGCGCCGATAGCGTTCTAATGGCGAATGATTTGAATCGTCAGGCCGCGTTGATTGCACGCAATCCAGATAAACTCAGCGAGATTCTCAAAGTGATTGCGGCGTTCCGCAAAGTGCCGGAAGCGATGATGTTTACGCCCGATGCCGTGATTACGAGCACCTCACCGCGGCTTTCGTTTGAGGAGGTGATGGAAACTTTTACACCCGAAGTGAAAGAGCAAATCAACCGCGGCGAGATTGCGGTGATTACGGATGACGAAGATCAGCGTGTGCGCGCTCTCATGCGCCTTGAACGCTATAGCGACACCTATCTTTTCGTTAGCCGTTTTGTTGATCCGAAAATCCTCAATTTCATGGAAGCGAGTAAAGGTTCGGCTGAACGGTACGAGCGCCTTAAATCCAATATTTCCAGCATTCAGGTGCAACTGCTCATTCTCTTCCTCGCGGTCGCGTTGCTTCTGTTATTGGCCGTAATTTTCTTCGGCATTATTTTCGCGCAGGAATTAGTGCGTCCTATTTCAAAACTCGTCGATGCCACAGAATATGTGAAGCGCGGAGATTTTTCTGTGCGCCTGGAAGAACGGCCTGAGCATGATGAAATTGGTGTGCTTGAACGCGCGTTCAACGCGATGACGGGCCAACTCGCCCGCCAGCGCGATGCCCTTATCGCTACGAATCAGAAAATTGATGAGCGTCGTCGCTTTAATGAATCCGTGCTGGCGGGTGTTTCTGCCGGAGTACTCGCGCTAGATGCGAAACGCATCATCACGCTGGCGAATCGTTCGGCACTTCACATTTTTGATATGCGCCGCGATCAGCTGGAAGGTAAATCCTTCGGTAAAATTTTTCCTGAAATGCGTAGCGTTTTGGAAGCGGCTGAATTGTCACCGAATCGCTACATCCGCCAAGAAATCAGTCTTGTACGCGCGCATAAAAAATATGTGCTGATGGTCAGCGTCGTGGTAGAAATTTTTTCGGAAAAACTGGAAGGCTATATCGTCACATTCGATGATGTATCGGAATTAAAATCCGCCGAACGCCGTGCTGCGTGGTCGGATGTAGCGCGGCGCATTGCGCATGAAATCAAAAACCCGCTTACACCGATTCAGCTCGCCGCCGAACGCCTGCGCCGCCGCTATGCACCCGCGAAAGGGGAGCCGCGAGAACTTTTCCTTAAATACACCGAAACCATTGATCGCCATGTGCAGGAAATTGGCAGTATGGTGGAATCTTTCGTGAGTTTCGCACGCATGCCCGCACCAAAATTCGCTGACCACGATTTGGTGCGCCTCATAAAAGACGCCACGTTTTCTCAAGAAACTTCGACACCCGGCATTAAAATCCACGCGACGTTACCGCGTAAGCCGCTGATGATTCGCATCGACAGCAGCCAGATTTCACGGGTACTCGGAAACGTGCTTAAAAATGCAGCGCAATCCATTCTCGTGCGGCAGGAAACACAAAAGAAGCGGCGCGGCGAAATCACTATCGAACTTTTCCGTCGCGCGAAGGAAGTGGCAATTTTTATTCGTGATAATGGCACTGGTTTCCCGCCGGAAATCATGGATCGCGTCACCGAACCTTATGTCACAGGACGTGAGCGCGGCACCGGTCTTGGGCTCGCGATTGTGAAAAAAATTATAGGTGACCATGACGGAAGACTTGAAATTAAAAATCTAAGTGGTAAAAATAGCACAGTTCGGGGCGCTCAAATTTCTATTTTTCTTCCAATTCAATAGGTTAAAATACAACAGGAGATGAGATAAGGCGCATGAAACATGAGATTCTTATCGTCGATGACGAACGGGACATACGCGAACTTCTTGCGGATACGCTGAAGGATAGCGGTTATACAACCCGTCTGGCGAAGGACTCCGAAGAGGCGCTTGGCGCACTTGCTGAGCGCGTTCCTTCTGCAGTGGTGCTGGATGTCTGGCTGGAGAATAGCCCATTGGATGGCATTGGCATTCTGGAAACGATTCGTAAAAAATATGAATTTCTTCCCGTGATTATGATCAGTGGTCACGGCACAGTGGAATCCGCACTTACCTCGGTGCGCATGGGCGCTTACGATTTTATCGAAAAGCCCTTCAAGGAAGATCGCCTGCTGCATTTGCTGGCGCGGGCGATTGAATCTTCGCAGCTTAAGCGTGAAAACGCAGAGTTGCGCGTGAAGGCGGCGGAAGAAGTGCATCTTATTGGCAAATCGCAAATTGTTGCACAGCTGAAAAGCACCGTAGAAAAAATCGCGCCGACCAATAGCCGCATTTTTATCACCGGCCCGGCAGGTTCCGGAAAAGAAGTAGTGGCGCGTTTGCTGCATCAACGTTCTTTGCGCAAAGGTCAACCATTCGTGGTGCTCAATGCCGCATCCCTATCTGAGGATAAAGCAGACGCCGAACTTTTTGGTACGGAAGATTCCTCCGATATTACGGCGGGCCCGCGTAAAATCGGCATTCTGGAACGCGCACAAGGTGGCACTTTGTTTATCGATGAAGTCACCGATTTACCACTCGCCACACAGGGCAAGCTGCTACGCGTGTTGCAGGACCAGGTGTTCGAGCGGATTGGTAGCGGCAAGCAAATTAAGGTGGATGTGCGTGTGATTGTTGCTTCGACGCGCGATGTCGTGGGTGAAATTCGCCAAGGTAAATTCCGCGAAGATTTATATTATCGTCTGAATGTGGTGCCGCTCAAGGTGCCGGCGCTGCGTGAACGTCGTGATGACATTCCGTTAGTGAGCGAATATTTTCTTAAGCGTTATGCAGAGCAAAACGGCGTGCCAAAACGGCGCCTGGCAGAAGATGCGCTTGCGGCCATGCAGGCTTATGATTGGCCTGGCAATGTGCGCCAGCTCAAGAATATGATTGAATGGCTGCTCATTATGGCGCCGACCAATCCAGATGCGCCTCTCACTTCGCACATGTTGCCGCAGGAAGTCTTTCAATCCTCAACGCTTTCCGGGCTTTCAAACATCGATGCAAATATCATTTCGATGCCACTGCGTGATGCACGGGAAGTATTCGAGAAACACTACCTTTCGTCGCAAGTGAATCGTTTTGGGGGCAATATTTCCAAAACCGCAAGCTTTGTGGGCATGGAACGCTCAGCGCTGCATCGCAAACTCAAAATGCTGGGTATTAAAGCAGAAGATAAAATTGAAGCTTAGGCCGCTTGGCGGATTGCCATGAAATCTTCCACATACGTGTAAGGTTTTATCGCCGCTGCGCGCATGAAAATCATGTTATAAACGCGTAACTGCTGATAAAAAGTCTCAAATTCTTTTTTGAGCGTAATTTTATTCGGGCGTTCTTTTTTGCCAGCATAACGATCCATGACTATGCGGTAAATTTCTGCCAGGGTTTTTACACCATCCATCGCATCAACTAAATCCGCTAAATACGGTGTTTTTTCCACCGAGACCGCAATATCCGCCAGGGGCAAATTAATTTTTATGTACTGCGACTCGCCGCCCAGTGCCTGTATGATTTTCTGGCGCATATTTTTAGCCAGACTTGTTGCGAGGAACGGCACCATATTTTCCTGCTCTGGTGTCGGCGCTGGCACCGCTTTTTTCGCGGCGAAGAAAGTATGCTTATGAATATTACCATTTAATAATTCCGCGATGGCCTGCTGCTGCGTCTTATCTTTTGCTTTTATTTTTGCAACGAGATCTGCATCACGTACATAAATTTCTGGATCCAGAATTCTATCACCTACAGGGTTATGCGTTGCCAGGTAATGCACCATCGCAAGATTGGCGCTGGCAAGAAAATCATAAAGTTGAGGCACAGTGTACGCACGGTCATGGCTGTGCAAAAATAAATCGTAATAACCTACATCACCGAAATTTTGCATGTCAGAAAATTTACGTGTGGCGGTGTTAAACCAATGTGTCGGCGAAAGCTGCGGCAGCAGTTTTTTGCAATCTTCTACACGCGCCTGCATGTCTGGATCATCGCCGCTTATTCTCTTCAGCATCTCCTGCACCATATACAGTGCGGTGCGGCCATATTGGCCATACAGCATAATGGAAATAAGCCCATCTTCTTTCAATACAGAGGCAAGCGCGCTTAAACCATTTTCCGGTTTTTCCAAATGATGAAGCACGCCGCTACAATTTATATAATCTATTTTTCCTATATTGAGTCTTGGCAATTCGAGTAGCGAATCATGTACCCATGTAATGTTTTTTAAGTTCCGTATTGCGGCGCGTTTTTGCGCGATTTCCATCGATGCGGCGCTCATATCAAGATAAATAATTTCTGCGCCCGTATCGCGTAACTGCTCTGCCAAAAAAAGCACCGCATCGCCCGTTCCCGCACCTGCGACCAGCACACGAAAATCTTTCTCGCGTAATTCGCGCATTCCCCCGTAACCATAAAAATTGATGCGTTCTAAAAAATCCGGAGAGGAAACAAGCAATCGCCGCCTTTCATCTTCCGGATCGCGCGCTGGGTAGGGATAATTTTCATACTGCGCACGTACTTGACGTAGATAATCGCTATCATCTTTCATAAGGCGGCAAAGTAAGATAGCTTGCCATCAACTGCAAAACATTTTATGAGCTTGGTTCGCGTCGCAAAAGGCACGCCTTCCCTCCTTATGGAGCCGCTTTAGCTCAGCTGGTAGAGCAACTGATTTGTAATCAGTAGGTCGTCTGTTCGAGTCAGACAAGCGGCACCACCTCCAAATTAACCATTACATACAATTTTAGCTAAATTGCCGCCTCGATATGCAGTCTGCCATATTTCATATCCATCTGTTTTATAAGCAATTTCCTTATTCTTAAAATCCTATCAAAATTTGTTTTTTATACTGCAAAATTATTGTGGATATATTCGCTTTATGTTAATATTTGTTAAGAATTGGTTAATTGTCTATGATGACTGCTTAGTATCCTGGGGAGGTTGCTATGAGCTTAATACCGATTATCACTAACGGAACTCGCACTGCCGATGCAGGCGAATCCCTGGTACTCACGGGCGGCAATTTTACCAGCGCCACGCAATTTTTTGTCTCCGCCAAAACAGGTACCGGCAGTACGGTTAAGCTACAGGCCGATGTTCTTGAAATTGATGATAATAGCGTCACACTTCGTCTTCCCCAAACATTGCCACTCGATACTGTTTACAATGTTACTGCAAAGAATGGCGCACTTGAGAGCGCCTCCTTTTCCGTTAACGATGCAGAAGCTTGGTGGGTTGGTCCGAATAAATTAGTTGCCGGGGAAGAAACTTCAATCTTTGGGCGCAATTTAATGCTGGAAAACCAATCTTCCGGCGTACAGGTGGAGATACGTGATGCACAAGGCCGCGTAACACAAGTTACAGAGACGGAGATCAATCCTTATAAAGTGGGATTCAATATTCCACAAAATCTTGCACCAGGTGACTATGATATACGCGTTACCAATGGTAAAGGCGGCGCAGAAGGTTGGAGCGATTATATTAAAGTCACCATCGAAGCGCCCGTTAATTATAGTGCAAATACTTTAAACGTGCGCAATTTTGGTGCTAAAGGCGATGGCGTTACGGATGACTCCAAAGCCTTCTTTGATGCGGTGCAGGAAGCCGTTAAAAGCGGTACTGCAGATACGATCATTATCCCTAGCGGTACTTATGTTATTTCAAATGGCTTATGGCTGGGAAATGGCAATATTAAATTTATTGGTTATGGCGAAGGCGCAACACAGATCATCGCTCACGAAAATTTTGGTAAGACGAGTGCCGCTGAACAAATTGATGGCGTCAGCGGTAACAATTATGTTTTTAGTGCTACCAACGCTAAAAATATTGTCATTGAAAACCTCTCGCTAGATATTTCCAAAGTAGCCGGCACGGATTCCGGTGTGATGCGCGGCTTATATGTCAATGGCAGTGAAAATATAACGGTTAACAATGTTACGATTACCGGCGGCGCCCATAGTGGCATTCATATTAACAAAGGCTCACATTTAACATTCCAGGATGTCAATTATTCCGGTGAACGCTTCTTCCTGGGTGAGGCCGAGCAAGTTAAGATTGATAACCTAACGATTGAAACGCGCGGCAATGCTGCCATCAGCGGTGTGGGTGTGCGCGACCTTTCTATTACCAATTCAAATGTGTATGCGGAAGATGGCCAACTATCCAGTGGTCGCTTTTTTGTCGATCAAGCACATTCTGGTGTTTCGATGAATCACTATTACGCCGGAAATACAACACATGATCTTGCGGTAGATGCCAATCACCCCGATCAAAACCAGGGCGAGCAGATTCTTTGGGAACATAATGCTGTGTATTTTTCTTCTGGTTACAACAACAGTGATGACTCTTCCAAAACTCATACCATTCTCGCAACCGGCACGAACACTCTGCAGCTTGGTGGTATTGAGCATAATAAAGTTACTTATCAAGACTGGGAAAGCAAACAATTCCAAACTAAAGATATTAGCGTCGAGGGTATGACCGTTACCGTTGTTGGCGGCACGGGCCTCGGTCAGATACGCTTTATAAAAACGGTAGATCCGCAAACAGGGATTTATACGCTCGATCGCGCTTGGGATGTCGTTCCTGATATTAATAGCGAAATTGTCGTGGGCCGCTTTATGACAAATGCGGTGGTTTATAATAATCATCTGGATGGCCGCGACGATACCGTTGCGAATGAAGATTACAACGCTTCTCATGGTATTCTGGCTTATAAAGGTAACGTTAACACCATTATTGATAATAATACCTTTAGCGATCTTCGTTACGGCATCGGTATGTTCAATGATGACAAGCCGAACCTGCTAACACAAATTTCCAATAATACTTTTGATAATACGCGCTGGGCTGTTTACTTCGCGACCGGCTTCTTTGAACAACACGATAAAATTCCTGAAGGCGAATATAATTTAGGTGTTCGCATTACCGGTAATGACTTTGGTAACCCGTTGGTCGCTGACATTAGCTACCAAGGCCCCGGACAATTTACAAACTTTGAAGAATCCCCGAATCTGACTCCACACCTTATCGTGGATAACAACGTTTTTGGAGATGGTAAGGCGGATGTTTCATTCGTACATGGTTGGCAATCAACTGTGATTGAATTTTCTTCGTTTGCTAATAACAAAAGTGCTGCTGGCGCAGCCGTTACCTTCAATCATATTTACGAGGGCACACAAAATGCCGAAACCATTCAAGGCACTTCCAATAACGAAGTTATTCGTGGTGGTCATGGTAGCGACTCTATTACTGCCGGTGCGGGTAACGATCTGATTATTGGCGGCGCTTATGTGGCACGGCTTTCCGCACATGCTGAGCGCGATATGATTGATGCAGGTGAAGGCAACGATACCGTATTCGGTTTTGATGATGGGGACCGTGTATGGGGCCGTGAAGGTAATGATAGCCTCGTTGGCGAAGAAGGTGATGATTCGCTGATGGGCCATGAAGGTAACGATACGCTTTTAGGCGGTAACGGCAATGATTCGCTTGAAGGCGGTATTGGTGCAGACATGCTTAATGGCGGTGCAGGCAATGATACGGTTTATTACACGGGTAACGCAAATCTTACGGTTGATCTTTCAACAGGAACGTCCAGCGAAGGTGATACGCTTATTGGTATTGAAGCAGTGGATGCCTCGTTAACAACCGGCAATGATTTACTCATTGGCACCGCGGGTGCAAATACATTACTTGGTGGCTCCGGCAATGATACGCTTGAAGGTGGCGCGGGCACGGACGTTCTCAATGGTGGGCAAAATTTTGACTTCGTGCGCTACCGTGGGTCAGCTAACATGCAAATCAATTTAGCCGATGGTACGAACCAAGATGGTGACAGCTTTACCGATATCGAAGGTATTGATGTATCGCTTGCAACGGGTGCAAACAGACTTACCGGTGACTATCGCCAGAACCATCTCATTGGTGGCACAGGCGGCGATTCATTGTTAGGGGGCGCAGGCAATGATACGCTTGAAGGCGGCGCAGGCAATGATTCCATACTGGGAGAAAATGATAATGACACTATTTATGGTGGCCTTGGTAATGATACGCTTATAGGCGGAAGCCATTATGATTCCATTTTTGGTGGTGATGGACATGATCGCATTGATGGCGGCAGTGAGCGCAACCATCTTTTTGGCGAAGCAGGAAATGATACGATTATCGGCGGTGGCAGCAATAACTCTATTGATGGCGGCGCGGATAACGATTCAATACTCGGTGGCGACGGTAACGAGAATATGGCAGGCGGCGCAGGCAATGATACCGTAAACGGTATGGCTGGCGGCGATGAAATTGTAGGCAACAGCGGTAATGATTCGATAACCGGCGGCGCAGGTTCAGACATTCTTCTAGGCAATGAAGGCATGGATACGATCAATGGCGGTCTAGATAACGATACCATCGATGGTGGCGCTGATAATGATGTTATCGATGGCGGCGATGGCTGGGATGATATTACGGGTATGGCTGGCAATGACAGCATAAAAGGCGGTGCCGGTCGCGATACAATTTTTGGAGGCGATGGTAGTGATACTATGGAAGGCGGCGATGATCGCGATTCGCTTAACGGCGCTAACAGCAATGATTCGATTACTGCTGGCGCAGGTGATGATACGCTCGTTGGCGGCGCGGGTGATGATACCTTGCAAGGCGGCGCAGATGTGGATACTTATTCATTTGCCACAGCCGGCTACGGTAATGATGTCGTAACAGATAGCGGTATTAATAATCTTGTTTTCAACGGTGTTCGACTCTCTGGCACCAGCGTGTATCGCAATGGCACACATGAAATTAGTGTGAACGGCACAACGTTCTTATTAACGCGTCAAGGTGCCGATGTCATGGTCCGTCAAAGTGGCAATACCACGGACGGTGTCCTGCTGAAAAATTTTGTCAGTGGCGATTTTGGTATCAATCTGAGTTTGGGCGATAGCATCATGGGTAATGATAGCGACAATCTGCTCATCGGAACGAATGGTGGCGATACCCTATTTGGCTATAATGGCGACGATACAATCGAAGGTGGTTCAGGCAGCGACCGCATGGAAGGCGGCAACGGCATTGATACAGCGCGTTATAGCGGCAGCGGTTGGGTTAATATTCAGCTCGGCACTTCCTCGGATGGCGATACGTTAGTTGGCTTTGAAAATGTTGATGCCTCGACTGCAACCGGTAATTACACAATTACAGGAACAACGGGCCATAACCTTCTCATCGGTGGTGCGGGCAATGATTTGTTACTCGGTGGTGATAACGGTGGCAATGATACGCTCGAGGGCGGTGCCGGTATTGATACACTAGATGGCGGCGCAGGTGGCGATCGCGATACAGCACGCTATAGCGGCAGCACTAATCTGAATATAAGCCTTTCGCGCACGATTACTGGCGGCGATATATTTATTGGCATTGAAGATGTAGATGCGTCTCGCACTTCAGGTAATAATACGATTGAAGGTAGTAACGTTCGCAACATTCTCGTAGGTGGCTCCGGACGTGACAGCATTATGGGCGGCGATGGTTTCGATACACTCGAAGGTGGCGCGGGTAACGATACGCTGGATGGCGGCGCTGGCAATGATGTCGCACGCTACACCGGCACGCGCGACTATGTTTTAAGCCTTGCGCCTAATAGCGGTGGCCAAGTATTCGCAGATGGGGATCTTCTAGTTGGCATTGAAGGCTTGGATCTTTCGCTTGCGGTTGGTAATCACCGTCTTACAGGTTCTGCTGCACAAGACCGACTCATTGGCGGTGCAGGCAATGATACGCTGGAAGGTGGCCTGCATGGCGATTCACTTGTCGGTGGTGATGGTTTCGATACGGCCCTTTATCGCAGCGGCGATAATATGATTATTAATTTAGTTACCGGCTCTCGCGGTGGTGATGCTGGTTTTGTATCTGCGAGTGGCGGCGTGATACCAGATACATTCACTAGCATGGAAGCAATCGACGCTTCATTGGCTACCGGCAATAATGAAATTGTCGGTGATACAAATGCGAATTTGCTCCGAGCAGGTTCGGGTAAAGATACGCTAGAAGGCGGCGGCGGTAATGACACGCTTGAAGGCGGTGCGGGTGTAGATACTTACCGCTTTGCTACGGGCCAAGGCCAAGATGTCATCGTGGACTCTGGCAGCAACCAACTATTGTTTAATGGTCTTCAAATTACAGGCACTGCTACGCGCACTTCAAGTGGTGTAGAGATGCTTGTCGGTGGTAGTAAATTCTTCTTCGATCAATCTTCTGAAGGAGTGAAAATTACCCAGCAGGGTAATAGTACCGATAGCGTGCTTCTGAAAAATTTCCAGAACGGCGATTTCGGTTTAACGATACCGGTTATTCAAGCAACGACAAATGCAAAAAGTCTAGTTCTTGGCACTGTAAAAATGACCACGGCACTCGGCACAAGCGAGTCTATTACCGCACCGGATGGCTTTAATATCACCGACAACAGACTATTGCCCACTATTGGAGAAGCAAAATTATTTGAGGGCAATTTTAGTAACAGCAACGATACTTTTGGCATTCAAATAGCCAATACACCGGATGCAAGAATGGAGCTATATGGTAATGGTGGAGATGATTTGATTGGCATCGCTTTCAAATCTGCTTTTGCTTCATCCGATTCAAATCGCATAGAAGTTGATGGGGGTACGGGCAACGACACCTTGGTGACACTCTCTCTCACACAGGATAATTCGCGGGTTTATCTACGCGGCGGCGAAGGCAATGATAGAATTTATGGCTATGCAAATTATAGTCATTTATACGGAGGTGCGGGTGAAGACGTAATGTATGGCGGCTTGTACAACACGTTGTATGTGAGCGCCACGGGTGCTGATAAACTTTATGGTAATGTGGGTGTAGATACCTTCTATTTCCGCCCTCTCGATTCTAACAACGTACAAGGTCGCGATACGATTTATAATTTCGATGTCACGAAGGATTGGATCCAACTTAACATGTCAGATATGGGCGTGAAAAATTTCACGATTGATGTTGCAAGCAGCAACCATGTGGTGATTGGAACGGCCGATAATAGCTTTGCTGTAGATCTGGTTGGTTTTGATACGACAAAAATCCATTTGCTTGATGATCGCATGCAAATGAATGTCGGCAGTACGGTAGAATTTATTTAAATCTATAAATGTGGGCTCGCCTGTGAGGACGTGCGCGCGGTAATGTGTGTATTCGTTTTTAATGTATTGCGAGAAACTTCAACGCCTAAATTTTTAAGATTTACCGCAGCGTGCGCAATCTCTTCTGATTGCTGAGTACGCTCAATTTCTTTTATTCTCTCTTCTGTCATTTTACCCAATTCTTCCAGTCGTTTTTGCAAAATTGCTTTCTGCTCTGACAGATTTGTGGTTTGCGGTAACTGCCCCGTTTCTAACTTTAGGCATTGCTCCATTCCGCGCACGGCTTGCGTTAGCGTTGCCACTTCATACGTTGTTTTAAATGCCTCAATCTTCTCGTTATTGTGGCTGATTTTTTCAGCGTAGCTTTGTAGCTTTTCTTGATAAGGAATATACGTTTCGCTAAGGAATTTTCCCATTTCCTTATTGATCGCGTGATGCTGTTGGTATTTTTCGCTTCCCTGCTTTTGAAAAAACATTCCAGGCCGGTCGGCTGAAGGCATCGAAACACCCTCTTCGGCAATCTGTGTTTTTATTAATTCCACTTTCTGACGCAGCGTCATGCTCTCAACCTGCTCTAGCGTCAATTCTAATTTCTTGAATGTTTCTGCTGCGTACGATGAAAGTTTGGCATAACCCTCAAATGCTTTCGGCTCAGAAATTTTATCGCCTGCATCTAATAGGGGTACCATCTCCTCTAATTTCTTATCGCCTAATGCCATACCGGATTTTTGAATCATATCCATGAGCTGCTCACGCTGTGCATTAAAGCTTCTGGCGGCATCCCGGTAATGGCACAAACTATCTTGCTGACGATCGACTTCTTCGAAATAGGCAGTAAGTTTTCCTTCCACATCATCTTTTGAAAAGAATGAGGTCGCGTTACCATACTTTACCTGTCCCATTAAGCGGTAGGTTTTCTCTAATTTTGATTCGGGATTGGTTAGCTGTTCGAAAGTTGCGCGATCTAAGCGATGTTCAATAGCAGGATCCATAGGCGGCGTTGTTATATCTAACACAGGCAGCGCCACGGTCTGCAATCCCTTCTCGTTTTGGCTGAGTGCAACCGGTGTATATTTCACCTCATTGTGATCCTCTAAACTCGCACGGTGCACATGCGGCATCATGTTCATAAGATTCACGGCGTCGGCAAAATTAAATCCTTCTTGTGCTAATTGACGAATTAATCCTGGATCGCCGGAATAATTTCCCAATGTCACCGCGTAAGAAACCATATTCATGCCCTCGCGACCCACTTCACCGCCTATCACACCAAGTGCAAGCGAGCTGCCCCCCGAGACGGGCGTAAATATCACGCCAGGAACGCTACCGATAAAGGATCCCGCAGCCTCACCAACGCCCGCAGCGCGTTCTGACCATGCCTCTGCGTGCGTTTCCTTACTCTGTGCGTTCATCTCCGCGAATCCATAAGATACTGCAAGATTAACGCCCGGAATGGCACGTGCGCCCATAGTCTTAAGTGCTTCGGGCCCAAGATTCTGTAATGATTTAGAACTTAAGTGCGCCACAGCTTTACCCAGGTTTTCTTGCACCAAATCGCTGCCGAGTCCGCGCTTCATGACTTGCTCTACACCCACCATCGTACCCGCCGCTTTACCATGATGCCAGGCTTGCTCTGTGTCACCTTTCGTCATGTAGTAGAGGGCTTTTGCCGCGTGTAAATATTTGAGGGCGTTGCCCGCTTTGCCCAGCGTATCATCAATATGCGTTATGTTTTTCATGTTCACGGTAGTTGGCATATCTTTGGGCGGCAATGTCGCTTCTTGCTGTTTGAGAGAATAATTCTCGGTACTTTCTCCCGATAAAGGAAGTACGTCCATGGTTGAATCATTCACATTCCGTATCACCGTCTTATTGGGCTTGATTTTTTCAAGCACATCGCTGGCCGTTTGTCCAAAGCTTGGCGGTTCTTTGCCGCTTTTTTTGCCGCTTCTACTTGCTGCTCATGTTGTTCGGCGATAACCTGAAGCGCTTTGCCCGCTTCTTCCGAATAAAGTCCGCGTTCTTCAAATAATTTGATAATCACAGAATCATTTTGCATGGTCTGCTTCACGCGTTCGAGCGTTTCAAGGGGCACCACGCCTTTCACCTCTTTATGAGGGAAATGTATTTCTTGTTTGGTTTTTCCCTTTTCTTCCCACTGGTATTTTTCCTCTGGATTAGGATCATCGGGATATTTTGTGTGATACTCTTTTTCTAATTCTTGAGGGCTTTTTCTGCTTTTTCCTGGCACATAGGTATGAATGGCGTCGGCATCAAGTACGACGGGTGTTCCATCTGGCAATAACCCGATATTACTCGTGCGAACGCGATCTTTATGGTCAATGATGTCCCACGGCAAAAGCCCGTCTTGAAGCGCTTTTTTATAGATCGCCCGTGCGTGCTGTTCTGTAACGCCTGCAGTATCTACTTCGGGAAGAACTTCAATTTTGAAATTTCCGATTGTGTGTGTTTCGATGGGTTGCAAAACATAGGGCAGGTTTTTTCTGGGGCTTTCTGTACCATCTAGTGCAATGCGGATAATTTGATTTTCTGTCGTGTGGAATGTAATCGCATAACTGCCGTGTCCAATGGGTTCTAGGCCCCGGTAGCCCAGTTTTTTTAAGCCTTCGATAAGTTCCTGGCGCGCTTCAGGCATTTTGTTGATCGTCTGAGCGGTATAATTTTGGGCTAGCGCCGGAAGAATTGTATAATTCCCTATCTCATGCGTGGGTTGGAAATATCTACCCCGATCAGTTCCAAAAATTTCTTCACGTAATGCTTCTCGCTCCCTTATTAATGCGACATCTTTTGCATCATTTTCGCGTAAATGGCGTTCTTGCATTATTTGTTTTGCAGAAGTTTGCAATATCTCGGGAAAGATAATTTTGAAAGATTCTTGCGCGATTTTGCCACTGCGTAAATCCGCGTAGCGCCCAGCCTTTTCCAACTCTTGCGGCTTAAAACTATCAATTTCTTCTGCGGTAAAAGCTACTAACGTACTTTTTGCTTCCGCTATTTCAGCAGGAAGAAAAAATTCGCCATTCACATTGGCCGATGCCTTTATAGCACCTGCTTCTGCGGGATTCGTAAGCGACATATTAGCGACATTATATCGGCGCGCGGTTTCCAAAGGCACTTCAACATAACTAATCTGCACGCTGTTTACGAGTCGTGGGTCTCCCCGATCGTGAACATAAAATAATGCGTCTTCCATAGTAAGGCCATACCACCTGCCCTGTGCAGCTTTTGCAGCTTGTTTCTCCGGAGAAAGTTCATGGCTATTCGTTTCTCTAAGGCCTTTGCCTTCTTTTACCTCACCACGAAATAGGTAGACATGGCCTTCTTTTGCTGGAGGCAGCGCGTCTAAAGCGCCTACAAGTTTATTCGTAACGGTGTTTATTTTCTCTTCATCAAGCACAAGTTCAGGCGGTTTCGGGCGAGGTGCGGGTTTGGGTGGTGGTGGTGGTGTAGGCCCTTTGCCCACAGCTTCCCGTAAGGGGTTTCCGTTTGGTCCCCACGGCCCTTGCTGATGATTCATCTGCACTCCACCCACCTGCATCGGCAGATCTAATTCCGACAAAGAAATTTTGGGGAATAAGTGCAAACCCACATCTTCAATAGGTACGGCACGCGTTTCGCTGGGTGTAAGCGGAACTTGCTGCGGGCCTTCGGCAAGAATATCCTCGAGTGTTACGGGCCTCAAAATCCGATCCAGTGCAGGTGTGTCAGGCTTATCGATTTCCATATTACGCGGATAGTTCGTGCTAGGCTGAGCCGGCGCGTCCCCTAGTATCTGTTCGAGCACATTTTTTCCCTGACTTTCTTCCCAACCGGCGCGAGCGTTTCTTGCATGCGCCTCCTCTTGCATAACATTTTCCAATGCCTGCGTGAGAGGATTGGGCGTCTCACGTGCGGTAAGAATTTCGTCAAGCAATGTCTGATGGGTAGGCTGCGGTATAGGATCGGCAGACGAAATATTTTCCATTTTATCAACTGCCTTAGCAAGTCGAGCCCAAGTTCGCAGTTCCGGATTTTGACGATAGATCGCTTCCATGGTTGCGTCGGTGCGCGCTCTGGTTTGGCGAATGTCTTGAATTTTATCCGCCATGGGTAAGAAGCTTTCTTGACCTAGCGTTATTTTTTGGTCGAGAACGATTTTATCGGTACGCGAAATAGGTTGTACGTCGATATCTAGACTTTCTCCCATGCCTTTCAAAAATTGATTGAAGCTATCGCGATCACCAAAATTGGGATCAAGCGACTTGGAAAGACGAATTGAAACACGCCCATCAGCACTGTCAGGCGTTACGAATACGGTTATTTTACCGTGCTTATGCGATGGTATTTCAAGGCTATAGGCGCCGTCTTTTTCTGTTGCCTTGATAGATTTTTTATCAACCGCAAAGCGCCAGCCTTCACGCTCCACATACTCTTCCAGAATTAATTTTGCATGATCGGCAGGCGTCATATCATGATGCGTGCGGGTAAATTCTTCCCAGACTGCGGCGCGCGCCGCCTTTAATTCGATTTTGCGATTATCGCAGAAATTTTGAACCGACTCGGCACCTTGCGTCATAGAGCGTGCAAAGCGTGCCGCCTCTTCCGGACTTTTCAGTGTAAACACCCCAACACGCTCATCCGTACGAAGATCCCACTGTTTTGCTGCGGCGCGCAAACCATCGAAGCGCTCTAACTTACCCTCTTGCAGCGGTATGGAATGGAGCTTTGAAGCATATTCAAACAGCGCTTTTTCCGGCACAATCACCAGATTATTATGCGTATGAATTTTCTCTGCCGGCATGCGAATTTTCGCCTGTTTGCGTTAGGTTTAAGGATAGCAAAATTGTGTTAATAATATGTTAATCTTTTGCCTTTATACTAAGGCGTATGGAACCCACGCGCCGCACTTCACGTCTCACACAAATGGCTCTCAGCCTTGTTTTGGCGGGGGTTGGCTCGTTATCGACCGGTTGTTCCTCGCCCCTTTCTTTCGCCCGTAAGAGTCAAGTGCAGCATGAGCACGATGCGGCAGCACACGTTATGCAAGAGGCTACGTATTTCGAAGGCCGGAATGTGGTAAATCAATCCTTTCAAGAATACGGCGCCGCGATGGAGCGATTTTTTCGGGATCTTAAAACACAGCTTTCCGAGGCGCGAGGTCTTGGGCAGGATGTGTTTTTAACTTTCAAACATCCCGAAGATAATGATGGCATTGCAGCCGTCATCGTCACCATAGATGGCGCAGAACATGAAGATCTGACCCACCGCAGTAGTGCCGGGTATAATAATCTTTGCACCATGGGAAGCCGTCTTGAGCGCCGGCTTGGCATAGGAAAGCGTGGAAATCCAGGCAGTTTGGATGAGTATCTAAAAAGCAATACCGGCCTGTTTACCAGCGCACGTTTTGATGCCTCATTTGGTGTAAAAGGGGTGGTCTATAGCGCGCTGGATCATGCAGAACTCGCAAAAGACCCTTCCGTTCTCCTTGAACTTCGTAAGTTGGAAGAACAACTAGCGGCGCCGTCTGGCGGTACCTATCACCAGAATGCCTATTCAAATTCGTATTCGCGTGGGGTAAGAAACGGGCTGTTGCGGCCGCTTGAGCAGCATGCGCGCGGCGAAAAGCCCATTATTGGGTTATAACTCAGCTATTAATTGAATTAGAGACGAGAACCGGGCTTCAGAACCGGAGCATGCGCAAACTCATTATTCGTTTGCTGTTCCCAACCAAGCATATCTACCATTGAAAGAACCGGGTTTGCCGTATAGGGCTGTGGAGAAAGGTCCATGGCGAAGGCGTTATCCACACCGAATGCAAGCACCACACCTAAGGTGAAAGCAGCTACTGCGCGAACCGTCATCATTTTGCTTACCATAAAAACGCTCCTTATCTGGTTTGTTCTCATAGTTAAATATTAGCAAAAAATGGTTAATAAGTCATTAATATTTTATCTTTTTTATCAAAAAAAGTTACGAAAAATTATAAGTCATTGATTGGATTTCTTAAGTTATTGAATCATATGAATTGTATTCCTATCAAAGATCAATAGGTTCATTTTTTGACACGAAAAAAGGGCGCTCGGGGGCACCCTTTACTCATTGTAATTATGAGTTACAGATTAGAACAAGCCGGCAACGCCGTTGAACACGCTGTAAACGAGATAAGGGATAACGTACATATTTGCTCTCCGTTAGTTAAACGCCATGGATAAATAAGGCCACATCATCACAAAGCCATAGATACCCATTGCAACTGCTAATTCCATGTTTTCTATAATTCTATAACTATAAAACTATAAGGTGTATAACAGCTCCTTTGCCTTTTGGCAAGCACTTTTATCGCGGCTTTATAGGCGCGTTGCCTGATTTCAAATAGTCTAGTTAATCCAGCTGGTTACAGTGATGTGCGAATGCCCAGTACGCAGTCTATATTGCTGCTGGAGGCGTTATAATTGGCTCCTACGGCGGCCTGGTCAAGGCAGGTTGAGGGTTTATCACCATCCGCAAAATACCCCATTACATTGCCCGTCAGCGGCGCGCCGTCGTCCATTTTCAAATCGATGGCCATCGCGCGCGCGGGCGTAATACCGCCGGTCAGGGTTGCCGGTTCGTTCTGTAGGTTTGAAGCCGCGCCGGAGTAGACCAGCACATGGCGTCTCCAGGTGATTAAAAATTCCTCCGGCGCGATTTCACCCCAGCGGCCAAAATAGGCATATTCAAACTGGCTTAGTTCAAAGGGTCCTTCCGGGTAATTCTGAAATTCGGGGTTAAACTGGCGGGTAAATAACCCCGCCGCATGCAGATGCTGCCACACATTTTGCTCTTCATGGCCCGAACCCTCCGCCAATGAAAATTCCACCTTGCCGTTACCGTTTCCGGCGCAAGGGCCAGTATGCTTACAAGGCGCTTCGCCAATCAACTGAGGTTCCCGTATATCCCCGGGCAGCGCCTGAAATTTGGTATAAAAAACATTCAGCGTCGCGTCGATATCCTGCGAAAATTTTACCGCGCGTTGCACGTTGGCTGATTCCTGCACCGCCATACCGGCAAAGACACCGCCTATCACCAGCCCGATAATCACGAGCACTAAGGCAAGTTCGACAAGGGTAAAACCTTTATTGTTTGGGAAGCCCTGCACGGCCAAAATGTAGCAGCACGCAGGCAAATATGCCAACAAAAGCACCCCCTACGTGTGAAGTATGGGCGGCGTTTGTGACTAAAAAATCAATTCCAAACATCGAAAGGGCAACTTTTCCTATTACGATGGCGGTAAAGACGGTTCCCCAAAATCTGTCTAAGAGAATAAAGAAATAAGCGAGTATGACGTAATACGCGTAAAGCGTTCCCGAAAAACCGACAACGCTGCTATCGGGTGAGGCCGTTTGCATCCACGCCCACGCCTCAACGCACATCGAAAAAGCCGTAAGTAAAAGCATGTGCAGCGAACCTATGCGTGGCTCCAGAAAATATCCGAGTATCGCCAGCGCGATAAAATTATAGAGAAAATGTTCCGCATTGCTGTGCACGAAATTCGCGGTAAAAATGCGCCACCACTCCCCTGCTTGAAAATCTGCGGCAGTAAACGCAAGCTTCCCTGCCGATTGCTGGAAGAACATAAATTGCAGCGTTATCAGCACTAGAAAGAGAATTGTAAGCCGGTAAGGGCGCAAAGAAAACCCCGGTACTTCCACCGGGGTTTTTTGTTTTGAAGCCTTGCGCTTTTTAGGCATGTTGTCTCAAACGCCGGCGGAAGAGAAGGGGTAACGCGAGCAACAAAATGAGGGATAAAGACAATGTTTTACATTTACAATCGACGCATGTTTTCGTTCCCGAGCAATGCTTATCTTCCTCACAAGATTCTCCATATTCCACGATACCATTTCCGCAGGTGGCAGTGGGCTTTTTCTCACAGCTGCATATGCCAAATTCGTCTGCAACACACATTTTGCCCGAGCCGCATTCATCATGCGTTTTGCAGCTGCTGGCCCCGCCGCAATTTTCTTCGGGCTTCATAAAACACTCACACTTAATTTCAGTATCAATCTGGTGTGTATTGCACACACCCGTTTTGCCGCCAGATGAGCACGTAGCATTTACGATACAGACGTTGCCACCGCACCCACCACTGCCAGCCGCATTCGGCAAATCCAGATCCTGCGCCATGGCTTCAAACAAACCAGCTACTTGTATAGGCTCAGCATTTTTTGCCTGTGCTTGTGAAATACAAAACAGGAAAATCAGCACGATAGCGAATAAAGTTTTTATGCGCATGAAGAACCCCTGGTTAAATTAAACATGAAGCGATTTTCGGCGGAAGAAAAACGCCATTAAAAGTGCGGATACCATTAAAAGATTTAAGCCATCTTTCTCACATTTACTACAGCTCTCATTACAACTGTAGCCGCTTAGGCAGTGGTTGCTGCATTCATTGGTGCTTGGTTTGAAGGCACAAAATGGTGTTCTACAGTTGTTGTTAAAACATTTTTCACCGCTGCCGCAATCCGTATCACTATTACATTCTACGCAATTACATGTGCCATTATCGCACGTACAAAGACTACTATTTGCGCAATCGCTATTTTGGTTGCAGCGTTTCTGGCACTCACAGTCACCACTACTTGGATTGCTTTTACATTTTCCCCAGGATCTATCTGTAGTAGAAGAACCCGGTTCATCACAGCCGCCGGAACAACCGGCAGAAACACTACATCCGCCGAAATTTAAATTCACATCATCACCCGCCATGGCTTCAAACAAACCGGCTACTTGCACAGGCTCTGCATTTTTTGCGTAGGCTTGTGAGAAGGAAAAAACAAGGGCAATGAGAAAAATGATCAACCGCATAAGGCCTATCTGTTCTTAAGTTTACGATTAAATAAGAGGGGAAGCGCAAGAAGCATGAGGAAAGAAACATTCTTGTCTTTAGGCTTACATTCACCGTTTTTGCATTCCTGATTTTCTCCGCAACAAGCCTGCCCACAAATTTCGGCAGTTTTTGCGCAACATTGCTTCGAATTGGGATTGCACTGCTGGTTATCTTTATCGCAACATTGATTTCCGCATGTTATTTTCGTTGCGTTGTTACATGTGCACGTACCATCGGTGCTGCAGCTTTGACCGCTTGCACAACAACTGGATCCGCAACATGTGCTATCCGCACATGCAGTGCTGCATAGTCCCCCGTTGCAACGATGGCATCCGCCGCCACAATCTCCATCATTTTCGCAAGCCGAATCACAATAGTACGTTAGGACTCCCGCAACATATTTTGTTTTACAGACCTGCCCTGCTGCACATAAATTGCCCGCGCAGCATCGCGCGGAGTTGGCGGGGGGTGTGCAGCTGTTATCTATACAGGTTTCACAATGGCTAGCATCGCAAGTTTGGCCATTACATTGTACTTTGGGTACGCAGTTGCCACTTACACAAGAATGGGTCGATAAATCACATTCATGTATTGTTCCCTCGGAACATGTTTCGCATAAATCTCTATCGGGCGCAGGATTACATTGTTCTTCTTCAGTATTAGGTAAATTCACATCATCCCCCGCCATGGCTTCAAACAAACCGGCAAGTTGGATGGCATCAGTGTTTTTTGCTTGGGCCTGGGAGAAAGAAAAAACAAGGGCGACGAGAAAAACAATCAACCGCATAAAACTCCACTCCTATACGTTGGTAGCAAAGGCCCGCAAAATATCCTTACTTGAACATCATTCTAGCAAAATTTAGGGCAAAAATCACTCGAAATAAAAGGGTTTTCGGCTCTACAGCCACCCTTTATGGCGGAAGAATTTATAGGGTAAATACGCGGAAAGTAGCATAATCAGAAGCGCTAGCGGATAACCGAATTTCCAGCTCAGTTCAGGCATCGCATTGAAATTCATGCCATATATGCTCGCCACCAGGGTGGGGGGTAGAAACACCACCGCGGCGACCGAGAAAATCTTGATAATACTGTTCTGTTCAATGCTCACCATCCCAAGTGTGGCATCGAGCAGAAAGTTCACTTTTTGCGATAAAAAGGCGGCATGATCTCCCAGCGCCACAATATCCCGCGCCAGCACCTGAAGACGCTGTCCATCTTCCGCATTCTTAAAATAATCCGTCTGCCCTACAAAGCTGATGGCGCGCTGAAAACTGAAAAGACTTTCCCGCGCTTTCGAAATCAAATCTCCTGTGCGTCCCACTTCCTTCAGCAGTTTCTCAAAATCCAGTTTGCGCTGCCCAAGCCTTTTCTGCTTTTTTTCGTGCGGCAGAAAAATCTCACGGCTGACTTCATCAATATGGTGGCCGGTTTTTTCAAGCACATCGGAAAGGCGATCCACCAACGCTTCGAACAGACCGGCAAAAACAGAACTGCCGTGATAATGCTCGCGCGCCACACGTTCTTTGCGGCTTAAAAACATATCAAAAGGCATGGTGTTTACGTAACGAATCGTCACCAAGGTATTTCGTGAAAGAATAAAAGAAATATTATGAATTTCTGGCGAATCGCTATCGCCGCGCGTCACTACCGTGATGGTTACATAAGCCGCCGCTTTTTCAAAATACAGCCGGCTGGAAAGCTCAATTTCATGCATTTCTTCACGTGTGGGCACTTCGATGCCGAGCACCTGTTCTACCCGCACCTCTTCTTCGCGCGTCGGCTCCACCAAATCATACCAAACTATTTCCGTATCGCGCGCTTCGTCGTCTGCTTGACGCAGCATCTCGCTTTTTACGATATAGCGCTTGAGCATAATTATTCAGGGCGTGGCGTAACTACTAAACGCGATACAACACGTTTCACGCCCTTTACACCTTCGGCAAGGGCGATGGCGCGATCCTCGGTGTAGCTATCCGGCACATTGCCATAAAGCACCACCACGCCATAATCGGTATCCACGTTGATATCGAGCGCGTTAATATAACTATCGCGCATGTATTTTGCTTTGATACTTGCTGTAATGGCGGTGTCATCCACCACTGTTTCGAGGCTGCCTTTGCGCTCGCTTTCTTTGGCTACATAGTAACCGCCGCCCGCCGCACCGCCGACTAAAAGCGGCACACACGCCGAGAGCGAGAAAATCAAAACGAGAGAAAGTGCAAAAATACGCATGGGTTATATGTAGCGTATTTGCCGACGGAAAAAAAGCTAAATACTGCGTCCGCTAATGGGTGGATCGAATCTATCCCATTCGGAAAAAGGATTCCCGCGTTCTCGATTGTTCACCACGTGCTTGGCTGCTTTGCGCAAAAGATCTTCTGCGATGGTTCGGATATTTTCTACAATCTGCTCCTCGGGCATAGCGCTTTGACGGCGCACTCTCCATTCCTGCAAATCCGTAACGATATCAATATAAAGTTTGTGGCGTGGATTGCTTTGGTATCTCTCGTCATAATCATTTGCGCTATCGACAGGATGTTTGCCGTTCGCGGGCGTACATTCAATGCGCATGCCCGGCACCTTTTCTGACTGCAGTACATGTAGCAAAGCATTTTCGTATTGTTGCAGGGCCAGAAATTTCTTGGCCATTTTTTCGTCATCGGTTTCGGGAATGATATTTTTCCGCCACTCTTGATAAAGCGGTCCACCAATAGCTGCCATAAGCGCCACCATTACATTCGCGGTGGTTTTGAAAGCAACACCCGCCCACGTTGCGCCCGCCACCATTTTTTCCACTACATCGCCTTGTACACTTTGTGCGTGGGTGCCGGATTGTAAAATGTAATAGAGCACCAGCTCGCCATTTTCTTTAAGACGTTTATGCTGCAAATGTGCGCTTAAAAGTACTTTGCCATCCACTTCTGCAAGCGGTGTGTAAGAAGAATCAGAAATCCTATTTAGCCCTGTCATAGGCCTTCATTATACTGCAAAAAACTTAATAAAATCTTAAGTCACTTTAATGTGTGGAAAAAATGTAATTGTAATAAAGCTATTGAAACAAGCACTTAAAAAGCCTATACCTTGATTCATCATTATGGTGCAGAAAAAGGATAAAAATATGCCAACGCTTAAAGAAATGCTTAAAGACCTGCCCAGCATGGCCACCAATAATAAAAACGACAGCGATTTAATGGCGAACGCCGAATATATTCGCAAATCTTCTTCCTTGATTTCCGAAGCGCTCAAAAAAGGTTTCGATGTGCTTCAGCTGGATAATGGCGATGTTGTCACCACAGGCACCAAAACAATCGTCACCACCTATACGTGGGATGAAAAAAAGAGCAAAATGGTGAAAGCTTCGGCCCGCGCGAAAAAAGGCAAAAAGAGCGACGATTAGCCATCGGCTTTCTTTACTTTTCACCGCCCTGACGCTAATAAGGGCACCTTATGAGCAAGAAAAACATCAAAAAAATCGTCCTCGCTTACTCTGGCGGGCTGGATACCTCCATCATCCTGCATTGGCTGAAGGAAAACTACGGCTGCGAAG
>CAYPXJ010000024.1:0-24639 GCA_964414595.1 uncultured Rickettsiales bacterium
CTTACCGCCACCTTCCCGAACCAGGAACTTTTCGGCATCGATGGCCTAGATATTTCTTCCGCTATCAGTTTATTGCAGGATTTCGGCGTCACGCGCACTCTATCAAGTCCACGTATTAATGCCGCTAATAACCAACAAGCAGTGCTAACCTTCGCCCAAAATTTTCTCTATTTCAAAACACAAATTGAAGAAGAGCAGCAGGAAAATAATAGTGGAAGCAATAGAGAGCGTTTGACCATCACAACCCAACCAAACACTGTACCGATCGGCGTGATTCTCACGCTTCAGCCTTCTATCGACCTTACCAAAAACGAAGTCACGATGAATATTCGCCCGACGATTTCGCGCCTGGTGAATATCAAATTGGATCCCGCAATTGAAATTATTCGCGCACGCAATAATCTGCCTGCCTCTATCCAAAGCCAATATCCGGAAGTAGAAGTGCGCGAGCTTGATTCTGTCTTGCGCGTGAAAAGCGGTCAGGTAATGGTGATTGGCGGTCTAATTTCCGAACGCTCCACCAGCAGCGAAACCGGTATTCCGGGCCTCGCCGATGTGCCGTACGCAGGGAATCTGTTTAAGCAAACGCAGCGTAACACCGATAGCCAGGATGGCATTTTTGAAACCGTCATTTTCATCAAGGCGACCATCGTGCCGCCTTATGGTGTGAGCACGCGCGATAAGCAATTCTACCGCAAATTCACCACCGACGCACAACCGCTCGCTTTCTAATGTCTGTGTCCCAACCGACCGTAAAAACTTTTTTGTGAGCCACAGAGATGCGTACCACCATTCTTTATGTTCTTCTCTCTGCTTCGCGTGATTGGCTTTTCGTCGGTTTGCTGACCGCGATTTTGATTACCACCGGCCTCTCGCTTTTTTTTGGCTCCACTTCGCTCGTCGAACAGCAATATTTTTCGCTGGCGCTTTCAGCCGGCGTCTCACGCGCCATTTTGATGATTGGGCTCATTCTTTTCGTATGTTTTCATATTCGCCGTTCCTTTGAAAACCGTGAAATTGAAGTGATGCTTTCGCGCCCTATTTCACGCACACGTTTTGTGCTGGCGTATTGGCTGGGCTTTTGTGCGCTCGCCACCATTCTTGTCATCACGCTACAACTCATTCTGATGATTTTCTTCACGCTTGAAATGCTGGGGTGGGCGCTGTGGGCCACCAGCCTTCTGCTTGAAGCCTTTATCGTCATTGCATTTGCGCTTTCCGCAGCGTTTCTATTCAAAAGCGCAGTGATTGCGGTGCTTACCTCGTTCGGATTTTACCTTGCCTCGCGCCTGATGGGTTTTTTCATCGCGGTAATTGATAAGCCCGGTTCTTTCAGCGGCTTTGAGTGGAATACGCTCACCGAATCGGCGCTCGCGTTAGTAGCGATGGTGATACCGCGTCTTGATCTGTTTGCAAAAACCGATTGGCTGATTTATGGCCTGCTTGGCGATCGCAGTTATTGGATATACCCCATTCAGGCGGCAATTTATGTGCCGCTGTTACTCATGATGACGCTTATCGATTTCCGCCGCCGGCAGTTCTGATATGGCTATTGCAGTCAGCAGCATTAAACGCGAAAAATTTTTACTCCGCATTTTTCTGTTCGTTCTTCTTATCCAGGCGGCGTTCTGGGTGTCGGTAAAAGAATACCGTCCGAACATGGCCATCGTGCCCGATGTTCCAACAGAAAACGGCGTGAAGGCAGCTTCGCTTGGCGACGAGCAACTTTATTTCCGCATCCTCGCCTTTCGTCTGCAAAACGCGGGCGATACGTTTGGCCGCGTCACACCCCTTAAAGATTACGATTTTGTCGAGCTGAAACGCTGGTTCGATCTGCTTGATACGCTGGATAGTCAATCTAGCTTTGTGCCATCGCTCGCCGGCTATTATTTCGGCCAAACGCAATACCATCCGGACGCGCGTTATGTGGTCGATTACCTCGATAGTTATGCCTCGCGCGATATTAATAAAAATTGGTGGTGGCTGGGTCAGGCGGTTTATATCGCCAATCACAAGCTGGAAGATAAAGCGCGCGCGCTGGAACTCGCCTATAAGCTTGCCTCGGCCCAGGGCGAGCATATCCCGCTATGGACGAAGCAAATGCCCGCTTTTATTCATGAGCAAATGGGCGAAAAAGAGGCGGCTTATTTCATCATCAAAAGCTTGCTGGATGAAAAAGATAAGCTCAGCGAGGGCGATATTAATTTCATGCATTATTTTATTAAGGATCGCCTGGAATATCTCGGCGCGGAATAGTCTTCGTTATGAGCTACTTAGCTTTTTTACTGTTTTTGCAGCCCTAATCATCTTCTATTCCCCCTTGCGTTATTAACGATTTTTTAATAAAATTAATATTAAGATGAAACCAATGCTTCTATGGGAGGAGGCAAGGTACATGAAGATTCACGCAGTAGAGCCCCGTATTTTATGCCGCGGCAACGGCCCGTGGGAGCTCACTTGCGTCGCAAAACAATCTATCACCAGCGATACCGGCAACATCATGGTGCAGTATGAAATTACAGGCGCCACGCCCTTGCGTCATAACTTGCTCAGCACCAGTTTTCTGCCCATGGCCATTGGCACGGCGGCCTTCGGCGCGTTGGGCGAAGCGGTAGCAAGTATCGGCATCGGTGCTGCCGCGCTTGCCGCGCAGGAAGGCCTGAAGCTCGCCGCTTCTACAGGCGATCTGGATCAGTTTCGTCTCATTCTCAGCGATAAGCTTAGAGAAAAAGCCGAGCGTTATAAAAATCGCGTGAGTTATCAAATCAGCGCTATCCGGCATGGCTGGGAAGACTGGTTCCGCGGCATTCCGCTTTCGGGCCTGTTTGTACCTCGCCAGGCGCATGGCCGTTTTTACCTGACACTGACATTCGCACCGTTTACAGATGCAGAGCTCGCTCCTATTCGTAACCAATTCCCAAACCGCGATGTGCGACGCCTCCGCGCAGAAGCGATGGCACTCAATCTGTTTGAAAATACGACGGAAGCTTTCACCGCCCAGCTGCTTGGCCGCCCAGTAAGCAACAATTCTTTCTAATCACATAAAAGAATAAGGATCGATATCCACGCGCAGTTTCATCTGTTTTGGCGCGCGTAAGTGTGTCAGCCAGTTTTTTATATAAGCCTGCATATTCTTTTTTCTTCCCGCTTTAACAATAAGCCGATAGCGATAATGGCCACGTAATTGGTAAATCGGCGCGGGTGCTGGGCCCAACACATCAAAACCTTGCATCTGAGGTGCATGTTGCACCAGTTGCCGCGCAAATTGCTCCACCTGCGAAGCCGATTTGCCGGAAAGAATAATGCTCGCAAGCCTCCCAAAGGGCGGCAACTCCCCTTCTTCTCGCACACTATGTTCAATTTCCATCAGTCGTGCGCGATCGTGTTTTTTAATCGCCTGCATCACGGGATGCTCCGACTGATACGTCTGTATCATCACTTTACCTGGTTTTTCCGCACGCCCAGCACGCCCGGCCACCTGATGTAAAAGCTGGTATGTTTTTTCCGCGGCCCGTAAATCACCGCCTTCAAGTCCTAAATCTGCATCCACAATGCCCACCAGCGTCAACTGCGGAAAGTGGTGACCTTTTGCCACCATCTGTGTACCAATCAAAATATCCACTTCATGCTGGGTAATTTTTTTTATCGCCTCTTCGGCCATTTTCGGCGTGGCGATCAGATCGCTCGAAAGCACCAGCGTGCGCGCTTCGGGAAAAGCCTCCTGCACTTCCTCGGCGATACGCTCCACACCTGGGCCACACGCTGCCATACTTTCCTCCGCATGGCAGTCGGGACATTCTTTCGGCGCGCGCATCTGGTGCCCGCAATGATGACATAATAATTTTTCTGCCGAGCGATGGCGCACCAGCCAGGTTGAACATTGCGGGCATTGCATACGGTGGCCGCATTTTCTGCACAAAGTGAGCGGAGCATAGCCGCGCCGGTTCAAATATAACAATGCTTGTTCCTGCCGCGCGAGATGATCGGTGAGCGCCTGTTTCAGCGAGGGTGAAAGAAAATGCTGCGCGTCCATCGGCTCCACGCGCATATCAATGAGCTCCACTTTTGGTAATTGCGCGTCGCCGTGACGCTCGGGCAAATGCACTTTCGCATATTTACCTCGCTCAACATTCACCAATGTTTCCAGTGATGGCGTCGCAGAGGCAAGCACCACCGCAAAGGCTTCATGATGCCCGCGCGCCACTGCCATATCGCGCGCGTGATACAGCACACCATCTTCCTGTTTATAACCACTCTCATGTTCCTCATCGACAACGATAAGCTCCAAATAGGGGTAGGGCAAAAAAAGCGCCGAACGCGCGCCGAGCACCAGCTTCGCTTCGCCCGATGTAATCGCCGCATAATGATCGCGCCGTTTCGCCGGCGTTAACCCGCTATGCCATAAGGTTGGCTTTACACCCAGCTGCTTCGCAAACCGATCGATAAGCTGCGTCGTTAAAATAATTTCTGGCACCATTACCAATGCCTGCCCACCGCGTTGCAACACTTCGCGTATCGCGGCCAGATACACTTCGGTTTTTCCCGAACCCGTCACACCTTCCAGCAACGTCACACTAAATTTTTTATCCTTCACTGCCGCGATGAGTTTCTCCGCGGCCTTTTTTTGATCTTCCGATAAGCGATATTCGATCATCGATGATCGCTCTTCCTCTGCTTTGCGGATTTTTTGCCCTTCCGCTTTTTGCATCGGCATTGCCATCGCAACCACACTGCCGAGCGGCGTCAGTGTATATTCTGCCACCCATTCCAAATAGGCGCGAAACCCTTGAGAAAACGCCGGCTGTGTGGAAACCGAGACAATCTGCTTCACTTTTTCGGCGGCAATATCGGGTTTTTCTGCATAAGCCCAAACCACCCCCGCGATCGTCTCCCGGCCGAAAGGCACACGCACCACACTACCCAGCGGCGGCGCCTGCTCGCACGCATAGTCAAAAGCCGCTTCAAAAGGCCGTGGCACCACTATTTTAACAAATTGCATCCCAGGCATTAGTACTGCATATTCAGGCCTATGTCATTTTTCTCACGTCTTAAGGCGGGGCTTACCAAATCCACCGCCAAAATCAGCGAGGGCATCGCCAGCATCATCCATAAGCGCAAGCTGGATGATACGGTGCTTGCCGAACTGGAGGATCTGTTGATCAGTTGCGATCTGGGTGTCGCAACATCCGCGCAGATTATCGAAAATTTCCGCCGCCAAAAATTCGGCAAGGAAGTAAGCGATGAAGAAATTAAACAATCCCTCGCGGAAGCAATCGCAACCATCCTGAAACCCGTTGCGCAAACACTTACAACAGATTCTCCAAAACCAGCCACTATCCTTGTCGTGGGCGTAAACGGTAACGGCAAAACCACCACCATCGGTAAACTCGCTGCGCAGTTCAAAGCGCAGGGAAAATCCGTGATGCTTGCGGCCTGCGATACGTTCCGCGCGGCAGCCGTGGAGCAGTTGCAAATTTGGGGTGAGCGCAACAACGCGCCAGTGGTCACCGGCCCTACTAACAGCGATCCGGCAAGCGTTGCGCATCAGGCCCTCGAGCGCGCGAAGGCCGAACAAATGGATATCCTTATCCTCGATACCGCCGGTCGTTTGCAAAATAAAACCGGGTTGATGGAAGAGCTAAAAAAAATCCGCCGTGTACTCACGAAACTGGATGAAACAGCGCCACAACATACACTCTTGATTCTGGATGCCACCACGGGGCAAAACGCGCATAGTCAGGTAGAAACCTTTAAGGAAATGGTTGCCATCACCGGCCTTATCGTCACCAAACTCGACGGCAGCGCCAAGGCAGGCGTCGTCGTCGCGCTGGCAGATACGTTCAAATTACCCATTTACGCCATCGGTGTGGGTGAAAAAATCGACGATCTCCAACCTTTCGACCCTGATCAGTTTGCGCGCAATTTGGTAGGGCTGTAACTAACTTGCCACTTGCCACTGGCTCCGTCTCACCTAATATAGGCGCATGTTCAAGCTTACTCCCATTGGCCGTCGTCGCTGGCATCGCTTTAAGGCGAATCGGCGTGGCTATATCGCGTTGTGGATTTTTCTCACGCTGTTTTTATTGTCGCTTTTTGCCGAGCTAATTGCCAACGATAAGCCGATCTTGATTCGCCTGAATAACCAATTTTATTTCCCCGTTTTCTCCTCCTATGCCGAAACCGATTTCGGCGGGCAGTTTGAAACCGAGGCCGATTTCCGTGACCCGTATTTTCATGATTTGGTGCGCAACCAGGGTGGGTGGATTGTGTGGCCGCTGATTCCTTACAGCTACCAAACCATTCAATATGATTTGCCTGAACCCGCGCCTTCTGCGCCTTCTTTCTCGAATCCGCTGGGTACAGATGATCAAGGGCGCGATGTGCTTGCGCGCCTGATTTACGGCTTCCGCATTTCGGTGCTTTTCGGCCTTGCGCTTACTATTCTTGCCAGCATCGTGGGCATTTTCGCGGGTGCGATTCAGGGCTATTTCGGCGGCTGGATTGATTTGCTGTTCCAGCGTTTTATTGAAATTTGGAACGGCATGCCGGTGCTTTACCTGCTTATTATTATGGCAAGTTTCGTTGAGCCGAGTTTCGCCTGGCTGCTGCTCATCATGCTACTCGTGAGCTGGACCTCGCTGGTCGGCGTCGTACGCGCGGAATTTTTGAAAGCGCGTAAACAGGAATATGTTCGCGCCGCGCGGGCGCTCGGCGTGCGTGAGCCGGTGATTATCTTCCGCCACATTCTGCCCAACGCAACGATTGCGGCGCTCACTTTCCTGCCCTTTATTTTGAATGGTGCGATTACCACGTTAACGTCGCTCGATTTCCTAGGTTTCGGCCTGCCGCCGGGTTCGCCGTCGCTCGGAGAATTACTCGCGCAGGGCAAAAATAATCTCACCGCGCCGTGGCTCGGTATCACAGGTTTCTTCATTCTCGCCCTTATGCTCTCGCTGCTGATTTTCGTCGGCGAAGCGGTGCGCGATGCCCTCAATCCGCGTAAAGTGATCAATCTCGGTCAGCTATAATTTTGTGCAGGCGCCGTGCATCGGCGGAGCGACCATTTTAATGAGCACAGATCTAATTTGCATCTGCGCTTTTCCCGGGCTAGACCTATTTTGAAACGGAGGCTTTATGAAAAAATTTTTACTCGCATGCGCGATTCTTTTTGCCGCTTTTACCGCCCACGCGGAAGTGAAGGTGGGCGCACCCGCACCGGAATTTCTTGCAACGGATATTGAAGGCAACACCGTTCAGCTTTCCAAACTCAAGGGCAAAATCGTAGTGCTGGAATGGTATAACAAAGACTGCCCGTTTGTACGCAAACACTACGATACGGGTAATATGCAATCGCTGCAGACCTGGGCGAAAGAAAGCGGCGCAGTATGGCTGAATATCAACTCGTCAGCGAAAGATAAACAAGGCTATCTGACGGCAGAAGAGGCGATTGCCAATACCGCATCCGAAAAATCCGCCGCTAACCATGTGCTACTTGATCCCACGGGCAGCATCGGAAAATTATACGGCGCTAAAACCACGCCGCATCTCTTTGTAATCGACAAAGCAGGCGCCGTTGCGTACATGGGGGCGATTGACGATAAGTCGAGTGCAGATAAAGAAGATGTGCCTACCGCACGCAATTACGTCAAAGACGCCATCACCGCGCTCAACAACGGCACCGTTCCGGAAGTTCAGGCCACTTCCTCTTACGGCTGCTCGGTAAAATACTAATGCGCTTCGTTTCGCCTATCGGCACATTGAGTCTTTCCGCACAGAATGGTTTTATTTCTGCGTTGGATTTTGGCGACAAGGAAACGCACACGGTTTCGCTCGCCGCCTTGCGCGCGGCGGAGCAGTTGCGGGAATATTTCCGCGGCACTCGCAAAGAATTTTCACTGCCGTTTGCGGTGGAAAAATTGAAAGGCACAGCCTTTCAAAAATCCGTATGGCAAGCACTCCTTACCATTCCTTATGGTCAAACGCGCAGTTATAAACAAATTGCCGAAGCGGTGGGTAAACCTGAAGCGGTGCGCGCCGTAGCGCAGGCAATTGGCGCAAATCCACTCGGTATCATCATTCCCTGCCACCGTGTGATAGGGGCAAATGGCTCTCTCACCGGTTTTTCCGGCGGGTTGGAAAAAAAGCGCCATTTGCTGGCCCTTGAAGCGGGCGCGCGGGCAAAAGCGGCCTAAGCTCTCACGATTTTGTAGCCAAATCCGTAAAATGCGCTAGGCTGTGATGCAACACGAGCCTCGTGAACATGTATCTTTTTCTGCAACTGACCAAACGCTATATCACGCAACGCTACCGCGGCACCTTGCTTGGCCTGCTTTGGCCGCTGCTTAATCCTCTGCTGATGCTGGTGATTTTCACGTTTGTTTTCAGCATCGTGTTTCAGGCGCGCTGGAACACGGAAATTGAAAGCCGCTCCGGCTTCTCGCTCATGTTGTTTGGCGGGCTCATTTTGCATGCGTTTTTTTTGGAAGCACTTCGCAGCGCCTCCACCATCATGATTGAAAATGCGAATTTTGTGAAAAAAGTGGTATTTCCGCTCGGCGTATTAGTGCCCGCTTCGGTTACAGCGAATCTCTTTCAGCTTCTTATAGGTCTGGCGATTTACCTTGTGGCGATTCTTATTCTATGGCCTCAAACACATCTCACCTGTCTCTATATTCCACTTCTCATTCTGCCTTTTTACGTCATGACCTTAGGCTTGGGCTGGTTCGCCGCGGCGCTCGGCGTCTATATCCGCGATTTGCCGCATATCATTGGTATGGTCGGAACATTGTTGCTTTTTTTCAGCACCATTCTTTATCCCGCGGAACGTTTGCCGGAATCGATTCGTCCCTTCATTTATCTCAACCCGCTGTCTTTTGTCACCGATACGCTTCGCGGTTTGGCACTCACCGGCACGCTGCCTTCGTTAGAGGCATCGCTGCTGTTTGTGGCTGTTTCCAGTGTCATAGCTGTGGGTGGTTACAGCTTCTTCCGCCTCACCAAGAGGGGCTTTGCCGATGTCCTCTGATACAACCATGATTCAGGCGCAAGGTCTTGCCAAAAGTTACGCGCTGTTTACGCGCCCGCATCACCGCTTGCTACAAATGCTGTTTCGCAAGCGTCAGTTCTTTGCAAGTTTTGATGCACTGAAAGGCGTGAATTTTTCGATCAAACGCGGTGAGTCGATAGGCATCATTGGCCGCAATGGTTCCGGAAAATCGACCTTATTGCAGCTTGTCTGCGGTACACTCGCGCCCACGCGCGGCAGCGTCACCACTCAAGGACGCATCGCCGCATTGCTTGAACTCGGCGCAGGTTTTAATCCCGAATTCACCGGCGAAGAAAACATCACACTTGCCGCCACCTTACAAGGTATGACGCGCGCCGAACTCAAGCGCAAGCATGCGGGCATCATCGCGTTTGCTGGCATTGGTGAACATATCAAACAGCCCGTCAAAACCTATTCGAGCGGCATGTATGTACGCCTTGCCTTTGCTGTCGCGATTGCCAGCGAGCCGGATATCCTCATCGTCGATGAAGCGCTCGCCGTGGGCGACGAACGCTTTCAGCGTAAATGTTTCAGCCGCATGCGTGAATTACAGGCGCGTGGCACCACGATTCTCTTCGTTTCGCACGCACCCAATACCATTCTCGAACTCTGCAACCGCGCATTTTTAATGGATGCTGGTGAGCTGCTGATGCAAGGCGCGCCAAAAGATGTGATTGGACATTACCACAGGCTTTTGTTCGCGCCGAAAGAAAAGCAGGCAGCAATTCGCAAAGAAATTCTCACGGCACCGAATGCGCCGCAGAAAGCTATCACCGCTTCAAAAAATATGATTCCGGAAAGCCGCCAGGTGTTGGGCCGCGGCGGCGCCGAAATTCTTGCCCCTTGCGTCGTAGATCATCGCGGCAAAAAAATAAACATACTCACACCGCACAAAAAATATGCGGTGCGCTTTGCCGTTAAATTCACTCGCGCTTTTGAAGAAGTGCGCTTCAATTTTCGTATCACCAACACCAGCGGCGTGTTGGTTGCTGGCCATAATACGGCAAACGAAGATAAGCGTTTTGCGCGCGTGAAGGCGGGCAGTCGCTACGAAGTTTCTTTCCCCTTCACCTGTGCGCTCATGCCCGAAACTTATTTCGTTACGGTTGCCTGCTCGGCGGTTATCGAAGGTGAGCGCATGCCCGTCACGCGCATTAACGACGCACTGATGTTCAAAGTGCATCGTCTTGCCGAAGCAAGCGATATCGGCATCGTTGACCTTTCCGCCTCGGTAAAGGTACACTCGCGCACATGAAACGCACCACCACAAAATCGCAACCGCATTACGCGCTGATTACGGGCGGCGCAGGTTATATCGGCCTTCACCTGGCGGCATGGCTTTCGCGCGATGATAAGCCCTATATTCTTCTCGATCGCACCATCAAAACCCAAACCATTTCCCCTCACCAAATTCATATCGGCGGCGATGTTGGAAATGCCGAAACGTTGCATAATGTATTCAGCGTGTATGCGATCGATACGGTTTACCATCTCGCTGCGGAAACGGATGGCACGCTCGCGAATGATCCTGATCGCATTTATGCAAACAATGTCAGCGCAACTTTTACGCTGCTTAAAGCGATGCGCGATCATGGCGTGCGGAAATTTATTTTTCCTTCAACGCTGGGCGTATTCGGCGAACCTGCTTATGTGCCCATCGATGAGGAACATATTTTCGCACCGCTGGATGCGTTATCGCTAAGCAAAAAAATTATTGAAGAAGCGTTGCCCGATTACGAAGGCGCTTATGGTATGCGTTATGCCGTGCTGCGTATGCCGCTGATCGCCGGTGTAACGATGCTGGATGGCGTCACCCCGCCGCCACACGGTCTTATCGGCGAAATTATGGCGGTAGCTTCCGGCGCGTTGTCGCATATGCCAATTCGTGGCGATGATTACGAAACCCCGGATGGCACCGCCGTGCGCGATATTCTGCATGTGCATGACGCGGTGCACGCGCTGGTGCGCGCGGGCGAAATTATTTCCAACGAGCATGTCTCGCTCGCATTGAATCTGGGCAGCGGCGAAGGCAGTTCGCTCAAAGAAATTCTTGAAGTGGCTGAGCGTGTCACCGGCGTGAATCTCCCGGTGAGCATCGAGCCGCGGCGCGGCGGCGAGCCGGGCATTGTAATTGCCGACGCCGCGCGCGCATTCGAAACGCTGCAATGGTATCCAGAGCGAAGCACGCTCGAGATGATTTTGCGCGATGCGTGGGAATGGGAACGCGCCAGCCGCAATCCTGTACTGGCGAAATAAATTTTTACCTGGGCAGTTCCTTTTTATTAATTTTGCCAATCATCGTTTTCGGCAGCGCCGCCATGAATTCGATTTTGCGCGGCTGAGCATATTTCACCAGTTTATCTTTGAGAAACGCGCGCACATCCGCCTCGCCGAGCACCTTGCCCTCTTTAAGCACAACGAATGCCTTCACGATTTCGCCCATCATCTCATCTTTAATGCCAATCACCGCCGCTTCTTTAATATCCGGGTGCTGATACAGCACTTCTTCCACGTTGCGCGGATAGACATTATAGCCGCCCGTAATAATCATATCCTTCAGGCGATCGACCACATACACATAGCCTTCCGCGTCGATATACCCAATATCACCCGTGCGCAAAATGCCATCCTTCAGCACCTTCTGCGTTTCGTCCGGACGATTAAAATACCCCTTCATCACTTGCGGCCCGCGGATGCAAATTTCGCCCACCTGCTTTTCGCCGATACCTAAAAAACTGCCGCGATTTTCCATATCCTCGATGAGAAATTCGGTTTGCGGAAAGGGCAAACCAATCGAGCCAATTTTATTTTTGCCCTTATAGGGATTCGCGCTCGCCACCGGCGATGTTTCGGTAAGGCCGTACCCTTCAATCAGCTCGCAACCCGTCACCGCTTCAAATTCTTTTTTCACTTCCACCGGCAATGCCGCGCCGCCGGAAATACAGGCTTTTATCGAGCGCAAATCATACCTATCACGCGCCGGATAATGCAGCATCGCGTTAAACATCGTTGGCACGCCGGGCATATAATCCGGCTTCTTTTTATCAATGGTTTTCATCAGCTGTTTGATTTCAAAACGCGGCAGCATGATGATTTGCAAACCGTAATACACGGCGAAATTCAGCACCGTGATATTCGCAAACGCATGAAAAAACGGCAGCACGCCGAGCATTTTTTCGAGTCCCGGTTTAATATCGTAAAACCATAGCGCACTCTGCTCGGTATTCACCGAAATATTGGCGTGCGAAAGTTCGGCCGCTTTCGGCACGCCGGTCGTTCCGCCGGTATATTGCAAAAGCGCCGTATCCCGCGGCGAAATCTTCACAGGCGCAGGCTTGCCGTCATTCTCAAACAGGCTGGAAAATTCGATATGCTGGGCGTTGTGTGGAATTTTTGCCAATGTCCCCCGTTTGAAAATCTGAAAGAGCACACTTTGCAGCTTTGGCAATTCCTCCGCCATACTCACAACAATCACGCGCTTGAGCAACCCCTCCGCAATCACTCCTTGCAGCTTGTCGTAACAGGTGGTGACATCGAGCGAGATAATTGTATCAATTCCCGCATCGGTAATCTGGTGGTGCACCTCATGCGGCGAATAAAGCGGGTTAAAATTCACCACCACCGCGCCCATTTTGAGCAGCGCGTAATAGCTTAAGGCGTAAGCCGGAACATTCGGCAGCATTAGCCCGATTTTCTTGCCCTTTTCGATCCCTAGATTCTGCAACCCTTTCGCCAGGCGGCATACCTGCGCGTGCATATCGTTATAACTTATTGTTTTTCCTAAAAAATCTATTGCCGTGCGCGCACCATATTGCTCCGCCGCCTTTGCCAACAATTCCGCAACCGGCCTGGGGTGCAGCTCGGCATCCCAGCGCACACCTTTCGGGTAGGAATCTATCCACGGAAAATCCGGCATATTAATAAAGTTTTAATAATCCCCTGATACCATCAGAATACTATAAATCGCGCGCGCGTAACAGCGGGAATTGGATATGTCCGGGAATAAAGAAAAGTTTGAAATGCTGAAGGAGTTGCTGGTTCATCTCGGTGTACCGAGTGATAAAATCGGCGCGCAGCGTTCGGCTATTAGCAATGAAGTTCTACGTATCAATATTTTCGCCGATTTAGAATCCAAGACAGGCTACAATACCGGTTACGTCAATGCGCTGCTAAAATTTTTGCGCGAACAAAATATTCTACCGCCCGAAGCCACTCAGATGGGCACCAGCACGCAGCAATCTGGCAGCTCCATAGTGCTCGACGGAATTACCGCAATGCACGTAACCAATCTGCGCGCACTGCACGCACCGATAGATAAAATGTACAAAGAGTTACAAGGGCATTTTGAATTTTGTGCGATGTCCGTTGAGCCAATCGATGCTGGTTTCAAAATCAGTCACCCTACTTCTAAAATCGCCACTATTACCAATGTGCTGAAACTTTTAGGCCGCGAGCAGCATATGCAGGAAATGCAGGGAAGCCAACATTTCCAGCTTCGTTTGTTCAATGTTCAGGGCCCAAAATTAGAATATGATCCTGAAAACCATCCTTTCCAGAAATTTTTGGATAAGCGCGTTGCGCTTGCGACGTTGGAAGATGTATTAGAGGCAGCCGAAGTCACAGACAAAGTGCGTTGTACCACCCGCTATTCCGCTTCTCAGAAGCAAGCCGTAGTCACTCTTGCCGTAACAGATGAAAAATTATCGCAACAGATCGCAGCACTTTTCAGCGGACAAAAAGCAATAGCGGGCAACATTAATAATGCGACAGATTTATTTCGTTATGGCGTGCAATTCTCTGCTGCCGAACTGGAAAAATTGCAACAAGGTGAGGGTTTCGCTCGCGATGCCTTGTTGGAAAAAGCCCAAAAAATGGGCAGCGAGCGCCATCCTAATCCATAAATAATTAGAACTGCTGCATGCCTGCTGCTATCATGCGCGCCATGCCTGCCCTTTCCCATTCCTTCAAAGCCTATCTCGATCGTCGCGTACTCGTCATCATCCTGCTGGGTTTTTCCAGCGGATTGCCGCTTGCGCTCACGGCCAGCACGCTTTTCACCTGGATGCGCGATGTGGGCATCGATCTCAAAACCATCGGCCTCTTCGCACTGGTCGCAACGCCTTACACGTTTAAATTTCTCTGGTCGCCGTTTGTCGATCACTACAAATTGCCGCTACTCTATAAATGGCTTGGCCGCCGCCGCAGTTGGATTCTGCTCACGCAGCTTGTGCTGATAGCGCTCACTGCTTCCTTCGCCACTATCGACCCGCTTGCGGATATTGAAACCGTCGTCTGGCTTGCGCTCGCGCTTGCTTTCACTTCCGCCACGCAGGATATCGCCGTGGATGCGTACCGCGTCGAAATTCTCAAAGACCACGAGCAAGGCCTCGGCGCCGCGGCAGTGCAATATGGGTATCGCGCGGGCATGTATATCACCGGCGGCGTCACGCTTTTCCTGGCTGAATTTGTTGGCTGGCATACGGCTTATCTACTCATTCTGCCCTGGTTTGGCCTCGCAATTCTCGCCACGCTTTTCATGAAGGAACCGAAAGAAACGCGTAAAAAACAAACATCCACGACGCTCACGCAAACGGTGAAAAAAGCCGTTCTCGATCCCTTTGCGAATTTCATGCAGCGCGAAAGCTGGCTGGTGTTACTCGTCTTCATCGTCCTCTTCAAATTCGGCGACGCGCTCGCCGGCGTGATGACAAACCCCTTCCTCATCGATCTCGGTTTCACCAAAGCGCAGATTGGTTTTTACGTCAAAACCATCGGCCCAATCCCCACCTATATCGGCATTTTCCTGGGCGGCGTAATGGCCTACCAAATGGGCATCTGGCGCGCTTTATGGATTTGCGGCATCCTGCAAATGCTTTCCAACCTGATGTTTGTCGCGCAGGCGTATGTCGGCGCGGATCCCGGCGTGCTCATCATGACCGTCGCGATTGAAAATCTCGCCGGCGGCATGGGTTCCGCGGCGTTCGTCGCGTTTCTCAGTATGCTCTGCCACCGTGAATTCACCGCCACGCAATACGCGCTTTTGAGCTCCCTCGCGGTCACCGGGCGTACGGTTCTTTCTTCCAGCTCCGGCTATTTGGCCGACGCGCTAGGCTGGTTATCGTTCTTCGCGCTCACCGCACTTGCGGCATTGCCGGGCCTGCTGCTGCTCTATTTCCTAAAAGATCACCTCGGCAAAGTGCAAAAGCCGCGCAAAGCGTGATTTCTGGTCTTCCGAAATTAGTTAAAAACCAAAGTGAATTCGTTGAAACCCGCAGAAAAACAGGCTTTTTAGAGGCCTTGTTAACCTTCTGTTAACCTTTTTACACTAGACTGAAAAAGGTTAGGGAATCGTCGAGGAGAGAGGCGCCCCTCCGCAAAACAAGCAGGCCATACGGCCACTTGTGGGGGCGCCTCACCAAGACTTACAGAAGAAGAGCGCATTGCTTTTTTTCGAATACGCGGAACGCAAGGCGAGCTGCGCGGAGTGTACAAAGAAGTACATGAGCACAGCGAGTCCGCAGCGTGACAAAGTAGGCGACAAAAGCAATGTGCTCCATATCTAGGGGGGAAAATGTTACACATGTCGGAATATAATTTCAGCGCGAAGGATATTTTATCTAAGGCGCTTTTCGCTATCGACCATCAGGATAATTTATCGGAACTGCGCACCACGCTAAATGCGTCACCGGCGGAAGAAATTAATATCGCGCTGGCGAATTATTTGGATGAAATCACGCGTGGCGTACAATTACTCGCGCAGGACGAACAGGTATTTTCGGTGCTGAAAACAATGGTGGAACATGTGAAAGATCAGCATATCGAGCTTTCCTATGTAGTCTTTGATGCGTACCAAAAGGGCAAGGATAATCTCGATGTGTCGGATGCGTTTTTTGATGGCGTTTGGCCGGCCGAGGGCCTCACGTATCAGCCGAACACCATCCACGATATCTTCTATAATTACGGCTACGAATTAGAGAAGAAATAACCAGCAAACCAAAAAACTTTGTTTTTACTCCCCCTGTGAAAGCAGGGGGAGTTTTTACGTCTGAGCATTGTACTTAGGCATTTTCAATTTTATTCTCTACAAGGAGTGCAAGGCGAGCCGCGCGGACTGTACTCTTATTGTACACGAGCACGGCGAGTCCGCAGCGCGACGCCGTAGAGGGCAAAATTCAAAATGCTTACGCCAATTTTTCCAGAATATAACCGGCGGAACGCACGGTTTTGATAATCTCTTCCAGCCCTGCTTGCGCCTCCGAAAGCGCGCGGCGCAGGCGGCGGATATGCACATCCACGGTGCGCAACTCCACATAAATATCATAGCCCCAGACCGCATCGAGCAGATGCTCGCGCGTCATCACATGGTTCGGCCGCTCCATAAAATAGGCAAGCAGGCGAAACTCGGTCGGCCCCAGGTGAATTTCCTTATCCTTGAAAAACACTTTGCGCGTGTCGATATCGACTTTCACGCCTTCAAATTCCAACTTCTTCTTATTGAAAACCGGGCGCGTACGGCGTAGCACCGCGTTAATACGCGCCACCAATTCGTTCGGCGAAAACGGCTTCACCATATAATCATCGGCGCCGCTATCGAGACCCTGCACGCGATCACTCTCCTCGCCGCGGGCAGTGAGCATAATCACCGGGATTTCGCGTAGTCCGTCCGTGTGACGCATTTCTTCGCAGACTTCGATGCCGGATTTATTTGGCATCATCCAATCGAGCAGAACGACATCCGGCCGCGATTCTTTCATCGCCACCAGCGCTTCCTCGCCGTCTTTACTAATGGAGACCTTAAAACCGTGATGCTCCAGATTATACTGAAGCATGGTGATAATCGCCTCTTCATCTTCAGCGATCAGGATATGAGGCTTGATGGTTTTATCGGCCATAACTTGGCTATTTTATAAGCTAAGCCACCTAAAAACCAGCGAAATTTACGGGCGCGGCGCAGAAATCACCAAAAAGAATCAATGTGCATCAGCCGTAGCGGCCCGTGATGTAATCCTTCGTCTGCTGCTCGCGCGGATCGCTGAAAACCTGAATCGTCTCGCCCATTTCCACCACTTTGCCGAGATGGAAAAACGCCGTTTTATCCGAAACGCGCTGCGCCTGGCTCATCGAATGCGTCACAATCACAATCGTATATTTCGTTTTCAGCTCGCGAATCAATTCTTCAATAATACCGGTGGCGATGGGGTCCAGCGCGCTGCACGGCTCATCCATCAGAATCACTTCCGGCTCCACCGCAATCGCGCGCGCAATGCAAAGTCGCTGCTGCTGACCGCCGGAAAGCGCCGTACCCGGCTCCTGCAGGCGATCCTTCACTTCGTTCCACAAACCCGCGCGTTTGAGCGCACTATGCACGCGCTCTTCCAGCGCCGATTTTTCTGCCACCAACCCGTGAATGCGCGGGCCATAGGCCACATTATCAAAAACGGATTTTGGAAAGGGATTCGGTTTTTGAAACACCATGCCGACACGGCGGCGAAGCAGCACCACATCCATCGTATCATCATAAATATTTGCATTTTCGAGCAGCACGCGGCCCTCAATGCGGATATTTTCAATCGTATCGTTCATGCGATTCAGGCAGCGCAAAAACGTCGATTTTCCGCAGCCGGAAGGGCCGATGAGCGCCGTCACGTGTTTATCGGCGACAGGAATCGATACATCAAACAACGCCCGCTTCTGGCCATACCAGAGGTTTAAATTTTTGGTTTCCATGCGCGGTGCGTAGGTCATGGGCGCGTCTCTCTCAAACTCGCTGGGCTTACGCCGCATAGCGAGCGAATTCGAGAACCGGAAGCGGAGTGTACATAATCGTACATGAGCACCGGAAGCGCAGAATTTGCCGCTAGGCGGCAAGCCCAGTAGAGTTTCATCATTTTTTCCACCAGCTTTTATTGCAATAAAACGGCACTTCTGTCCACTGTTCCGGCGGTAAATTATAGACCGACTTTTCCTCCGCCGAACTATAAGTCGGCTCATAACGCCCGACGGACCACTCTTCCTTTTTCGCATCGTAATTCAGGCGTAGTAAACCGCGCGTATGGTAATTGCCGTATTTGGCCATATCTTCAAACGCGACGGTCGGCGGCGTATCGGAAACCATCTGGAAACGGTAACTCCAATCGTCGGTTTCAATGGTGAGCCAGGCCGGGTCGAGGCGCGTTTCGGCGTTATCTTTGCGTTTGAAATAATCGCTTAAGTAACTATGGCAATTTTCTTTCAGGCTCGGCGTAAAACTGGAGTAGAACGAGCGCAGATTCAGTTTTTCATAGAGATTTTCGCTCGTCAGCCGTTCCGGATGCGCGCAGGCACTTACCAACAGAAATAAACCCAAATTCGCCAGTAGAATTTTACCACGTCTTTTCATATTTTTTCCGAATGTAAGCTGCAATTCCGTTAAACACCAAAAGTATTCCAAGCAGTACCAATATCGCCGCCGAGGTACGCTCGCGGAAACCCATTTCCGGGCTATCGCTCCACAGATAAATCTGCACCGGCATTACCGTCGCCGGGTCGAGCGCATGACGCGGCACATCGGCCACAAACGCCACCATCCCAATCATGATAAGCGGCGCGGTTTCGCCTAAAGCCCGCGCCACGGCGAGAATCGTCCCCGTCATAATCCCCGGCATGGCGAGCGGCACCACATGATGAAACGTCACCTGCATCGGCGAGGCGCCAAGCCCGCGCGCCGCATCGCGTATCGAAGGCGGCACGGCTTTCAGCGAGGTGCGCGCCGCAATCACAATCGTCGGCAACACCAAAAGCGCCAACGTCAGGCCACCCACCAGAGAAGCAGACCGCGGCAACCCGAAGAATTGCAGATAAATCGCAAGCCCCAGCAAACCGAACACAATCGAGGGCACCGCCGCAAGATTGTTGATATTCACCTCAATCAAATCGGTCCATTTATTCTTCGGCGCAAATTCTTCCAGATAAATCGCCGCCATCACCCCCAGCGGAAACGCCAGCAGTAAACACACCAGCACCGTGAGCAAAGAGCCCACCAACGAACCTAAAATCCCCGCTTGTTCCGGCTCGCGCGAATCGGCGCGTGTGAAGAAATTGCGGTTAAACGCGCGGCGCACACCACCTTCTTCCTTCAGCGCGTGATAATAGGCGGCCTTTTCTGTTGCTTCGGCTTTACCCTTTGCCAACATATCCGCGTCGGAAGAGGCGGTGAGCCAAATTCTTTGCTGCGTACCCGCCCATTCCGGATGCGCGCGTGCGTCAGCGGCCAACGCATTACCGGCAAATTTACTGATAAGCCCGTAAAGCTTGAGACGGTCGCGCGGTTCCGTAACTTCGGGAAAACGCGCTTTCAGCGATTCGCGCACCGCTTCCGTACCATTGAAACTCTCCATCTCCGCCGGAAAACTAATGTTAAGCGCAATCTCGGTTTGCGTGAAGGCGCTATAGCCCTGCGCGATAATCGTATAGAGCAGAAATACGAGAAACCCCGCCGCCAAAAGCAGCGCACCGAGGCCATAGGCCTTGAAGCGCTTCTCCGCCGAATGCCGTTTGGCGAGATTATCTGGCATAAAAACCTTCTTTTAAAAACGCGCTAGGCTGTGCCAGATGCGCAGAAGTTTCGAGTAGCGGAGCGTAAGCGTACATTATGCGTACGTGCGCACCGCAACGCAGAAACTTCAAGCAAGATGGCCAGCCTAGTAGCGTTTCAATCATATCGCTCTCGGTATTTCCGCACCAACCAAAGCGCCATAATATTTAATAATAACGTCACCACGAAAAGCGTAAGTCCGAGTGCAAAACTCGCCAATGTTTTCGGGCTATCAAATTCCTGATCACCGGTAAGCAGCGTCACAATTTGCACCGTTACTGTCGTCATCGCTTCGAGCGGATTTGCGCTTAAATTCGCCGCCAAACCTGCCGCCATCACCACAATCATGGTTTCGCCAATGGCGCGCGAAACGGCGAGCAACACCGCGCCCGCGATGCCTGGCAGCGCGGCGGGAATCACCACCTGTTTTATCGTTTCGGATTTCGTGGCACCCAGCCCAAGCGACGCATCGCGTAAGCCCTGCGGCACGGCTTTCATCACATCGTCGGAAAGCGATAACACGAACGGAATAATCATCACGCCCATCACCAAACCCGCGGCCAGCGCGCTTTGCGCATCCACTTCAAGGCCAAGCGACGCACCCGCCGCGCGTATCAACGGCGCGACCGTAATCGCCGCGAAATAGCCATACACCACCGTTGGCACACCGGCGAGCATTTCAAGCACCGGCTTCATCACATTGCGAATACGCGGCGCCGCATATTCGGAAAGATAAATCGCCGAAAGCAACCCAAGCGGCACCGCGACGAGCATCGCGATAAAGGTAATCATCAACGTACCGAGGAACACCGGCACCGCGCCGAATGCGCCCGACGAGCCGGCTTGGTCTACGCGCAGCGCGATTTGCGGGCTCCACTTTAGGCCGAACAAAAATTCGTGCCACGAAACCATGCCGAAAAATCGCCAGGCTTCGAACAACATGGAAAGAATAATGGCGATGGTAATGGCGATGGAAAGCCCGGCGGCGATTTTGAGGCTCCAGCCCATCACGCGTTCGATTTTGCGGCGTTTACGGAGATTGCTACTCCATAGCGCTTTCATACTTGCGCCTGCGAGCAGAAGAATTACTAAAATTATAGCCGCAAACCACCACATGGGTTGGTTTTACAGGCTCCCAGACCGAGATTCAATCTTCATGACGCGCCAGAGTGCGCCAAATGCGCAGGATTTTTAGGAACCGGAGCGCAGCGTACTTTTGATGTACGTGAGCACCGGAAGCGTAAAAATGCAAGCAAGTTGGCCAGCCTGGCGCGTCATCAAATCGGCAAATAGACCGTAAACGTACTTCCCTTGCCCACGTCACTCTCAATAATCATCGTGCCATGATGGCGGTCTAAAATCCGTTTCACAATCGCGAGACCAAGCCCTGTACCGCTGATTTTCTTACTCCGCGCGGCTTTCGCGCGATAGAAGCGCTCGGCCAGCCGCGGCAATTCGTCCGCCGGGATGCCCTCGCCCTGATCCGCCACCGAAACCGCTACCGCCGAGCCTCGATTGGCGAGCAATATTTCGCGCGGCAGACCAGTCAGCACTTTGCGCGCGGTAATCACCACCGTGCTTTCCTTTTTGCCGTATTTCACCGCGTTGCTGATAAGGTTATCAAACACGCGCACCAGCTCGTTTTTATCGCCAATCAGGAACGGAATATCGTCCGCCACGAACAAATCCAGATGCATGCCGCGCTCCTGCGCGCCCCATTGGTTATGGCCGCAGGATTCCTCGAGAATCTTGCGGATATTCACCTCATCCGTCGGCGCGGTGGACACATTGCGCTCAATCTCCGAAAGCGAGAGCAAATCCTTCACCAGACTATTCATGCGCTCCGCTTGCTCGGTCATGATGGGTAGGAACATATCCAGCGCCTTCGGGTCGCCTTTAGCCGTAGTCGCCAGCGTTTCGATAAAACCCTTAATCGAGGTCAGCGGCGTGCGAATCTCATGGCTTGCATTCGCCACGAAATCCGCGAACATCTGCTCGGTGCGCTTGAGTTCCGTCACCTCGTGCATCGCCATAATCACCGAAATTCCGCCCGGCGAATAAGTGGGGAATTTCTCCACGCGCATCAGATATTCTTTATTCAGCTCCGGCAGCGTGTATTCAATCGTTTTGCCGCGTTTGCTCGCATCCACTTCAGCAATCAGCTCTTTCACTTTCGGATCGTCAATAATCAGCTGCATTTTCTCTTTGAAATGCAAGCCGCCGAAGAGAAGTTTCGCCGTGGAATTCGTGCGCACGATAGTCCCGCGATCATCCAGCATAATTAATGCGTCCGGCAAACTATCGATAAGAATTTTACTCTCCGAAACCATCGCCTCGAGCAGTTTTCGGCGCTTATCCCAGCTCTCATGAAGCTTGGCCACCGCGCCCGAAAGTTCTTCAACGTTATTGAGGAACGAAAGATCCGGCGCCTCCGCATTTTTATCGGCGGCGAGCGTTTTCACATAGCCGGTCAGCGCGGCGAGATTCGCCACATAGGGTAATACTAACAGCAGGGAAATCAGAAAAATCGCCATCAGCGCGAAAAGCGCGAATTCCCAGCCGATAAAGCCATAAAGCATGCCGATGGCTAACACCATCACGGCGGGAATCGTGACAAACGCCGCCGCCCGCAAAAGCGTACCAACGCGTACGCCCGCTTTCACGCGCGGCAGAAAAAACCGCTGTACCCGCGGCCAGAAATGCTGTCTCACCAATTCCATTAGGGGATTTTAGCGTGTTTTAAGAGGATAAGGTATAGGGAAGAGCGGTAAATATGTTTTACAGAGTCATCGGCTGTAAGCAATTCGCTAGAATGAGACAAATGCGCCGCGATTTCGAGCAGCGAAGCGCAAGCGTACTCCTAACGTACGTGCGCATCGCAGCGCAGAAAACGCAAGCAAGTTGGCCATTCTAGTAGAATTGAGACAAACAAAAAGGGCGGCCCTTTCGAGCCGCCCTAGTTGTTTCAAACTTACGTTCGATTAAGCAAGGAACGCGAAGTTATCTGTATCGAGGTTCGCGTAGTCGGTGGTCGACATCGTCACACGGGTAATTTCCGTGAACGCGTCAGCCGCATCAACTGCGTTGTCTGTACCAGAACCTTCAACCACATGGCCGATAACTGCCTGGCCGTTGGTGAGATCGTACCAAACCAGCGCGATGACGTCCGTACCAAGGTTCGAAACCGTGATTTCGGTCGTACCGATAGCGTTTGCGAACGTGCTTTGCGTAACGTCGGTGAGTTTAATCACTTCGTTATCAGCTGCAGTTGCATCAACCGTACCACCGTTACGTGCCACGTCGAACACCGTCACAACACCCGCTGCGAGCGTGGTGATGTCGGTTGCACCGTTGGAGTCTTTGAACTCCGTACCACCTGCGAAGATGGCGTCGGTACCGCTGAGCGCGATCACGTCTAAGCTGATGGTGAAATCAGCAGCTGCGATCACATCGTCCTGATCGTCATCGGTGTAGTAGTAGTAGTCAGCACCATCGCCACCGGAGAGTGTGTCAGCACCTGTGCCACCAAGAATAGTGTCAGAGCCTGCGCCACCGGAAACGGAGTCAATGCCTGCACCTGCGTCAATGCTGTCAGCGCTGTCGCCACCGGAAACCGTATCAGCATCGGCACCTGAAGTGAGCGTGTCAGCACCAGCACCGCCATCAAGGCTGTCAGCTGCGCTGTTCGAGGTGATGGTATCGCCACCGTCGCCACCAACGATTGTTACGGAAGTGGTGATAGCGTTCAGCACGATATTATCGCCCGAAGAGCCACCGGTAATGTTGAGTTTAACACCAGCGTCTGCACCGTCTGCAATCGTGATTGCGCTTGCATAACTAGCACCATTGATGGTCACCGTATCGGTTGCAGCAATGTCACCCGCAGTTACATAAGTTGCTGCGAAGTTAATGCTGCGAGTGCCCGTACCGCTGAAACCGATGGATTCGAAACCAGCATGACCGCCAGTACCAGCCGCAGCACCGCCATCCAGCGAAACTTGCGTGGTGCCAGCGATGGTCAGCGTGTCATCACCCGTACCCGCGATCACCGTATCGGTGCCCGTGGTGTTTTGGATAACAACATCGTTACCTGCGCCGAGGCTACCGAAATCAGCACCGTCGCCGGTGGTGATGGTATCGCCTGCTTCAAGCGAGAGGAACAGGTCATCACCCGTGCCGCCCGTCAGCGAAACGCCCGTAGAAGTGTTGTTGAATGCGATGTAGCTGGTATCCGTACCCGCCGCATCGGTCACCGTGATGGTGCCGGAGCCAGAGGTCGTGATTTCCAAACGCTCGTCGTTCGAAGCACCGCCCGTAGCATCATCTTCCAGAATCAGCGTGGAAGAAGTGAGCGAAGCAATAGCGTTCGTGAGAGCGAGGTCGCTTGCATCCAAATCGTCCGTGGTCAGCGCGATAGAATCCGTGCCAGCTACGAAGTCAGAGATGTAGTAGGTTTGGTTGTTACCACCGTTGTCCAGGTAAACAGTGAATGTATCGGAACCGCCGCCACCGGAAACCGTATGGCTACCTTCCGTACCGCCGTTTACGCTCACGAGGATCGTGTCATCACCGAGGTCGCCGCTTACGTTCACGCCCGTTGTCGCAACGGAGACGTTGATCGAATCGTTACCTTGGCCGCCGAAAATCGTGTCCGCGCCGGAGTCACCCGCTGCGATGGCAATCGTATCGTCGCCGAGGTCACCATAAGCGAGGTCAGCAACCGCATCACCTACTGCGAGTGTGATAGAATCGCCGCCTTGGCCACCACGAATCGTGTCAGCGAGAGCGCCGTCACCAATCGTATCGCTGCCTGCGCCACCGAGAATCGACTCAGCGCCTGCGCCGCCAACGATGCTGTCCGTACCTTCACCGCCTTCAATAACGAAGCCGGTTGCAGCGTTGTTGCTCGCCGTGATGGTATCATTACCAGCATCACCGAACAGACGCACACCAGAGGAAGCAGCCGTTGCGCTAGAATAGTTAATGATATCGTCGCCTTGACCGCCGCGAGCTGTATCAG
>CAYPXJ010000025.1:0-24550 GCA_964414595.1 uncultured Rickettsiales bacterium
TCTTCGCACCGCTCGATGTGGTAAGGAGAGGTGAGGTGAGGCCGAAGACTCCAAAATCAGCTGTAAAGTTATTTGCATTTTTCTCTAAGTTTTTATGCATATCTTCTGTGTCAATACCTGTAGCTGAATCTCCGGTCCTTTCTCTAAGTTTGAAATATAGATCAAGATTTTCATTATCAGATGCTACTATAGCTTCTTTATTGATCTCGTCCCTTTTAACATGTCTTGCTAAATCTGTACCCGCCGTGATGTTGCCCCATTGATCCGAGCCGCCCATTTGCAGGCGGCAATTATAGCGTTTAAAAAGTTCAACAAAATCGTACGCCTGCAGAATCATATAATTGAATTCGAGAAAGGAGAGATGCTGTTCGCGCTCCAGCCGCAGCTTCACGCTATCTTTCGCTAGCATGACATTGATGGAAAAGAATCGCCCATAATCGCGCAAAAAATCAATATAATTTAATTTGGATAGCCATTCATCGTTATCCACCATAGTGAAATTTTTATCGAGATAACGCTCAAAAATTTTCTGAATACCGGCTTTGTTTTTTCCAATCGCTGTGTCGTCGAGCAGTTGTCGTGCTTCGTCTTTGCCTGAAGGGTCGCCGATTTTCGTCGTGCCGCCGCCCATCAAGACAATAACTTTATGCCCTGTTTTCTGCAGCCAGCGCAGCAGCATAATTTGCACCAGGCTGCCCACATGCAGCGAAGACGCCGTGCAATCAAAACCGATATAGCCGGTGATTTGCTCTTTGCTTAGGAGATCGTCCAAGGCTTTCGCGTCTGTCACTTGATGGATGAAGCCACGTTCGTGGAGGGTTTTTAAGAAACGTGATTGATATGCGGTCATGGTTATGTAAATCTATTGGAATACAGAGTTTTACTGCATGCCAGCCAAAGATTCAAATATGAAAACAGCGTTAGGGCTTATGAGCGGCACATCGCTTGACGGCATCGACGTGGCGCTGATCCGCACGGATGGCGAGCGCGTCGAGGATACCGGCCTGTGGCATACATTTCCGTATCAGCATGCGTTTCAGGAGCGGGTGCGGGCATTGTTTGCTGGCAAGGGTAATCTCTTGGAAACCGAGCAGGAGCTGACGTTACTTCATGTCGGCGCGGTGCTAGAGTTTTTGAAAAAACATCGCATTAAGAAAAGTGATATCGATGTGATTGGCTTTCACGGCCAGACGATTGTGCATAAGCCAGAGATCAGTTTGACACATCAAATGGGCGATGGTGCCCTTCTAGCTGCGCGTACGGGAATCGACGTGGTATGCGATTTTCGGCGAACAGATGTTGCTAGCGGAGGGCAGGGCGCGCCAATAGTGCCGCTCTATCACGCGGCGCTGGCGGCGGATTTGCCCAAGCCTATCGCGATTGTGAATATCGGCGGTGTGGCGAATATCACGTATATCAGCCGCAGCGGGCGCGAGATTATCGCGTTCGATACCGGCCCGGGCAATGCGCTCATCAATGATTTTGTGCAGAAACATGCGAGCAAACCTTACGACGCTGGCGGAAAATTTGCCGCGCGCGGTGCTGCGCAGGAAAAAATCGTGCAGAAATATTTAAGCGCGCCCTATTTCAAACTCGATGCGCCGAAATCGCTCGATCGCAATGCGTTTCCGCTTTCGCTGGTGAAGGGGCTTGATGTGGAAGACGGCGCGGCGACGCTGACGGAAGTTACGGTGCAGGCGATTGCCAAAGCGCAGGAGCATTTGCCGGAAAGGCCGCGCCATTGGTATATTTGCGGCGGCGGGCGGCATAATAATTATATGATGCAACGTTTGCAGGAAGTGCTGGCGGTCGATGTGCAGCCGGCGGAAGCGCTGGGTTGGCAAGGCGATGCGCTCGAAGCGCAGGCGATGGCGTTTCTCGCGGTGCGCTCGCTGCAGGGAAAAGTGCTGACGTTGCCCTCGACGACCGGTGTTAGGTCTGCGGTAACTGGCGGCGCCTTTTATCGAGCTTCACGTTTGTCCGGGAAAGAATAGACTCCATATTATCTTCCAGATAATTGCCGCAGGCCTCGGTGAGCGAATCCATTTTGTTGCGATAGAAATGGTCGGCGCCGGGCACCACATGGTATTTCACCTTGATATTTTTCTGCAGCGAAAGTTTGTTCACCAGTTTTGAAACGGCTTCTTCCGGCACAATACTATCCTGATCGCCTTGCACAATCAGGCCGGAACTCGGGCACGGGGAGAGGAAATTGAAATCATACATATTCGCCGGCGGCGAAACGCTGATATAGCCTTCCAGCTCCGGGCGGCGCATCAAAAGCTGCATGCCGATCCACGCACCGAAAGAAAACCCGGCAATCCAGAACGCCGACGCATCCTGATTATTAAGCTGCAACCAATCGAGCGCCGTGGCGGCATCGGAAAGCTCACCCATGCCGTTATCAAATTTGCCCTGCGAGCGACCTACGCCTCGGAAATTGAAGCGCAGCACGGAAAAACCCTTATTCGCAAAGGTATGATAGAGGTGATACGCCACCTTGTTGTTCATGGTACCGCCATGCTTCGGGTGCGGATGTAAAATCAGCGCGGCGGGCGCGTTTTTATGTTCGTTATGATGGTAACGGCCTTCTAACCGACCATCGGGCCCGTTAAACATTACTTCTGGCATCGTTTTTCTCCCCGAAAAAAGCTTAATATTGTGTGAATTTGTTGCGATTGATTCTTAATTGCAAAAGTTGAGCTTGTATAAGTAGGTAATTTCATTTAGACCGTGAAAAATAAGGGAAAAATAGTTGACTAATTCAGTTGGCTATCCTATGTAATAGATAGAAGATTTTCATATAACGCGCCTTGTATAGCACGGAATAAAAAGAAGTAAAACAGATGTTTGGGCTCATTAAATCGGAAATTGATTCCTATTTCCACCGCGACCCCGCCGCGCGTTCTCGGCTTGAAGTTGTGTTATGCTATCCCGGTTTTCATGCGGTGATGATGCACCGGATAACGCATTGGATGTGGAACCATAAAATTAAATTATTGGCGCGGTGGTTTTCGCAAATTGCGCGGTTCTTTACGGCGATTGAAATTCATCCCGGCGCGACGATTGGCAAAAATTTATTTATCGATCATGGTTTCGGCGTGGTGATTGGCGAAACGGCTTCGGTAGGAAATAACGTCACGATTTATCATGGTGTGACGCTGGGCGGCACGTCGAGTCATCCAGGAAAACGTCACCCAACCGTGGGTAATAATGTAATCATCGGTTCCGGTGCGCAGATCCTGGGTCCGATTACCATAGGTGACGGCGCGAAAATTGGTTCCAATGCCGTGGTGGTAAAAGATGTGGAGCCTGATGCTACTATGGTCGGCGTCCCGGCACGTAATGTCCGGGATGATAAAGTGGCCGAATTCAAAGGCGCGACCGTGAAAGAAGAATTTGATGCGTATGCTGTTTCGAAATTGGCGATTGATCCGAACAAGCTCGATATCGAGCGCTTGCTCGAAGAGATCGAAACGCTGAAAACGCGATTGAAAGAAGTTGAGGCGCGTGAGGCCAATATCGCCAAAACCGCCGATCAGTGGAAAAGTTCGTAGGAGATTTTTTATGATGCTCACAACAAAAGGCCGGTATGCGGTGATGGCGATGGTCGATATGGCCTCGCACGAAGGTGCGGCAAAACCGATTTGCCTGGCCGATATTGCTGTGCGTCAGGAAATTACGATTGCCTATCTGGAACAGATTTTTAACAAGCTGAAGCGTGATGGACTGGTGAAATCGGTACGCGGCCCTGGCGGCGGTTACATGCTGGTGCGCGAGCCTGAGCAAACCTGGATTTCCGACATCATTATGGCGGTTGACGAATCCATAAAAATGACGCGCTGCAATTCGCATTCCGGCGCGGGCTGTATGGGTACAAAAGCGCGCTGCCTCACCCATGATTTGTGGGAAGGTCTCGGCAATCAAATATACGGCTATTTGCGCTCCGTATCCTTGAAAGATGTTGCAACGCGGCAGGTGCGTAACCAGCCAATGTTTATGACGGTGCAACCCAATCACGAACAACGCGCAAGCCACGGATAATATATGAGACCTGGACTTATTTATTTTGATCATAATGCAACCACCCGGATGAAACCGGAAGTAGCGCGCGCGATGCTTGCAGCAATGGATCAGCCGCGTAATCCTTCCTCTGTGCATGCGTTTGGCCGTGAGGCACGCCGCTTGGTGGAAGAAGCGCGCACGCGGATTCTGGATTCGATTTCGGCGCATGGTTATCAATTAATTTTCACAAGCTCGGGCACGGAAGCCAATAACCTCGCGCTGCGCGGTATGAAGCAGGTGAAGCTGCTTTTTTCCGCGATAGAGCATGTTTCGGTATTAAAAAGCCAGGAGCCGGACGCCGTCATTCCTGTGACGGAAAATGGTGTAATCGATCTCAATGCGCTGGTGAATCTGGTGAATCGCTTTGAAGGCAAAGTGCTTGTTTCGGTGATGCTGGCGAATAACGAAACGGGCGTGATTCAGCCGCTGGCTGAAGTGGTAAGAATCGTTCATGCGGCGGGTGGTTTGGTGCATACCGACGCAGTGCAGGCTTACGGCAAAATGCCGGTGGATATGAAGGCGCTGGATGTGGATCTGATGACGATCTCGGCGCATAAAATCGGCGGGCCGCAAGGTGTCGGCGCGCTGATCGCGAAAAAGAATATCGCGCTCAAAGGCGAAATCAGGGGCGGCGGGCAGGAGCTTGGGCTTCGCGCCGGTACGGAAAACGTCGCGGCGATTGTCGGTTTCGGCTTGGTTGCGATGCAAGTTGATCACCATATGCAGAAATTGCGCGTGAATCAGATGATTCGCGATCGCATGGAAGCCACACTCAAAGCCATCGACCCGCGCGTGCAAATTCTTGGGAGCGCGGCGGAACGTCTGCCGAATACGAGCTGCATTGTGATGCCGGGCGTAAAAAGCGATACGCAGCTCATGCACTTTGATCTCGCTGGGATTGCGGTGAGCAGCGGCTCGGCCTGTTCTTCGGGCAAAGTGGAAACCTCGCATGTGCTCAAAGCCATGGGGCTGGCAGCGGACGTTGCGGAAAACGCGATTCGCGTGAGTCTCGGCACGGAAAATATGCAAAGCGAAATTGATCGTTTCTGCGCCAGCTGGCGTGAGCTTTTCCAGCGCGCGGGAGCAAAAGAACCGGCTCCAACTTATGAAGAGGCGATGGTGGCGTAATATGACAAACGATAATTTAAAACTGCCGATTTATCTCGATTACCAGGCGACAACGCCGCTTGATCCGCGCGTGTTTGAAGTGATGAAACCGTATTTCCTTGAGAAATTCGGTAACCCGCATTCGCGCAGCCATGCCTATGGCTGGGAAGCGGAAGAGGCAACGGAAATCGCGCGCGAGCATGTGGCGAATCTCATCGGCGCCGATGCGAAAGAAATTATTTTCACCTCCGGTGCCACCGAATCGAACAACATCGCAGTGAAGGGCGTTGCGCATTTTTATAAGGATAAGAAAAATCATATCGTCACGGTTGCCACCGAGCATAAATGCGTGCTCGATGCGTGTCGCCATTTGGAGCAGGAAGGTTTTTCTATCACCTATTTGCCGGTGGAAAAAAATGGCCTGATTAATCTCGACGAACTGAAAAACGCGATCACCGAAAAAACCGTTTTGGTTTCGGTGATGGCGGTGAATAACGAAATTGGCGTGATTCAACCGATCGCCGAAATCGGTAAGATTTGCCGCGAGCGCGGAGTGTTTTTCCACACCGATGCGGCGCAGGCTTTTGGTAAAATTCCGCTCGATGTCGAAGCGATGAACATCGATCTGATGAGCATTTCCGGCCATAAAATTTACGGGCCGAAAGGCATCGGCGCACTCTATGTGCGTCGCCGTCCGCGTGTGCGCATCGAGCCGCTGATCAATGGTGGCGGGCAGGAACGCGGCATGCGTTCCGGTACGCTCCCAACGCCGTTGGTCGTTGGTCTTGGCGAAGCGGCGCGCATCGCGAAAGAAGAAATGGCGAGCGAAAACGAGCGCCTGAAAAAACTTGGCGATAGATTTTTGCACGCCATCGAAGCGCGCGTGAAAGACGTGTTTTTAAACGGCGATCGCGAAAAGCGTATTCCGGGTAATCTCAATTTGAGCTTTGCGTATATCGAAGGCGAATCGATGATTATGGCGATTCGCAATCTCGCAGTTTCTTCCGGCTCAGCGTGCACATCGGCGTCGCTCGAACCATCGTATGTTCTGCGTGCGCTGGGGCTGGATGAAGAAATGGCTCATACCTCGATTCGTTTCGGTTTCGGCCGCTTCACCACCGACGCGGAAGTCGATTTTGCGATTGAAGAAGTATGCAAACACGTAAACCGCCTGCGCGAAATGAGCCCGTTATGGGAGATGGTGCAGGAAGGCGTGGATTTAAAATCAATTGAATGGGCAGCGCATTAGGAGGCAGCCATGGCATATAGTAACAAAGTTATCGATCATTATGAAAATCCACGAAATGTTGGGTCGATGGATAAAAGCGACGATGCAGTCGGCACCGGTTTGGTCGGCGCGCCGGCGTGCGGCGACGTGATGAAATTGCAGATCAAAGTCAACGATCAGGGCGTCATCGAAGATGCAAAATTCAAAACCTTCGGCTGCGGTTCGGCGATTGCGTCAAGCTCGCTCGTCACCGAATGGGTGAAGGGCAAATCGATCGACGAAGCGGCAACAATTAAGAACACGCAAATCGCGGAAGAGCTTTCGCTGCCTCCGGTGAAAATTCACTGCTCGGTGCTGGCAGAAGATGCGATCAAAGCCGCGATTGACGATTATAAAAAGAAAAAAGGTCTCGTAGAAAAGGTTGCATAAATTATGCCGCTGCCCCCGCCTGTCAAAATTTCCGATGCCGCTGCTGAGCGCGTAAAAGCATTGCTTGCGCAGCGTGGCAAACCTTCCGCCGGCGTGCGGGTGGGCGTGAAAAAAGGCGGCTGCTCAGGGCTTTCCTACGTCATCGAATATGCCGACGACGTGCAACCCTTCGAAGAAGTGATCGACGATAAAGGCGTGCGCGTAATCATCGACCCGAAAGCCATTATGTATCTCATCGGCACCGAAATGGATTACGTGGAAGAAAAAATGAAATCCGGATTTGTATTTGTGAATCCGAATGAAAAAGGGCGATGCGGCTGCGGCGAATCGTTCCACGTTTAATGAATTACTTTTCTCTCTTTGGTTTGCCGGTTGATTATGCGCTGGATGAAGCGCAGCTCGAGCGAACGTATTTGGAGTTGCAACGCGCATTTCATCCGGACCGTTTTGCTACCAAGCCACAGGCCGAAAAACTGGCGGCGCTTACCAAAGCCTCTACTATCAATGATGGTTATGAAATTCTCAAATCACCGCGTAAACGTGCGGAATATCTGCTTTCGCTGGAAAATATATTCGTCAATGGCGAGCGTGATAACCGGAAGCCGAATGCTGATTTGCTTGTGGAATCAATGGAGCAACGCGAGGCGCTGGCGGAAGCAAATTCCCTAGAGGAGATTCACGCGCTTGTTACGGCAAATGAAAAAAATATTCAGGCGACATTCGCGGCTCTTGAGAAAAATTTTGCCCAAAAAAATAGCGAAACAGCAGCGATGGCTACGATGCGTTTGCGTTATTTAGAAAAATTTGCGGATGAAATTCGCCTCAAGCAGCGCAACATGAGGGCAGCATGAAGCTCTTAGATATTCAGGAACCAGGTGCAGTTGTAAGGCAAACCCCTACCGCGCGTGCCATCGGCATAGATTTGGGAACGACGAATTCCGTCGCCGCTATTATAGATAAAGGTACGCCGCGCGTGCTGAGCGCAGAAGGTTCGGCACTGTTGCCTTCTGCTGTTGCATTTGGAGAGGGTAAAACTCTTATTGGCACTGCCGCGCTCGATAAAGTGGCGGATAAAAATTACGAAGTTGTGACATCTGCCAAGCGATTAATTGGTCGCGGCCACAGCGATGTGGAAGAAATTCACGGCCATTTACCTTACGCGATTGAAGAAGGTGAGGGTATGATTTTACTCGATCTTCGTGCGGGTAAAAAATCGCCAGTGCAAATTTCAGCGCTGATTTTAAATGAACTCAAGCACCGCGCAGAAGAGGCCTTACAGGATAGCGTCACACAGGCGGTGATCACGGTGCCGGCCTATTTCGATGACGCGCAACGCCAGGCGACCAAAGATGCAGCGAAACTTGCCGGTCTTGAAGTGCTTCGTCTTGTGAGTGAGCCGACGGCGGCAGCTTTGGCATATGGCCTGGATAGCGGGGCAGAAGGCATTTATGTTATTTATGATCTAGGTGGCGGCACATTTGATGTATCGGTATTAAAGCTCGAAAAAGGCGTATTTCAGGTGTTGGCGACGGGGGGCGATACCGCGCTCGGCGGTGATGATATTGATCGCGCTATTGTCTCGCATTTGGTATGCCGGGAGCTGGCGCTTGAGGATCGCGCGCAGTGGCTCCTGGCGGCGCGGGCGCTTAAGGAGCAACTCAGCTTGCAAGAGAGCGCAGAAGTAAAAATTGATAACCATACTTACCAATTATCGCGCGTGGAGCTTGAAAAAATCGCGATGCCACTGCTTGCACGCACAGTTGAAATTTCTCGTCGCGTTTTAGAAGATGCGCGCGTTTCTCAAAAGGATATACGCGAAGTTGTATTAGTCGGTGGTTCAACGCGCATGCCTTTGGTGAAAGAGAATATCGCTCGTTTTTTTGGCAAGAAAGCGCTGGATGAAGTGAACCCGGATTTGGTGGTGGCCTTTGGTGCGGCGCATCAGGCACAGGCTCTCACCGAAGGAAGTGATGCGTTGCTGCTGGATGTTACGCCGCTTTCCCTGGGGCTTGAAACTTACGGCGGGTTGGTGGAAAAAATTATTTTGCGTAATACGCCGATTCCTATCAGTAAAACCCAAGAATTTACAACCTATCAGGATGGTCAAACAGGCATGATTATCCATGTATTGCAGGGTGAACGCGAGATGGTGGATCAGTGTCGCAGTCTTGCACGCTTTGAACTGAAAAATATTCCACCGATGAAGGCGGGAATTGCACGCATCGCGGTGACCTTTACCCTGGATGCAGATGGCTTGCTCATTGTTTCGGCGGAAGAAAAAATGACTGGTACGCGTCAACGAATAGAAGTCAAACCGACCTACGGTCTTAGCGATATGGAAATGGAAAAAATGTTGCGCGATAGTATGCAACATGCGCGTGAGGATATTACCGCAAGTTTATTGCAGCAATCGCGCGTGGAAGCGCAGCGTTTTCTGAATGACGCGCGGGCAGCTCTCGCACAGGATGGCGATTTATTACAACCTCAAGAGAAGGAGGCTGTCGTTCGTGCGCTTAAAGAGCTGGAAACAGCCATTGCCGGAACAGATCGAGATACGATAGATGCGTTAGTAATGGCGCTGGATGGCCAGCTGAAATCCTTTGCTGAAGCGCGCATGGATCGCGCCATTGGCCAGGTGCTTAAGGGCCAAAAAATATCCAGCTATTGAAATTATGGTTAATTGCTTTATATGCGGGGTGCTATGCCAAAAATGACATTTATTCTACACGATGGAACGCGCAAGGAAGTGGAAGCGCCGATAGGCCTTTCCGTGCTTGAAATTGCGCATCGCAATCAAATTTCGCTGGAGGGCGCGTGCGAAGGCTCGCTGGCCTGCTCAACGTGCCATGTTATTGTTGATCCAGAATTTTACGATATTCTTGATGAAGCGAAGGAAGAAGAAGAAGATATGCTCGATCTTGCGTTCGGCCTTACGCACACCTCGCGTTTGGGCTGCCAGATCAAAATGACGGATGGTTTAGACGGCTTGGTGGTTTCGTTGCCTGCCGCCACACGAAATATGATGGTCGGTAAGAAGTAACTATTCCGCGGCTTTTGCTACTGCAACCATCGCCGGTCTGAGCAGGCGATCGTGAATTAAATAACCCGCCTGTAAAATATCTACAATCGCGCCTGCTTCGAAATCTGCCGTAGGTACTTGTGCAACGGCCTGATGTATATTGTGATCAAACTTATCGCCTTTTTTCGGGTCAATGCGCTTGATACCATAGCGTTCAAAGGTGGTAACAAGTTCGCGTTTCGTAGCGCTTACACCTTCCAAAACGCTTTTTATCGCTTCGGTTTGCTCAATTTTGGCAAAACTCTCTTCTGCGCGCATCAAATTTTCCAGCACACTAATGAGATCGCGTGCAATTTTGGTGATGCCATACTTTACCGCATCTTCGGTTTCTTTTGCGGCGCGGCGGCGCAAATTTTCGGCTTCGGCTAGCGCACGTAAAAGCTGATCTTTCAGCTTGGCGTTATCTTCGCGCAGCTTAGCGCTTTCGTCTGCATTAGCAGTCGGAATGGTAGCGATTGAGGAAAGATCGACGCCCGCCACGTCCGCTGGAGAAGGTGTTTCCGGTGCGGTTTGTGGCTCTTCTATGGGAGCGCTATCCGCTTGTTCTGGTTTATTTTTTGGGTTCGTTGTCATAATTGCCTTCCATATTTAGTTTTATTGATTATGTTTTCAACCCTTAATCCAATTTTTTTTAGGTTTTAACGGTATGAGCAGACCTTCCGGACGCGCCGCGCACATATTGCGCCCCTTAAGCTTTGAAGTAGGCGTAATGCCCTATGCCGAAGGCTCATGCCTGGTAAAATGCGGTAACACGCATGTGCTTTGCTCTGCGTCGCTGGAAACGAATCTGCCGCGTTGGCTTAAAGGTCAAGATAAAGGGTGGGTGACAGCGGAATATGGTATGTTGCCACGCTCTACACATTCGCGTAGCGAGCGGGAAGCCGCACGCGGGAAGCAATCCGGCCGCACCCAGGAAATTCAGCGCTTAATTGGCCGTAGCCTGCGTTCTATCACCAAGCTGGAGGCAATGGGCGAAACGCAAATCACACTCGATTGCGATGTCATTCAAGCTGATGGTGGCACGCGGACGGCTGCCATCAGTGGTGCGTACGTTGCCCTTCACCAAGCATTCAAAAAGTTGCAGAAGCAGGGAGTTATCCCTGCTTGGCCGCTCATGGGTATGGTTGCTGCGGTTTCAGTGGGGATTTATAATGGGCAAGCGGTGCTCGATCTCGATTATGCCGAAGATAGCGCGGCGGATACAGACGCCAATTTCATCATGACCGACGCCTTAAAAATGGTGGAATTGCAGGCCACCGCAGAGAAAGATCCATTTTCGGAGGCGCAGTTCGCTGAGTTGCTTGCACTGGCTAAGCAGGGCATTACCGAAATTACCAAAAAGCAAAAAGAAGCCCTTGGCATTGCCTAAGTTTAGAGAAAAAACCCTAGTTATCGCGAGTCATAATCAGGGAAAAATCCGTGAGATTGGTGAATTGCTCGCGCCGTTTCATGTGCATGTTATTCCTGGTAATGCGGATTTGCCGGAGCCCGAAGAGAGCGGAATGACTTTTGCTGCGAATGCAGAAATTAAAGCGCGTTTTTTTGCGGAAGCCATGCAACTGCCAGCGCTGGCGGACGATTCGGGTTTATGCGTCGAAGCACTTAATGGCGCGCCGGGAATTTATTCCGCGCGTTGGACGGGTGAAAAAAAAGATTTCGCACACGCGATGCAAAAAATAAAACAAGAAATTGAAGCGAAGGGCTTGGAGGCGGAAGGTCAGAAAGCGTGGTTTATCTGCGCGCTCTGTCTTTGCTTGCCGGACGGACGAGTAGAACATTTCGAAGGGCGCATCGATGGTATGCTGACATTTCCTGCGCGCGGCGAAAAAGGTTTCGGCTATGATCCGATTTTTATCGCCGATGGTATGCAGCAAACATTCGCGGAAATTGCACCGCAGGAAAAACACGCCATTAGCCACCGTGCGCGCGCCTTTTCACAACTGGTGCAGCGCTGTTTTGCCTGATGGAACCGCTTTCCGTTTATATTCACTGGCCGTTTTGTAAATCAAAATGCCCTTATTGTGATTTTAACAGCCACGTGCGCGAGCTTATCGATCACAAAACGTGGCTTGAATATTATCAAAAAGAAATCGCGTTTTATTTTTCGAAACTCGGCCGCCGCACGATCGAAACCATATTTTTCGGTGGCGGTACGCCTTCGCTGATGGAGCCACAAACGGTGCGCGGTATCCTAGGCGCGCTTGCTGATCATACCGTGATTGCGAAAGATGCGGAGATTACGCTGGAAGCAAATCCGACTTCGGTGGAAGCAGAAAAATTCGCTGCGTTTCGTGAGGCGGGCGTGAATCGCGTGTCCCTCGGCATCCAATCGCTCACACCGGAAAATCTGAAATTTCTTGGCCGCGAACATAGCGCATCCGAAGCGCGTGCGGCGGTCGGCATCGCACAAAAATATTTCGATAATGTCTCGGTGGATTTTATTTGCGCACTGCCGAATCAGACTGTTGATCAGTGGGAAAAAGAACTTAAAGAAGCGATTGATTTTGGCACGCAGCATCTGTCGCTCTATCAACTGACGATCGAAAAAGGCACAAAGTTTTTCGCGCTGCATCAGGCGGGTGCGTTCACCATGCCTAATGACGACGTCGCGCATGCGCTATACGACATGACGGAAAATCTTACACGCAGGGCAGGTTTTGCTGCATATGAAGTGTCAAATTATGCAAAAGAAAACGCTGCTTCCCGCCATAATTATAATTATTGGCGCTATGGTGAATATGTGGGGGTTGGACCAGGGGCGCATGGGCGTATCGCCGCAGAAAATAAACGTGTGGCCACAGTAAATCTGCATGCGCCGGAAGCGTGGCTCACAGCGATGGAAAAAAGCCCGTCGGCGATTCAGCAATGGGAAGAAATTCCGCAAGAAATAATTGCCGAAGAAATGATCATGATGGGGCTGCGCACGCAGGAAGGTGTGCATCTTGATCGCCTGCAAAAACTTTGTGGCAAATCGCTCATGGAAGTTGTGAAAACGAAAAAACTAGAAAAGCTTCTGCGCGAAAAATATCTGGTTAAAGACGGAAATTTTTTACGCGCAACCTATGAAGGCAGGCTGGTGCTTAATGCGCTGGTGCGGCAACTGCTGGGGTAGAAGCAGCCGGTTGTGAACCGCCGTAAAATTGTGTGAAAGCGGTCGGTGGATTATCTACCAGCTCTACATTATTGGGAATAATTTCTAGCACCGCGAGTGCGCGTTCCGCCACGCGATCCGGCCCGAAACGGAAAATGCCGTCCACACCGGCGAAGCCGCGCTCGTTGATGAGCGTGCTATCGCTAAAGCCACGGCCCGCCGCGGAAATATAGCCCACCAGCGACATCGCGTCGTAAGTCAGGCTTGCGATGCGCACCGGCTCATAGCCGTAGGTTTTCTTGAAATGTTTGTTGAATACATTGCGTTGATCGGGTGCCGCGGAAGCAAACCAGCTACCAAACAGGCGTTTATTGCGTGTGAGCGCGGGCTCATCCCATTGGCCACTGCCGAGCAGGCGCACATCGTTGGTCGAAAGTCCAAAACCGGCGAGCAATTTTGCAATTTGCAGCAGATTTTTACCGCCTTCAGGCACAAGCAAAGCGCGCGGCTGCGTTTCGCCACGTTTTTTTGCCGATTTAATATGTGCGGCGATGGTTTTTAGCCCATCCGCCAGGCCTGTATTGCCTTTGCCGTAGGTGGTGGCGATATGTACATTCAGCATATATTTCTGCTGCGCGTCTTTGAGCACGTCAATCGCGCTATTACCAAACGCATCGTTGGACGTAAGCGCGTAAAAATCCTTAATACCTTGGCTTACCGCATAATCCACCACGCGGCGCACCTGCTGTTCCGGCATGAAGCCAAACACATACGCGCCCATTTTTTGCAAATTTTTATCGTTAGAGAGTGATACAACAGGAATATTGTTATTACGCACGATAGGTAAAACAGTTTCCGTTTCTTTGCTGAAGAGTGGGCCGACGATAATATCCACATCCTCTGCCACAGCTTGATTCGCTGCTTCAATCGAGCCTTCTTCCGTACCTTTGGTATCCAGCGGCACGAGCGTAATATTTTTATTACCGACATCAAATAAGGCTAGTTGTGCGGCATCAAGTAAATCTTTACCCACTTTGGTTGAGGGGCCCGAAAGTGGCAACATCAGCGCAACACGTGTGCCGCCACCGAAAAGCGGTTTTACAGGCGCATTCATCTCGCGCGTTTGCGCGGGAGCAGGGCCGGGCAATTCGCCGGTTGGCTGCACCATTTGCATCGGCGGCATGGTGTTAGGGCTTGAAAACGGGTTGCGCGGTATCCAGTCCGGACCGCTGCTACAGGCACTCAACACCAGCATCGCGGCAAAAAGCGCGGCAATCGAAAATCGGTGTGTGCGAAGAAAACGTAGCATGATAAAGCCTGTCCCGTTATATGTCTTTCAGAACGATAAATCAATTCGAGATGGCGGTATTTTCAAAAGCGACGCTGGAGGCCGGCCTTTATCTGGTGGCGACTCCCATTGGTAATCTGCGCGATATCACGCTGCGGGCGCTTGACGTGCTGGCTTCGGCGGAAGTGATTTTTTGCGAAGATACGCGGGTGACAACAACGCTGCTTACGGCTTATGGCATTACCACGCGGCTGGATACATACCACGAACATAATGCGGAAAAAGCGCGGGAGAAAATTCTAGGATTGCTTGCGCAGCGCAAAGCGGTCGCGCTGGTGAGTGATGCGGGTACGCCGCTGGTTTCGGACCCCGGTTTCAAGCTGGTGCGTGAAGTGCGCGACCAGGGCTATGCAGTTTATAGTATTCCAGGCGCTTCTTCAGTTCTGGCGGGGCTTATCAGTTCCGGTTTGCCGACAGACCAGTTTCACTTCCTAGGGTTTGTGCCCAAAAAAGCGGGTGAACGTACGCGCTTTTTGCAATCGCTTTCTGTGCATCGCGGCTCAAGCGTTGTATTCGAGACGGCGCGTAATGCAGAAGATACCTTGCACGTATTGCAAAAGCTTTATCCGCAAGCCCAAGTGGCATTGGCACGGGAACTCACCAAAAAATTTGAAGAAACATTACGCGGTTCGCCGACAGAAATAATTGCGATGCTGGCGCAAAAAGAATTGCGCGGCGAAATTGTGCTGATCATCGCATTGCCTGAAATGCGGGAAGAGATCGATTTAGCGGCAGAATTAAAAGAAGCAATGAAAGGCGCTTCACTCAAAGATGCAGTTCAGGAGGTTGCTGCGCGTACGGGGTTGCCTCGAAAGCAAGTTTATGCCGAAGCCTTACGCCTCTCGCGCCAAAAACACTAAACAGCGCGCCTATCGCCGCGGTATTCTGGCCGAATATGCGGCGATGGTGCTGCTTGCGGCTAAAGGTTACAAACTTTTAGCGCGTCGATTCAAAACACCTTTTGGTGAAGTAGATATTATCTGCAAGCGCAGAAAAGAGCTTATATTCATAGAGGTTAAGGCCTATCGTGGCGCAAGGGATTTAAGCATGATAAGCCCACGCCAGCAGCATCGCTGGCAACAGGCGGCTGCCTATTATCTTGCAAAACATCCGAATTTTGGTAATCTCACGGTCAGGTTCGATGGTGTGCTGGTCAGAGGTAGCTTATGGCCAAGGCACGTTTTAAATATACTCACCTGGTGATCCCGGGTGTTGCGATTCTCCTGATTCTTCTCTCAGGCTGTTCTTCTATGGCAACGGCTGGCCTTACGCGCACGACAGTGGCCGTGGCGGAGGAGCGCTCCATGGGCGATATCATTGATGATACCGCTATCTGGGCGCAGGTAAATTCAAGCTTACTTCAAAAAAATATGGATGACCTTTACCGCAATGTGAATGTGGAGGTGAACGAAGGTCGCGTTCTGCTCACAGGTGCCGTGAAGAACGATGATTTGTATCGCGATGCGACGCGTGCCGCATGGCAGGTGAAGGGCGTGCATGAAGTTATTAATGAAGTGCAGGTGACAAACGAAGATTCGGTCAAAGGCACGATTTCTGATTATTTCCTCACCAAACAAGTGCAGGCAAAATTGCTTTTAAGCAAAAAATTCGCGTCGGTGAATTATAATGTCGATGCGATTAACGGCGTGGTTTATCTTTTCGGCCTTGCGGGGAACGAGAAAGAGCTGAACGAAGTCAGCGAATTGGCGAGCACGGTTCAAGGTGTGAAAAAAGTTATCAGCCATGTACGCTTGAAGGACGATCCGCTTCGTAAAAACGGTGTGGAAGTTGCTAGCGTAAAAGAGTGATCGATCACGGGTTGACAAGTATTTTTCGTCTATGGTACTTCTGACATTGTCAACATAACGGCAATGATAGGGGGAATTATGTTAGATCTGCCACTCGAACTCACTCAGGAAATCGAGAAAAAACCCTATCATCACGGCAACTTACGCGTGGCGCTCTTGGATGTAACCCGCCAGATGCTTGCCGAAAAAGGTGTGCATGAAATTTCCTTGCGCGAGGTGGCTCGCAAAGCGGGTGTATCGCGCACTGCGCCTTACCGTCATTTCAAAGATAAAGAAGCATTGCTAGCGGCCGTAGCGATTGAGGGTTTTGAGACGCTTACGCAGGAAATGCAGCGTGCGCTGATGCGCAACAGCGATAAGCCAGTAGTTGCTCTTCAGGAAATTATTACGGCCTATGTGCAATATCTCACGCGCAACCGTGCCTATCTGACCCTGATGTTCGGGCCTTTTATAGGCGATGCGAAAGCGCATAAAGAATTGCTGGAAACGAAAGAAAAAATGGTGCGCGTTCTGCATGAAGTAGTGAAACGCTGCCGCGAGAAAAAGGCGATTCTGCTATGGATATTGAAGTGATGACGGTGGCGGCCTGGTCGATTATGCACGGTGCTGCCAGCATCCTGAATGAAGGCCATATTCCCGAAAGCATGAATTTGCACAGCAAGCAGGAATACGTTGCGCGCCAAGCAGCGCTCACCTTTATTCGCGGCTTAGTGAATTAAGCCGTCGGTCGATACGCGGCTATGTTTCTTTTTCGAAAGCGCAAATCCGCCATCGATGAAAAAACCGGTATCCGTTATGCTGGCTTTGAAACGCGGCTATACGCCAGTGTGATTGATACGATGTTGTTTGCGGTGGTTTTAACGCCGGTATTCCAATTTCTTTCTCAGCCCATGGAGCCCTATCGTTTAGCGCTTCGGCAGTTGCTTGGTGCGCGTTTAACAGGGGTGATAAGCGAGCAGGAATTCGCGCGACAATTTTCTGATTTGATTGTTTTACAAGGCGGCGGCGAGGCATATTTACGTGAATCGTTTTATGAACTCGCCATTTCCTTCAGCGTCATTCTGCTATTCTGGTTTATGAAAAGCGCCACCCCGGGCAAAATTTTCTGCGGTATTCGGATTGTGGATGCCAAATCACTGCTCAAGCCGGAGTGGTGGCAGTGGCCCCTGCGCACCTTTGGTTATTTCTTTTCCGTCGTGCCTTTTTTCTTTGGGTTTTTCTGGATCGCGTGGGATAAGAAAAAACAAGGATTTCATGATAAGATCGCGCGCACGGTGGTGATTTACGATGAGAATCGCTGGAGCTTAAAACAAATGTTTCTGCGTGCTTATCAATGGCTTCGGATGCGTGGAAAATAATGCGTTGCCTGCTGGTTATTTATACACTCGTCACTATATGGAATAGTATGTTTTCACTCTATGCCAAAGAATTGCCGCAAACTTACCGCGCGCTGACGCAGGAAGATCGCTGGCTGAATGTATCGCGTTCGCTTACGGCAGAAGATTTAAAAGGGCGGATTATTCTTGTCGATTTCTGGACCTTTTGCTGCATTAACTGCATGCACGTGATTCCTGATCTTCATTATCTTGAGAAAAAATTTGGCAATAAGTTGACGGTGGTCGGTGTGCATTCGGCGAAATTCGCCAATGAAAAGGAACAGGAAAATATTCGCGCGGCGGTGTTGCGATACGAAATAGAACATCCAGTTGTAAACGATAGCGATTTTCGCATTTGGCATTCGTTTGGTACGCGCGCCTGGCCCACGCTGGCGCTGATTAATCCGGATGGTCGCATTGCCGAAATTTATTCCGGCGAAGGGCATCGCGAAGCCCTTGAAGAAGATATCGGTGATCTCATCAAAAAATATAAAGGCAAATTGGTGGAATCACCTTTGCCTCTGGCGCTTGAAAAAAATAAAGAGCCGGAGCAGCTGCTTTCTTTTCCTGGTAAACTTGCAGAAGCCCGTTGGCAGGGCAAACCGGCTCTGGTGATTTCGGATACGAATCATCATCGCGTGTTGGTAGCGCGGCCTGAGGGCGAAATTCTTTTCACGATTGGTTCAGGCAAAGCTGGTTTGAAAGACGGCACTTTTGCCGAGGCGCAATTTAACCAGCCCCAAGGCGTGGTAACGCACGGTAATCTTATTTATGTTGCGGATACATCGAACCACGCCCTGCGTAGGATTGATCTGGAAAATAAACGTGTGCAAACGCTCGCAGGAACAGGTCAGCAAGGGTATGAACGGCGTGTGCAGGAGAAAGATGCGCTTAGTACGCGGCTTGCTTCACCTTGGGATTTGGCGTTTTACCCGGATGAAAAGCATCTCGTAATTGCGATGGCGGGCACACACCAACTTTGGACATATGACGTGCAGAAAGACACTGTCAGCGTGCTTGCAGGCAACGGTGCGGAGTCCATAGAGGACGGCGCCTATCCCGGTAATTCGCTTTCGCAGCCAAGTGGTTTAGCGGTCTATGGAGACACGTTATATTTCGTAGATTCCGAAACCAGTTCGTTACGTATGCTCAAAGGTAACACCATTACCACGCTTATTGGTACAGGGCTGTTTGATTTCGGTTATCAGGATGGCAAGGCGACGCAGGCGCTTTTACAACATCCGCTTGGTGTCTATGCAGATGAAACGGGCGTCTATATTGCGGATTCCTACAATCATGCGATTCGCCGCTTCGATCCGAAAACAAAAACCATTACGACCGTGATTGGCAAAAATGGCTTGCCGGCAAAACTTGCGGAGCCGAATGATATTCTCAAGATGCAGGATCGGTTTTACATTACCAATACCAACCGGCATGAAATTCTGACCTGGCAAGAAAATGAGGGGGAAGTTTCCACTTTGGGTATTCATGTGCCGAAGCCTGCGATGCAGGCGATTTTTGCGGATTACCTGCCTAATGTTGGTAAGTCACGGCACGTGGAAGTGAGGTCGGGTGCGACACTTACGCTTGAGCTGCAATTTTCTTCCAACTGGGGTTTGAATGAACAGGCTCCCTCGCATCTGGCGATTTATCGTGAGGATAAAAGCTTAGTAAAAGCTTGGGATCTGGAGGCGCTAAAAACGGGTAAGCTCAACTTTACTGTTCCAGAAAAGGGCCCATTGACGGTGCAGGCGATTTTCTACCACTGCGAGAAAAAGGAGGGTGCGCTCTGCCTGATAAAAAGTTTCAACGATAGGGTATATGTCACGCCGGGTGGTAACGATACGAAACTCACCTTTGACCTGCGCGCAGCTGAGTAGTACATCTGCGTGCCATGATGCAGCTTTACCATTACCCGCTTTCGCCCTATGCGCGCAAAATCCGCATTATGCTCAAAGAGCTGGATGTGGAATATACGCTACTTACTGAACAATTCTGGGAAATGCGGCCTGAATTTTTGCGCTTAAACCCCTCGGGCGAGGTGCCGGTTCTCGCAGATGAAGATGCCAATGTTCTGGCAGATAGCAACGCGATTGCCGAATATCTCGCGGAAACGCAGACTTCACGGCAACTTTTGGGTAAAACCCCCTTGGAACGAGCCGAAGTGCGCCGGCTGGTCGGTTGGTTTGATCGTCTTTTTTATGCCGAAGCGTGCGGCCCGATTCTGGAAGAAAAAGTTTATAAATTCTTTCGCGATCGTTTGGAGCCGAATGCTGATATTTTGCGTGCGGCCCGCAAGCGTGTGCCGCATCATCTCGATTATCTGGCCACGGTAGTAAGTACGCGTGGTTGGCTAGGCACAGATTATTTTTCCTACGCAGATATTACGGCGGCGGCGCATCTTTCGGTGCTGGATTACCTGGGTGAAGTGCCATGGGAGCCGGGGCACCCGGCGAAAGAATGGTATGCGTTGGTAAAGTCCCGCCCGAGTTTCCAGGCGCTTTTACAGGATCGTATTCCAGGTTATCGTCCGGCTAACCATTATATGAATTTGGATTTCTAATGACAAAAGGCCCAAAACCGCCACGGATGAAGCATACGCGGGTAAAAACCGCGAAAAAGCGCACGGTTTCCTCGCAGCGCTGGTTAGAGCGTCAGCTCAATGATCCCTTTGTGGCTATGGCAAAGCAGGAAGGCTACCGCTCTCGCGCTGTCTATAAAATTAGCGGTATGGATGAAAAAGCGAAGATTTTTAAGGCTGGCCAAATGGTGATTGATCTGGGTGCCGCGCCTGGCAGTTGGTCGCAATGGGTGGGTAAGAAGTTTCAAGGTCGTTCTACCATTATTGCGGTGGACATTCTTCCCGTGGCGGCGCTGCCGGGAGTTACCTTTATCCAGGGTGATTTTACCGAAGATACCATTCAGGATCAGATACGTGCGTTACTGGGTGATAAAAAAGCGGATGTGATTATGAGCGATATGGCTCCGCCGACCACGGGCCATCGGCCTACCGACCATTTGCGCATTATCGGGCTGGTGGAGGAGGCGTGGTATTTCGCTAAATCACACTTGGCGCATAACGGTGCGTTTATCTGCAAAGTCTGGCAGGGCGGGGCGGAAAATACCCTGCTGGCCGATTTGAAACAACATTTTGCACAGGTGCGTCACATTAAGCCGGAGGCCAGCCGTAAGGATTCGGCGGAGATGTTCCTCGTCGCAACAGGATTTAAAGATTAATAGTAATAATTCAGCGGGACGTACGAATCGTCGTTATCGCTGGGATAGGCTGGCTGGCTTGGCTGTTGCTGTTGCTGACCGTAAGGATTATTGGTGGTTTGCGCGGGCGCATTTTGCGCGCAAGCGGCAACGCACAGCACTAAAGCTGCGAGCCCGGCTCGTCTCCATATTTTCTGCGCTCTATACGTCATTTTTTCCCAAGGGCCACCAAGTTTAACCTGGTAGAACCCTCCCAAAAGCAAATTCTCTTAATACGAGAAATAGCGCATAAGCTACTTTTTTGCAAGACTTTTGTGCGCCGCAAAAAAGTTGACTAAATTAATAAATCCTTAAGCGAACGCTTCGTCCCACGTGCCTTTTGTGGCCGCTTTGGTGTATTCCGTTACACGGTTTTCAAAGAAATTCGTGTGTTCCACGCCGTTTAAGATTTCGTCCAGCCAGGGCAGTGGGTTTTTCGGAATATTATAAATGGGATTCAGACCAAGCTGAGCCAGGCGTCGGTCAGCAATATACCGAATATATTGCTTTACTTCGCCTGCGGTCAGGCCTTCCACCGCGCCTTCAATGCCGAAAGCGAGGTTAATGAAAGCATCTTCATGCGTAACGATGGTTTCGCACGCCATGTAAAGGCGACGCTTGAGTTTATCGCCCCAGATTTCCGGATTTTCCTGAACGAAGGTGCGGAAAAGTTTCACAATAGAATTGGTGTGCAAGGTTTCATCACGTGCGGACCAGGCGACAATCTGCCCCATGCCCTTCATTTTGCCGAAACGCTGGAAGTTGAGCAGAATCGCAAAAGAGGCAAAGAGCTGCAGCCCCTCCGTGAAGCCGCCGAATACGGCGAGCGTTGTCGCGATATCTTCTTTCGATTCCACGCCAAATTGCTGCATGTAATCGTATTTATCCTTCATTTCCTTATATTCGAGGAACGCCTGATATTCTGTTTCAGGTATGCCCAGCGTATCAATGAGGTGCGAATAGGCCGCGATGTGAATCGTTTCCATGTTTGAGAAGGCAGAAAGCATCATTTGCACTTCGGTCGGCTGGAAAACCTGCGAATAGCGCTTCATGTAGCAGTTATTCACCTCAATATCGCTTTGGGTAAAGAAGCGGAAAATCTGCGTGAGCAGATGGCGCTCGGCGTCGGTAATTTTGGTTTTCCAATCTTTGACGTCGTCGGCAAGCGGCACTTCTTCCGGCAGCCAGTGTATTTTCTGCTGCGTATGCCAGGCGTCGTAGGCCCAAGGATAATGGAACGGCTTATAGATTGGTTTTGCATCAAGTAACGACATTACATTCTCCTACTGGCAGGCTAAGCATTCTTCGTATTTATTTTCTTCCGCATGAATGGGTACTGGTTTCACAGCTTTACCATTGCTATGGCCGTTCAAAGAAACGCCGGTATGCACATCGGCTTTATCTTTCTTGGAAGGCTGCAATTTCATCTCAAGCTGCTGATCCACCACCGCGTGCGAGACTTTGTCGCTGCGCTGAATTGAGCGTGAGCGGCAATAATAAAGGCTTTTCACACCTTTCTTCCACGCCTGGAAGTGAATCTGGTGCAAATCGCGCTTATGCACATCGCCCGGCAGGAACACGTTTACCGATTGCGCCTGCGTAATATACGGCGTGCGGTCAGCGGCATGTTCCACTACCCAGCGCTGATCAAGTTCGTACGCGGTTTTAAAGATATCTTTTTCCATGTCGCTCAAGAAATCGAGCTGCTGGACGGAGCCTTCATGCGTCGAGATCGAAGACCAGGTATCGTCATCGTTCTTGCCGTATTTCTCCAGCACCTGCGAAAGATATTTGTTGCGCACGTTGAAGGAACCGGTCAGCGTTTTCTGAATGAAGCTATTCGCTGCGTAAGGTTCGATACCCGGCGATGCGTTGCCGCAAATAATCGAGATCGAGGCTGTGGGTGCAATCGCTGTGGTGTTGGTGAAACGCTTCATCACGCCGACTTCTTTTGCATCCAGGCATGGTCCGCGTTCCACGGCGAGTGCGGTGGAAGCTTCTTCTGTTTTTTCCTGGATATGTTTGAACATGCGGGTGTTCCAGACTTTTGCCATCACGGACTCAAACGGAATGCCTTTGAGTTGGAGGAAAGAATGGAAGCCCATCACGCCGAGACCCACGCTGCGTTCGCGCATCGCGGAGTAGGCGGCGCGCGCCATGCTCGGCGGTGCTTTGCGGATGAAATCTTCCAGCACGTTATCGAGGAAGCGCATCACATCTTCAATGAATTGCGGTTCGTCCTGCCATTCCTCAAAATACTCCAGATTGAGTGAGGAGAGGCAGCATACCGCAGTGCGCTCATTGCCCAGGTGATCTTTACCGGTCGGCAGCGTGATTTCACTGCAGAGATTCGAGGTTTTTACTTTCAGGCCGAGCTTCTCATGGTGCGCGGGCAGATTTTTATTCACGTTATCGATGAACAGCAAATAGGGTTCGCCGGTTTCCACACGCGCGGTGAGCAGACGAATCCAGATTTCGCGCGCGTTTTTAATGGCGACCACGCTGCCATCTTTCGGGCTGCGAAGTTCCCAAATATCATCGTTTTCGACGGCACGCATGAACGCATCCGGAATCGCCACGCCATGGTGAATATTCAGTGCTTTGCGATTCGGATCGCCACCGGTCGGGCGGCGAATCTCGATGAATTCTTCAATTTCCGGGTGATCAACCGGCAGATACACCGCCGAGCTACCGCGACGAAGCGAGCCTTGCGAGATCGCCAGCGTCAGCGAATCCTGTACGCGCATGAAAGGAATCACGCCCGAGGTTTTGCCGTTGCCGCGTACTTTTTCGCCAATCGAGCGCAGATTGCCCCAATAACTGCCGATGCCGCCGCCGCGCGCCGCGAGCCAGACATTTTCATTCCACAGATCGACAATGCCTTCCAGGCTGTCGGATGTTTCGTTCAAAAAGCACGAGATCGGCAAACCGCGATCGGTGCCGCCATTGCTCAAAATCGGCGTGGCGGGCATGAACCACATATTGCTGATATATTCATAAATGCGGCGCGCATGGGCTTCGTCGTCGCCGTAGTAACGGGCGACGCGCGCAAATAAATCCTGATAATCTTCATCGGGAAGCAGATAACGATCTTTCAAAACGGCCTTGCCGAATTCCGTAAGGCGCGCGTCCCGCGATGCATCGATTGCAATTTGTACCATAGAACTCCCCCTAAAATGTGGTTTTGAGATGCCACACTCACCCCCCGAGCTACGTGCCCGGTCATGAGTAGAATGACTATCTGTCACTGATTTAAGGTGTATGCTCATAAAAAAATAAAGTCCAATATAAATTTTATAGATATTGTGTCTTTTATTATTGACACTACTATATGTAGTAGGTCGGAATGGTTGTATTAAGAAATTTTTAACACAACTTCGACACGCCTTCACCACACATAGGTCGTTATTATGGCGAGTTTTTTTAGCGACTTAAAGGGGAAAGTTTTGCCACCCGAAAAGTTGCAAAAAATTTTCGTGCTTGTGTTGACGCTGCTTGCGTAAATTTTCGCTAAGTATTTGAAAGTTACTTCGGACGAATCTGGCCGTTGCCGCGCACCTGGTATTTATACGTCGTGAGTTGTTCGACACCGACCGGGCCGCGTGCATGTAATTTACCCGTCGAGATGCCGATTTCCGCGCCCATGCCGAATTCGCCGCCGTCGGCGAATTGCGTCGAGGCGTTGTGCAACACAATCGCGCTATCGATTTCTTTCAGGAAACGCTCGGCGGAGGCGTTATCCTCGGTGATAATCGCGTCGGTGT
>CAYPXJ010000026.1:0-24496 GCA_964414595.1 uncultured Rickettsiales bacterium
GCGCGGGCAGGTGATGAGCCATGCGGAAGATGCGCCGGCGCTCACCAACGTCTTGCGTGCGCGGATTTTCTGGTTGGGTGCCACGCCGCTTGAAAAGGGTAGCCAATATACAATGAAGCTCGGCACCAGCGAGTTTAAGGTGGAAGTGCGCGAGATCGAGCAGGTGGTAAGTACACAGGACCTGCATCATCGTAAGCAACATAAAGTGGATAAAGGCGAGGTGGCGGAAGTGATTTTGCGCGTGCGCGGGCTTGCTGCGCTGGATGCGTTTGCTGACCATAGTGTTACGGGTCGATTCGTGCTCGTGGAAGATTATGTGATTGCCGGTGGTGGGATTATTGACTTGGAAGGCATTCCGAATCAGCGCGCGGTAACCAAGGTAAAATCGAAAAATCTGACAGCAGTGCAGACCTATGTGCAGCCGCAGGAGCGTGCGTTTATGAACGGGCATCTCGGCGGCGTGATGTGGTTTTCAGGGCTTTCCGGTTCGGGTAAAACGACGCTGGCGAAGGAACTCGAGAAACGTCTCTTCCAAAAGGGCTATCAAGTATATGTGCTTGATGGCGATAATATTCGCCAGGGTCTGAACGCAGATTTAGGTTTTTCGCCTATGGAACGTTCAGAAAATATTCGCCGTGTGGGGGAAGTGGCGGCGCTGTTTGCCAGCGCGGGTATTATCGTTATTACAGCCTTTATCTCGCCCTACAAATCCGACCGCGACCGCGCGCGCGTGGCGGCGGGCGATAAATTCCACGGTATCTATATCAAGGCCGATGTGAAAACCTGCGCGCAGCGGGACCCCAAAGGCCTTTATAAAAAAGCCAAATCGGGCGAGATTAAAAATTTCACCGGCGTGAGCGCCCCGTTTGAGGAGCCGGTGAATCCAGATTTAATCGTCGATACCGAGAAGCTTAATATTGATGAGTCCGTGCAGCAGCTTGTGGCGTATGTGGAGGAAAATCTGGTGAAGCCAATTAGCGAAGGCCAAGGCAAGCCAAGCGAATTCGAAGCAAGCGGGATTTAAGAATTCTACTAGTACTGGCTGCAAATTATGGCTTTTTGCGCTTCCGCGCTTCATGTAAGGAAGAGTACACTCCAGTGCGGTTCTCAAAAGCCATAATTTTCGCATCGCACGAGCGAATTCAAACTGCATAGAATTTATGCTATGCCTAAATCATGACAAAATCCCATCCTATCGCGATTGCGCAGCTGAATTTTACCGTTGGTGATATCGAAGGCAATGTGAAGAAAATCACGGCAGCGGCGAAAAAGGCCGCGGCGCAAAAAGCGATACTCGCCGTGTTTTCGGAACTCGCCATCACTGGCTATCCGCCGGAGGATTTGGTGTTGCGCCAGGGCTTTCAAGAAGCGGCAATGGATGCTGTAAAAACGCTTACGAAGGTAACGGCGAAACTGAGTACGGCGCTGCTGGTCGGCGGTATTTGGGCGGAAAAGGGCAAGCTATACAATACGGCATTTTTGATCTATCGAGGCAAGCTTATGGCCAAACAATATAAGCATATGCTGCCGAATTACGGCGTGTTCGACGAGAAGCGGATTTTTACCACTGGGCCTGTACCGAAACCGATAACGTTCGGCAATCTAAAACTCGGCATCATGATTTGTGAAGATATGTGGAGCGAGACGGTGCCGAAAGCGCTTAAAGGTGCTGATATAGGAATTGTGCTCAATGCGTCGCCCTATGAAATCGGCAAGGAAAAATTACGCGAGGCAAAGGCACAGAAGGCGACCCAGGCGTTCGGGCGGCCGCTTATTTACGTGAATCAGGTCGGCGGGCAGGATGAGCTGGTGTTTGACGGCCAGAGTTTCGTCATGTTGTGTAGCGGTAAAATTCGCCATCAGCTTGCTGCGTTTGACGAAGAATTGAGTATCGTGAGCTGGCATCACGATAAAAAAGAAGGCTGGATTTTCGATAGTCGTCGTGAAGTGGAGACGCTTTCGGAGACGGAGGCAACTTATCGCGCGCTGGTGCTCGGCCTTAAAGATTATGTGGAGAAAAATCATTTTCCCGGTGTGATTCTGGGGCTTTCCGGCGGCATTGATTCGGCGCTGACGGCGGCGATTGCCGTCGATGCGCTCGGTGCGAAACGCGTGCATGCGGTGATGATGCCTTCGCGTTTTACCTCGCGCGATAGTTTAGAAGATGCCGAAAAATGCGCAAAATTATTGGATATTTCGTTGGAAACAATTTCGATCGAAGCGGCGTACAAAACGATGGAAAAGGAACTCACGCCGCATTTTAAAGGTCAGAAAAAAGATATTACCGAGGAAAATATGCAGTCGCGGCTGCGTGGGCTGATTCTCATGGCGCTTAGCAATAAGCTTGGATTTATGGTGGTGAGCACCGGCAATAAATCCGAGCTTTCGACCGGGTATGCAACGCTTTACGGTGATATGTGCGGTGGCTATGCGGTGCTCAAGGATGTGTATAAAACCACGGTGTATGCGCTTTCAAATTGGCGGAACAAACAGGGCCGCATAATGCCCGAGCGTGTGATCACGAAAGCGCCGACGGCAGAGTTACGCGAGAATCAAAAAGATCAGGATTCGCTGCCGCCCTACGAAGAATTAGATGCGATTCTACATGCGCTTATTGAGCGTGATTTGTCGGTAGAGGAAACGGTGGAGGAGGGTTTCAAAAAGGCGACGGTGCAGAAAGTCGCCGCGATGCTGTTCCGTGCCGAGTATAAACGGCGCCAGGCACCGCCGGGCGTGAAAATCACTAGCAAGTCTTTTGGGCGGGATCGCCGTTACCCGATTACAAACGGGTATAAGGGCTAAGTTAAGCTTAGTGCTTTGAAATTCCTGGATTTAATGGTAAAAAGCCAAGCTTTACTTGAGAAATATTTATGAAAACACGCTTTGCACCATCGCCTACCGGATTTTTGCACATCGGCAATGTGCGCACCGCCCTTGTCTGCTATCTCTACGCCCGCAAAACCGGCGGTGAATTTTTTCTGCGCTTGGATGATACGGATCTTGAACGTTCGTCGGAGGAATTCGCCAAGGCAATCGAGGAAGATTTGCTGTGGCTCGGCCTGAAATGGGATCAGAAATTCCGCCAGTCAGAGCGGCTTGCGCGTTATGAAGAAGTGAAGCGCCAGCTCATCGCGTCGGGCCGTCTTTATGCGTGTTACGAATCGCAGGAAGAGCTGGAAATCAAACGCAAGATGCAGCTTTCGCGTGGCCAACCGCCTATCTATGATCGTGCCGCGCTGAAACTTTCGGCAGAAGAAAAAGCAAAGCTGGAAGCAGAGGGTAAGCGGCCGCATTACCGTTTCAAAATGGAAGAGAAGCCGATTATCTGGCAGGATGAAATTCGCGGCGAAGTGCGTTTTGAGGGCAAAAATATCAGCGACCCGATCGTGATTCGCGCCACCGGCGATTATACCTATATGCTGCCCTCGACGATTGACGATGTGGATTACGCTATGACGCATATCGTGCGCGGAGAGGATCATGTTTCCAACACGGCAACACAGATTCAGATGTTCGAGGCACTCGGCGCAAAAATTCCGACATTCGCGCATATGCCGCTGCTCAAAACCAAAGAGGGCAAGCTTTCCAAACGCGAGGGCGGGTTTGATATTCGTGGCCTGCGCGCGGAAGGGATTGAGGCGCTGGCGATTACGAGTTATCTCGCGCGCGTCGGCACGTCGGCGGCGATTGATTTAGTGGCGAACCTTGAAACGATGGTGCAGGAATTTGATATTGCGAAGCTCGGCCAAAGCACGGTGCAATATGATCCGGAAGAGATTCATCGGCTGAATGCGAAGATGATTCATAAGATGTCGTTTGCGGAGGCGCAGGCGAAATTGCAGCAGAAAAATGTGCAGATTTCAGAAGATTTTTGGCGCGCCGTGCAGCCGAATATTACACGATTAGAAGAAGTGGGAACCTGGTGGCGGATTTGTAAAGAGCAGCTCACGCCGCCGCTAGAAGATCGCGAATTCACCGTGAAAGCAGCGGAGTTATTGCCTTCCGGCAATTTGGAAATCGGCACATGGGATGTGTGGATTGAATCGGTGAAAAAAGAAACCGGCAAAAAAGGAAAAGAACTTTTCATGCCGATTCGCAAAGCGCTCACCGGCATGGAACACGGGCCGGAACTTAAGCATATGTTGCCGCTGATCGGCCGCGAGAAAGCCGTGGCGCGCTTGATGGGTAAGGCGGCGTAAAATGTCCGGTCTCTTCCTCTACGATACGCTTCGCGGGGAAAAAGTAACATTCGAGCCGCACGATAAAAAACACGTGCGCATGTATGTGTGCGGGCCGACGGTTTACGACGCGCCGCATCTCGGCAATGCGCGTTCGGCGGTGGTCTACGATCTGTGGTTTCGCGTGCTTTCAGCGCTGTATCCGAAGGTTACGTATGTACGCAATATTACTGACGTGGATGATAAAATCATCGCGGCGGCGAAGCAGAATAAAGAGCCGATCGCAGCGCTCACCAAGCGTATGACGGAGGCGTATCACAGCGATATGCAGGCGCTGAATTTACGTGCGCCAAGCTTAGAACCGAAAGTCACTTCGCATATTGGCGATATCGTCAAAACGATCGAAGCGCTTATCGAAAACGGCCATGCCTATGTGGCGGAGAAGCATGTGCTGTTCAGTGTGAAAAGTGATGCAGGTTACGGTCGGCTTTCGAAGCGCGATACGGATGATCAGCGCGCCGGTGCGCGAGTGGAAGTGGAATCCTATAAACGCGATGCTGGCGATTTTATTTTATGGAAACCGGCGGACGCGGAGGATGATGCTTCAAGCATTTTTGAAAGTCCGTGGGGCAAGGGCCGACCGGGTTGGCATATTGAATGTACGTCGATGGCGCAAAAATTACTCGGCGCGGATTTTGATATTCACGGTGGCGGCGCGGATTTGAAATTTCCGCATCATGAAAATGAAATTGCGCAGGCGCTTGGCGCGTGCCCGCATAGCCATTATGCAAAATACTGGATTCATAACGGTTTCCTGATGGTCGAGGGCGAGAAGATGAGCAAATCGCTCGGCAATTTTATCACCGTGCGGCAGCTGCTCGACGAAGGCGTAAAGGGCGAAGTGATTCGTTTTTTGATGTTGCAAACGCATTACCGCAAGCCGCTCGATTTTACGCGCAAAGGGCTCGAAGAAGCGGAGCGTGCGCTGGATAAATTTTACCACGCCTATGCAAAAGCAGAGACGAAAGGCGGCGAGGAATTCGTTGAGAAAATCACCGCGGCGCTCTCTGATGATTTGAATGTGCCGCTCGCGCTTTCGATTCTGCACGATAAGGAAGCGCAGAAATATAAAGCCGTATTTGCCGCGGCGAATGCACTGCTCGGGATTTTTGAATCGGCGCCGGAAGCCTGGTTCGGCGATACGGAAATTGATGAGGAGTTGGAGGCGTTTGTCGAGGCGCAAATCGCCGCGCGTGTGGCGGCCAAGAAGGCAAAAGAGTGGGCGAAGGCCGACGCGATTCGTGCGGAACTCAAAAATCGTGGTATAGTGCTGGAAGATAAACCGGATGGCACGACGATTTGGAGAGCAGAATGAATGTAATCACCGGAGGTGATGGCTCTCATGATGAAGGGCATGAGAAATCTGCACGAGATATTTTTAAAAACAAAGTAGCTCGGCTTATGGAACTGGTATCTATAGTTTTTCCTCAAGGGTATCACGGGGTTGAGCCTCAAAGAACGTTTTCACTAACGGTTCAGCGTTTTGCAGAATCTGCGCGCAATGTCGTTTTAGATAGTGCTTTATTTAGTGATACTCTTGTTATCGACCGAGCAGCTGACGCAAAAGAAATCAGCGGCCTTGCCTATTTAGCGGCAAACCGGGCAGTAAAAACGATTAAGTTTCCGGATGCAGATTTTGATGCCGAAGTAAAAGAATTGATTCAGGGAATTAATACTTACGTTATCGCGCATTGTGAAGAAACGCTAACGCAAAGCCAGATTTTAGCAAGAATGATTGGGAATCCTGCCTCGCGCAGAGAAGGTGGTGGCCGGGGTGGTAGAGGCGGCTAAACTCAGATAGGGCGGAAATCCTTGGGTTGGACTGGCGCCTGTGCTATGTATAAAAAATTATGAATAAGGAAAAAATTACCATTTACGATACCACGTTGCGCGATGGCGCGCAGGCACAAGGTATCGATTTTTCTGTTGCCGATAAGCAGGCGATTGCCGCTGCACTCGATGCGTTCGGCGTCGATTATATCGAAGGCGGTTGGCCGGGCGCGAACCCAACTGACGATAAATTTTTTGAAGCGCCGGGCAAATTCAAGCACGCGACCTTCACCGCCTTTGGTCGCACGCGCAAGGCGGAAACAAGTGCGGCGAATGATCCGATTTTAAATGTGCTCATCAATACGGGTGCGCCGGCGGTGTGCATTGTCGGTAAATCGTGGGATTTTCATGTCAAAACCGCGCTCGGTGTTAGCCTCAAGAAAAATCTTGAGATGATTGGCGATAGCATTGCGCATCTCGCTAAAAAGCGTGAAGCATTATTCGATGCGGAGCATTTTTTCGATAGTTATAAGGCGAATCCCGAATACGCGCTTGAAGTGGTAACAACCGCGTATGAAGCGGGCGCGCGCTGGGTGATTTTGTGCGATACCAACGGTGGCACGCAGCCGCACGAAGTGGAAAAGATTGTTGAAACGGTGATTAAGAAAATCCCGGGCAACCGTCTCGGCATTCACGCGCACAATGATACAGGCAATGCGGTTGCGAATTCGATTATCGCCGTGCAGGCGGGCGTGCGTCAGGTGCAGGGCACGATTAACGGCATTGGCGAGCGTTGCGGCAATGCGGATTTATGCACGGTGATTCCGAATTTGATGCTGAAGCTCGGTTATAAAACCAATATTCCGAAAGAGCATCTGCAGAAGCTCACCGGGCTTTCGCGCATGATGAATGAACGCATCAACCGGCCGAATAATATTTATGCGCCCTATGTGGGCGCGGCGGCGTTTGCGCATAAGGGTGGGCTACATGTTTCGGCGGTGGCGAAAGACCCGAAAACCTATGAACATATCGACCCGGCGCAGGTGGGCAATCAGCGCGTCGTGGTGGTTTCCGACCAGGCGGGTAGGGCGAATATTATTGCGAAACTCCGCTCGACCGATTTGCATATGGATTGGGAAAAATCGGCAAATAAAGAAAAACTGAATGCGCTGATCGAGGATATTAAAGGCCGCGAAATGCGCGGGTATTCGTATGACGGTGCGGATGCGAGTTTTGAAATTCTCGCGCGCCGCCATTTTGCCAAAGTGCCGGAATTTTATGCGCTCGAGAGTTTTCGCGTGCAAACGGAGCGACGTTTCAACGCGAAAGGCAAACTGATTACGATTTCCGAAGCGGTGCTGAAACTGAAGGTGGAAGGTAAATCAAAACTCACGGTTTCGGAAGGAAACGGCCCGGTGAACGCGATGGATAAAGCGCTGCGCAAGGCGCTGGTGAAGAGCTATCCGAAATTAAAGCAGATGCAGCTGGTGGATTATAAAGTGCGGATTTTAACGCCGGAGCAGGGCACGGAGGCGGTGACGCGCGTGCTTATTGAATCGGCGGATGCGAAGGGCAATCGCTGGAGTACGGTCGGCGTTTCGTCGAACGTCATCGACGCATCCTATAACGCACTGCAGGATTCCATCACGTATTTTTTGATGAATTAAAGCAAAGATTTTTTGCTCTCTAATTTGTATTCATGAAAAACTCTCCCACCATCATTCTCGTCCGGCCGCAGATGGCCGAAAATATCGGCGCGGCGGCGCGCGTCATGGATAATTTCGGGCTGGCGGATTTGCGTCTGGTTGCTCCGCGTGACGGTTGGCCGCAGCCTTTGGCCGGTAAAATGGCAACGTCCGCCGAGCATCTGGTCGAGAAGGCCAAGCTTTTCCGCACAGTAGAGGAGGCGGTCGCCGACCTGAATTACGTGATAGCGACGACCTCGCGTAGCCGGGATATGCAGAAGCCGGTGACCTCGCTTCGCACCTTATTCAAGGCTAAAAAGGCAAAATTACGCGGCAAAACCGGCATTCTTTTCGGCCCGGAGCGCACGGGACTCACCAATGACGACCTGATTCTGGCGGATAGTCTGATGACGATCGATATAAACCCTAAAAACCCCTCACTGAACTTGGCGCAGGCGGTGGCGGTCGTCGCCTATGAATGGAGCCTGCTGAAACCGGCTAAAAAGGCCAAAAATACGATAGAAATGGCCAATAAATCCGACATTGAAGGCATGCTGAAGCACCTGGAAAAAGAGCTGCTCAAGAGCGATTTTCTGCATAATGCCAAAATGCGGCCGAAAATGCTGATGAATATTAAAAATATCTTCACCCGCGCCGAACTGACCGACCAGGAAGTGCGGACGCTCAGGGGGGTGATTCGGGCTCTTTCGGAAAGCAAGGATGAATAGGTTGACAAATCGAGTTTATCTGCCTATAAGTGCGCCACTTTGGAGCAAATATGACGAAACGCGTACAATCAAAATATAAAATCAGTCGCCGCCTGGGTGTAAACCTGTGGGGCCGTGCGAAAGATCCGGTAAATTCGAAGAATTTCCCTCCGGGCCAGCATGGCGCAACCGGGCACCATAAATCTTCGGATTATGGCAAGCAGCTGATGGCGAAGCAAAAGCTGAAAGGCTACTACGCCAACATTACAGAAAAGCAGTTTCGCAGCGTGTATGAGGAAGCCGCTCGCCGTAAAGGTGATACTTCCGAAAACCTGGTTGGCCTTCTCGAGCGCCGCCTGGACACCGTGATTTACCGCATGAATTTCGTCCCTACCATGTTCGCCGCGCGTCAATTTATCGCCCACAAACATGTGAAGGTGAATGGTAGGGTCGTCAATATTGCCAGTTACCGCGTGAAGGAAGGGGACACGATCGAGCTGAAAGAAAAAGCGCGTCAAGTTCCTATGGTGCTGGAAAACCAGAAAACCCCTGAGCGCGATGTGCCTTCCTACATGGAAGTCGATACCGCGAATTTCAAAGGCGTTTTCAAGCAAACTCCACGTTTCGCCGATGTGCCGTATCCGGTGATGATGGAGCCGAACCTCGTCATCGAGTTCTACTCGCGCTAAATCAAATTCTGGCGGCTGATTTCGTCGTCATTTTCGTCCTCGAAGGGTCACGTACGAAGTAGTACGCTCACCTTCTGTGGGCGAAAATTCCTAGAACTCATCTCGCCATTTCTTTGATTTACTCATTTTTCGCATCGTTCTAGCGAATTTTGGGCCAACTACAAACCACAGGCTACAAGCCACCAATCCCCTTTATACCACCCCCCGATCATGGTATTCTTACCAGACGGGGTGATATGGCCAAAATTAAGGTAAAAAATCCAATTGTAGAGCTGGATGGCGACGAAATGGCGCGCATCATGTGGCGCCTGATTAAAGAAAAGCTCATCCTTCCTTATCTCGATATCAACATTAAGTATTTCGACTTAAGTATTGAAAATAGGGATAAAACTGAAGATAAAATAACGATAGAAGCCGCTGAAGCTATTAAGCAGCATCAGGTTGGTGTGAAATGTGCCACCATCACGGCGGATGCGGCCCGGGTTAAGGAATTCGGCCTGAAAAAAATGTGGCCATCACCCAACGGCACGATTCGCAATATTCTGGATGGGACGGTATTCCGCCAGCCCATTCTCTGCAGCAATATTCCGCGCCTGGTGCCGCATTGGACGCAGCCGATTGTCATTGGCCGCCATGCCTTCGCCGACCAATATAAGGCGACGGATATCGCCATCGACAAGCCGGGCAAGTTGACGATGTCCTTCCAGCCGACGGATGGGTCGCCTGCGCAGGAATATAAGGTAATGGATTTCAAGTCCTCTGGTGTGGCGCTGGCAATGTATAATATCGACGAATCGATTCGCGGTTTTGCGCGCGCCTGTTTTAATTACGCGCTGGATTTGAAATGGCCGCTCTATTTTTCCAGCAAAAATACGATTCTCAAAACTTATGACGGGCGATTTAAGGATATTTTCGCCGAAGTGTATGAGGAAGAATTCAAGGACGAGTTCGAATCGCTCACGATTACTTATGAGCACCGTTTGATTGACGACATGGTGGCTTTTGCGCTGAAATCGCAGGGCGGATTTGTATGGGCGTGTAAGAATTACGATGGCGATGTGCAGTCGGATATCGTCGCGCAAGGTTTTGGCTCGCTCGGGCTGATGACTTCGGTGCTTACGACGCCGGATGGCAATATCATTGAAGCGGAGGCCGCGCATGGGACGGTGACGCGCCATTACCGTTTGCATCAGCAGGGCAAGCCGACTTCAACGAACCCCATGGCCTCGATTTTTGCTTGGACGCGTGCGCTTTCCGCCCGTGCGGAATTTGATGGTACGCCGGAGCTGCGGCATTTCGCCGATACGCTGGAAGCTTCCTGCCTGACAACCGTAGAACAAGGACAAATGACAAAGGATCTTGCTATTCTCATCGGGAAGCCGCATGACTATCTGACGACCGAAGCGTTTATCGATGCGGTCAAACTGACTTTTGAGAAAAAACTTCCGTGGCACCAAAACGACAATCTTCCAAAACGCCAATCATCGGGATCACGCTAGACGCGCAGGAGCCAGGCGGTTACTCGTCGCTGCCGTGGTATGCGCTGCGTAAGGATTACGCGAGCGCGGTGGCGCAAGCGGGGGGCATTCCTTTACATATTCCGCACGAAGCGGAACGCATCAAAGAGTATATCGCGCTGGTGGATGGTATGGTCTTTCCCGGCGGTGACCATGATATCGACCCCGCTTTATACGGCGCGGCGACTCGTCATGAAAAAGTTGTGATTAATAATGCGCGCGCGCAATTTGAATTCGATTTGTTTAAGGCGGCGCTGGATAAGGATATACCCATTTTAGGCATCTGTGCTGGCCAACAATTAATGAATGTTGTGTTTGGCGGCACGCTGATACAGCATATTCCGGATGAAGTTCCAAATTTTCTGGATCATGACCCGCGCAAAAAAGGCGCACCGCAGGGCGATCTTGCGCATGATATTGAAATTACCGAAGGTACGCTGCTTTTTACCCTTTCCGGCGGTATGAAAAAGCAACGCGTGAACAGCTCGCACCATCAGGCAGTAAAAACGGTTGGCAAAAATGTGGTGATTAATGCAGTGGCCACAGATGGTGTGATCGAAGGCATTGAAGTGAAGGGCCATAAGTTTTGTTTAGGGGTTGAATGGCATCCCGAATATTTGAATACCGATTTTGATCGCGCTATTTTCAAAGCGCTGATAAAGGCGGCGCACGCATAAATGCCTGCGGAGCGTATTGCAAAAGTGATGGCGGCGGCAGGGTTATGTTCCCGTCGTGACGCGGAAGCCTGGATTGCCGCTAAGCGTGTTTCGGTAAATGGGGAAATTCTTACGTCGCCAGCTGTTAAAGTGGATATAGCGGTGGATGTTATCGAAGTGGATGGCAAGCGCATCGCGCAAACTCAGAAGCCACGCTTATGGCTTTATCATAAACCTGATGGTTTGGTGACCACGCATAAAGATGAGCGCGGCCGCAAAACCGTTTTTGATACGCTGCCGAAAACGCTGCCGCGTGTGGTATCTGTAGGACGATTGGACTTAAATTCTGAAGGGCTTCTGCTGCTTACGACCAGTGGCGAACTTGCTAATGAATTCGCTTCACCCAAGCGTGGCTGGATACGAAGTTACCGCGTGCGGGTTTATGGCGAGGTGCGTGAAGAGAGTTTGAAAAAACTTGCGCGAGGCATTACTATTGATGGTGTGCATTACGCGCCCATCACTGCAACTGTTGAAAAAACATCTCCCGGCAAAAATACCTGGCTTATGTTTGCGCTGACTGAAGGAAAAAATCGGGAGATACGTAAAGTTTGCGAATATTTGGGTTTGCAGGTGAATCGCCTTATAAGGCTATCGTTTGGGCCGTTCCAGCTTGGAAATTTACAAGCAGGTGAAGTAAAGGAAGTGCAGGATTTCGAAAAGTTATGCTGAAGGTTATTTCCGGAAAACATCGCGGAAGACGCATCGAAGTGCTGGATGATAAAGCGGTGCGTCCAACTTCCGGCCGTACACGCGCGGCGATTTTTAATATTCTGCATCACGCGAGTTTTTTAGAATTTGATGTAATTACTGACGCGGTTGTAGTGGATCTTTTTTGTGGTTCCGGTGCGCTAGGGCTTGAAGCGCTTTCGCGTGGCGCCGCGCATGTTACCTTTATCGATCAAAACCCAAAATGTTTGGCGCTCATTGAGCAAGCAGCAGAAAAATGGGGTGAAAGAAGTCAGGTGACGACGCTGCGCAGCGATTCTACGAATATTCCGCCGGCACGTAAAAAATGTATGCTGGCATTTTTGGATGCACCTTATCGCCAAGGGTTAACAGGCAAGGGGCTGGAAACACTTAAAAAGAGTGGGTGGCTGGAGAATGGTGCGGTGGTTGTAGCTGAAACGGCAAAGGAAGAAGACTACGACTTGCCCGAAGGTTTTACGCTTCTGGATGAGCGCGTTTATAATAACACCAAAGTGCGGTTTATTGGGTTTGCAGGCTAACTAAGCGCTTTAAAAAGTCCATAAAGGCTGATCAGAATCCACGCGACTTCAATAATAAACGAGGGCAAATTCCATGCGCGAATCAGCGAAACGAGCACCAGTGATGCGCCAAGAATATTGGTCAGTAGATAAGTAATACTATCGCTTTTTAGAGTGCCCGCATTCAGCAGGAAATAGCATGTGAGAATAATTGCAACGCCAACCAGACCGATACTGTTAAAAATAAGATCAAGTTGTTTAGTTTTTGATGGTTTTTTGGGCATTCGTTGCAGTTTACTAAAATTGAAGATTTTATAATTAGAAATAGAAATACACATCTGCGCTTAAATAAGCTATCATATACCCATGACCAACACCAACTGACGCAAGGGGCTGCGCTATGGTTGATAATATGGTCACAGATTCAAACGAAGTTCCCTTTTCATTTAACGAGCTCTTTTTCTCTCGCACGGATACGCGCGGAATTATTCTTTCCGGCAACAATGTATTTCAGCGAATCAGTCTTTATGAATGGAAGGAACTTCTCAAAAAACCTCATAATCTTATTCGCCATGCGGATATGCCAAAAGGTGTGTTTTATTTATTTTGGGATACTTTGAAGCGTGGGGAGCCAATCGGGGCTTACGTTAAGAACCGCGCAAAGGATGGAAGACACTATTGGGTTTTTGCGATTGCAACGCCTGTAAAAGGTGGCTTTTTATCGGTACGTATTAAGCCTGGCTCTGAGTTACTTAAGATTGTTGAAGAAGAATATCGCGCATTAGTCGCGCTGGAATATGGTGGAAAATTAACGCCTAAAGAAAGTGCTGAAAAATTGCTGGGCCGACTCAAAGAGTTGGGGTTCAATAACTATCAGGAATTTATGTCGGCGGCGATCAGCAAAGAGATGGCGTGTCGGGATCAGCATTTAGGTTTGGGCGAAGATTCTGCGCGGCAATGCTTTGATGATATTATGCTTGAAGCGCAGCCGCTTTTAAAGCAGGCGGAAAATATTCATGCCGCTTATTCGCGAAATGAATATGTTCCCCTTAACTTGCAAATTCAATCTGCGCAGTTGGGCGATCAGGGCGCAACGATTGATGTTATATCCCGTAACTACCATGTTATTTCCACGGAAATTAAGGACAAGATAGGCGAGTTCATGCAATCGGCAAAACAGGTTTTTAGTACGATTAATGATGCGCGTTTTCTTTTTTCCGTTGCCGTGATTCAGAACGATGTCGTGGGATTTTTTGAAAAAGAAGATGCTGTGGAGGGTTTTTCGAAAGCGGAGGAAATGCAATATTTGCAAAACCAGCAGGAAGAATATCGTCAAAAAGCACTTGATGGCATGAAGTCTATTATTCGCCAGACGAAACAGTTTGAAGAGGATTGTTATCAAATGAAACGATTGGCTCTTGCGCTGGAAGTGACGCGTGTGATGGGTAAGGTGGAGAGCGCCCGACTTAATGAGACGAAGGATGGACTTAACGAGTTAATCGAGGATTTAGCTTCGTTTCAACGCTCTATCGCCGATAGTTTGAAACAGATTGAGCAATTAAATCGCCGTATAAAATATGGTGTTGGCTCGCTGACTCATTCCGCAAAAGTCGCATAATAAGAAACCAGTCAAGAAAACTCGTTTCTTATTGGTGCCCAGAAGAGGACTCGAACCTCCAAGGTATTGCTACCACTAGTACCTGAAACTAGCGCGTCTACCAATTCCGCCATCTGGGCACGAAACGAGGCGACGTTATACTTTTCCCGAAGCGGGAAGTAAAGATTATTTCAGTCCGCGGCTGCCGGGTTTAATGGCAGGAACCAGTTCCATCTCAGGCGGAATTTGATCGGGTCTATAAGCAGGAATATTGAGCTTTAGCAATGTCACCAACGGTGTTGGTAGGTTATGCTCGCCATTGCTGCGATCAATCAGTGCGACTTCCGCAACGATCTCGCCCCCAGCTTCCTTGATACACTTCATGGTTTCTAACGACGATTTGCCGGTGGTAACGACATCTTCTACCAATAAGACTTTTGCGCCCCGGGGTACTTCAAAGCCACGGCGGAAGGTGAATTCGCCTTCCACACGTTCGCAGAATATAGCCGGCACACCAAGTTGCCGGCCCATTTCATACCCAACGACAACGCCACCCATCGCGGGCGATACAACCATATCGATTTTGATCGTGCCCAGTTTTTTGTGCATGCGGCGAATGAGTTCCGTGCAGAGTTTTTCGGAAAGTGCCGCATCCATCAATACGCGTGCACATTGCACATACATTGGCGAACGCAAACCGGAAGAGAGGATGAAATGGCCGTAAAGAATCGCATCGGCATCTTCAAAATATTTTTTTATCTGATCTTCATCCATCTTTTTGGGCCCAATAAAAAAGGCGGTGGTTTTGATGCCACCGCCTTTACCATATGCGTTTTAGTTACGCAGCAGATTTATTCAGAATGCGAATAAGCGATTCGGTTGCCTTTTGCTGATCAACTTTTTGAATCGCTGCGACTTCGCCTGCGAGGCGCGAAAGCGCATTTTCATAAATCACCCGCTCGGAGTAGGAGCGATCCGGATCGTTCACGTTCTTATGCAGATCGCGCACAACTTCCGCCAGCAGCACAATATTGCCGGAATTGATTTTGGTTTCGTATTCTTTTGCACGACGGCTCCACATACCGCGGCTGATTTTCGCGCGGCTTTGGAGTGTTTTACGCACTTTCTCGATATCGACAACCGAGCTAACACGGCGCAGGCCGGTGGAATGGCTAGCATTCACAGGCGTGCGGAGCGTCATGCGCTCTTTATCGAAATAAATAACATATACCTTCATCTCCATGCCGGCGATGGTTTGCGATTCAATCGTTTGAACCACACCTACACCGTGCGAAGGATAGACAACAGAATCACCTGGCTTGAACTCAGTCGATTTCACCATACGAAAAACCCCGTTTTTACGTTTCTTGTTAGTTCCCGATGTCATAAGCAGAAATCACCACAACACGGATAAAATATATAACACAAAATTTGCCTAAAATAAACGCTAAAATTAGAATAAATTGCTAAGTATTTGATATTTATGGGGATAAAAAAATGGCCCCAAGGGGTTAGCTATCAGCCACCCGGATTTTCACTGAAATCGGTTTCGAATTTGCCCGGCTTCTCTTTGAACTCTTCCGCAGTGGGCAGAGGGTCTTTTTTCTCGCTAATATTTGGCCATTTTGCGGCGTAATCGCGATTAATTTCGACCCATTTAGCCAAATCTGCAGATTCGGGCTTGATAGCATCAATAGGGCATTCGGGTTCGCACACGCCGCAATCAATACATTCATCCGGGTTAATAACCAGCATGTTTTCGCCCTCGTAAAAGCAATCAACGGGGCATACTTCCACGCAATCGGTATATTTACACTTAATGCAGGCTTCGGTTACGACGTAGGTCATGGATTTTCTATAACATTGAAGCTACGAATTGACAAGGCAAAATGCCCTTTTTGGAACTATCGGACATGCCGCTTTTTGCGCTGTGCGCGAAGGATTTTTTTCTCTGCGAGTTTTGTGCGGTAGGAAAGATAGGTGAGGCAGGCTGCCAAGATTGCAAAAAGCAGGAAGCTCACCAACATGGGGATAAGTATGGTTTCGTGGATTGCTACGCCGTCACGGCGCATAATGCTGGCAGGTTGGTGAAGCGTATTCCACCATTCGACGGAAAATTTGATGATGGGCAGATTAAGGCAGCCGATAAGCGCAAGGATGCTGACGGCCTGATAGCGCTTTGCTTCGTCAGCGATGGTACGCGCGAGCGTGACATAACCGAGATAGAGCAGAAACAGCACGAGCATCGAGGTGAGGCGTGCATCCCACACCCAGTAGGCGCCCCAGGTAGGCTTACCCCACAGCATGCCGGTTATAAGGCATAGGGCACAGAGTGTGGCCCCAATGGGCGCGGCGGCTTCAGCAATGAGGGCATCACGCGGGTTACGCCAGACGAGGTAACCGGCTCCTGCCAGCCCAAGCCCGGCGTATATAGCCAAGCTCAGCCATGCAAACGGGACATGGAGATAGATGATGGCGGAATAAAAGGATTGAAGTGAATCAAACACACTTGGCTTTTTAGCCTAGTGGCCCACTAGTTCAAGGGCAAAGATTTCTATCGGGAATAGGACCGTTGGCGGGTTGGCCGCGATAACAGCTCATATTCACATCGAAGCAGCGGGAATCACTGCCATAACATACGGTTTGGCGTGCGACGCATTTTGGTGGGGGCAGTGCGCCACATTGTGATGTGGGATACGTGCATCCAAGGCAGGATGCACTTTGACCTGCACCTGTAGCTGCATTGGTGTCCGCTTGTCCACAATGTAGCATACAAACCGCGCCGCATCGTGTGTCTGGGCCATTGTAGCCGCGTCGAGATACATCATCACCCTTTAGATTTTCCCACTCAATTGCACCATAACATTTTGCTTGTCCACATGTGTTCATCATTCCACCTGTGCCAATTAGGTAGCTAATATATGTTTGAGAGCTTTCAAAATTAGAGCAAAATCTGCGTAATGAGCCACATTGATACGTACCGGTAGCTGTGTTGAAAACACCCGCGCTATAACAGCCACCACCTGGCTTTCCTGTCTCTAAACCATCTCCTGCACCGCCTTCGCTACATTGATCTTCGTAGTCGTTTTTCCAAATGGTGTAAATGCTGTATACAGAAGCATGACTTGAGTTTGCAAAGGTAGCGCGGCATACATCCATATAACCTGCCCAATAGGGTGTCTCGCATACATGCAATTCTATTTGAGAGCAGGATTGGCAATCGGTGGAGTGGTTTGTGTCTGGAGTAAGCTCCAAGCCATCCCGGCCGCTACTATAATTGACATTGGTTCCAGTTTTCCATTCGGGGCGCGCTATACAAGTGCCTTCCGCATATTGGCCATTGCCTAAATACTGGGCTTCACAATGAGGTTTACAGCCATAACACGTGGTGCATATTTCCGTTTCACCATTCATGACGCGGCCTTGACTGCTGAATGTGTTGCCGGGCAGCTCAATCGGATAGCTTGTCGTTTCACATTTGCCGCATGGCGTGCCGCAATTAAGCGCTTTGCATTCTTTAGGGTTGGTATCCATGTTGTAGTATTTCGTAAAATCTTTTACCTGGCATGTCTGGCATAGCGGGCAGGGGTCAATTTTTTTCGTAGGAGCGCCCGGTGCACATTGCATGGTGCGGCAATATTTTTGTTGTGTAGAAGTGCACCCTGCCTGGCATTGCTGCATACAGGTATTGTTAATTTGCCCTCCGAAGCCGGTACACATACTCTGGCATTGCTGGCTGCATGCTGCGGCTTCCTGCGGATTTTTAGGGCCTGTATTTTCTAAATATTCGTAAGGCGGAGTTAGCAATATACACTGATTCTGTGCCAGATTTACAGGCGCGCTACCATCCACGCATTTATCATTATTTTTGGGATTGCAATCCTCGTTTTTCCCGCAGGGATTTTTGGTGGGAATGATCTGCGGTTTGCAGAAGCATTTTTTCATGTATTCTTCACCTGGCGAGCTGCCGGGAACAGGGTTTAACGTATCCCACCACATGGTCCAGTTGCGTGGGCAAGGGCCAACTTCATCAGTGCATGGCGGCCATTCACCGGAGATTTTACACCACCATTTCGGGCCGCAGCGCTGTTCTGCCTGGCCTGTCGGTGTAATGTAAATCTGATCGCAACCATCACATGAGCAGGTGTTTTGATTCCAGGTGCCGCCATTTGGGCAACCACCTGCAGGCGCGGCGCAAGGTTTGCACGTACAATTAAGAGCGTCTAGAAATTGGCCGGGTGGGCAGGATGTAATATTACATTTGCATTCACATGTTTGTGTATCCAGTGTTTGGCCTTGCGGGCAGCTTGATTGCGCCATAAGAGCGCCTGCGCCGCTTAATGTGCATGCGGAACAATTATCAGGGTCGGGTTGTGAGCAGCTTGAGTTGCAATTTGGGTTTGGTTTGCAGACGCATTGGCCGTCTACCAATTCTTTTCCAGGTGCGCAAAGCGGCTCTGGGTCTTCAGCGCAATCGCCATTTGCATCGGGGGATTGGCCTGGAGGGCATGGATCGCCGTCATCATCAATAACGCAATTACCACTTGAATCTTTCACTTGGCCCGCCGGGCATTCGTCTTCATCATCAACGCAGTTGCCATTGGCGTCACGGGATTGGCCATCCGGGCAAGGTGTACAACCGGGTAAATTGGGTTGATTCACGCAGCTGCAGGTATCAGGGTTTAATACCTGGCAATTATTACAGGTGATATTGCAATTACAAGCGGGGTCGCTGTTATCTGGAACGCAGGAACACTGGTCGTCGGAAAGTTTTTCGCACGAACCGCAGGAAGGTGTGGGGCATTTAGGTTTGCAACAGCCTGGAGCAGCGGGATCGTAGGTTTGATCTGGGCCGCAATTCGCGGCTTGTGGTGTACATTGGCAGGTGGGGTCCGTGTCATCAAAAACGCAGGTGCCGTCCGGTGCGCATTTTTGGCAGGGTTCGGGGCAACTGCAGGGAGGGTTGCACTGGCAGGTCGATGTGTTACAGCCATTCGGACAATAACCAACACAACAATCACCGGAACCTGAACCGGAACCTGTGCCATTACCCGTTCCCGAGCCCGTTCCTGTACCCGTGCCAGTTCCCGTTCCTGTACCTGTCCCGGTGCCAGAACCGGAGCCGCTACCACTAGGATTATTCTTTTTAACCGTGCTGCCCGGGCCGCCGGATTCCAGTGCAAAAAGCGCGGTGCAGGCTGTGGCTTTACCATGCGTGAGGTTGATTTCATCGCCGGAAATACAAGGGATAGGAGCATTTGCATTTTCTTCACCTGTGCCTATCGCTTGCCCCTCAGTTTCTGCCGTTTGCGGAGCTTCGGTTCCTGAGAGCAGAATTTTACCGCTATTGGGTAAGCCGTCATCTGCCTTAAAATCGAGCGCGTAAGCTTCTTCGGGTGAGATGATCCCGTAATCAGCAAAAAGCCCGCCGCTTGGCATGCCTACTTGCAGAACGGTATGGCGTTGCTGGCCGGAAGCGCCGGAGGTGAGATATTGTTTAAAAACGATGGCGCTGCCGCGAATCGGGCCATCAGGCACGTTAACGCTTGGGCGAATTTCAGGAATCGTGCCGCCAGCGGGCGGGATATCACCCGTTGCCGGAGGGAATACGCCAGGGTACATGCCGGCAGAAGCCAGGTGACGCCATGCTAAAAGTGGCTCGTAAAGTTCCGTAGAATTATGGGGGGCGCCCACAGCATCGTTGTTAAACGTACCATCGCCATTACCATTGCCTAAATCGCCCTGAACCCATGCTGCTTTAGGCAAGCGTGTTTCGGCATCGGGCATATCGCCGGGAAGATAAGCAAATTGTTTGCGAAAGGTGGAGGTGGAAGCGAGAACGCCGTCGGCTTCTTTGAGAATTGCGACGCGTTCGCCGGAACTCTTAACGTTCATCCCAAGGATAATTGCGCCTGCAGCAAGGCCCAAAAGCACAAACACCACCGCCATCTCGGTGAGTGTGAACCCCCGATTTCCCCAATTACGAAGTGTTGCGACTTTCCTCCTCATCGCATTTTAACCCTTTCTTAATAATATAAATATAGCATGAATAACTCGCAAAATGCTATATGTATTTTAGTCTAAGAATAGGTAAGTTTTTGCAGTGCAATATGCAAGCTTATTGATTCAAAAAGAGGGGAAGAGGTTGGAAAATCCGGCGGATATTTCATCGGATATACTGGTGCTTACGGTTTTATTTGCGATCAGCGTTCTGGTGGCGATGGTGTGGTTTTTGCTTTACCGCAGGCATCAGCGGCATGGTATGGACAGGCTTGCTGATCAAATACAGCAAATTGTCACCGAACGTGGTTTCAATGCCCGTATTCAGGATATTAAAAGCAAAGATTTTGAGCCGCTGGTTTCAGCCTGCAATGCGCTTATCGATGCGATCAACATGCGGGATCATCAACTTACATCCTTACGATTAGCCGGTGAAGGCCAAGCCAAAGACCGTCTCAAAGAAATATTGGCCGAAAAAGCGATAATTGAAAAAGAAAGCCATGAGCGCAGCCGTTTTCTCTCCAGTATGTCGCATGAATTGCGAACGCCGCTGCATGCGATTATGAGCTATGCCGGTTTTGGCATTGAGGAGGTGGGCGATGCCAGCAAAGAAGATATCACGAAATATTTTGAGCGCATTAAAGATGCGGCGGATCGACTTTCGCACCTTATTAATGATTTGTTGGAACTGGCCAAGCTGGAATCCGGCGCGCAGGAATTGCAGTTAAAATCAGAAGATTTTGCAAAAATTGTGCGCCTGGTGGTGAATGAAATGCAGGCATTGGCTGAGAAAAAATCCATTCAAATGTCCTATACGCAAGCGGATTTTGATACTAAGGCCTGGTTGGATTACGACCGCATGATGCAAGCATTCTGGCATTTACTGCGGCATGTGCTTGCACATACAAAGCCGGGCAGTGAGGTGAAGATTGCGTTGCTTCAGCAGCAACTTTCCAATGGTAAGGAAGGGTTAGGAGTGGTGGTTTTTGATAGTGGTTCAACGATTCAGCAAGCGGATTTGCCCGAGCTTTTTTCACGCCGTTACGAAGGTTTCAAGAAAAGCAAAGGCGTGGACGCCAGTGGATTAGGCCTGATTATTTGCCATACGACCGTGACGGCCCATGGCGGGCAGGTGTGGGCAGAGATCTGCGAAGGTGGCGGCGTAAGTTACGCTATTTTATTACCCGCGACAGGGGCGGATGCAAAAAGTGCTTCAACTAAGCCCCAAGAAAATTTAACATCCTCTGAGTTGAACGTTACAGAGGAAATTCTCGGCTGATGGTATCCAACCTTCCCACAAAGAAGCCCAGCGCTACCACGCAATTTGCCGGTATGCTTGCCAGCAACAAACTTAACGTGCTGGTGGTAGACGACGAAGAATTCAACCTTGAAATATTACTGAAGCACCTAAAAAAAGCAGGCTATGACCCCGTTGCGGCTCGCAGTGGCGAAGAGGCTTGGCAATATCTTACTTCACCGCAAGGGCGTGGGGTGAATATTGTTCTGCTCGATAAAATGATGCCTGGCATGAATGGCATTGAAGTGTTGAAGCGCATGAAGTCGCACCCGGAAATGCAACATATTACGGTGATTTTGCAAACCGCATCGGTGGGAACGCAGGAATTTATCGAAGGCATTAACGCTGGCGCCTATTATTATTTAACCAAGCCTTATGCAGCGGAGTTGCTGCTTTCCATTGTGAACGCCGCGGCGCGGGATCAGATCCAACAGCGCAAGCTGATTGCAGAGCTTGTGGCGCGTAAAGAAATTATTTCCGGCATTATTAAAGAAGCGGAGTTCCGATTCCGCACGCTTGATGAGGCGCGCGCATTAGCGGCATATTTGGGTTCGTTCTTTGAAGATTCATCGAAAGTGATGGTGGGATTGGCCGCCATTCTTACCAATGCGGTGGAACATGGCAATTTACATATTGGTTATGAAACCAAAAAAGAATTGGTGACGAATGAGGCGTGGGAGCAGGAAATCGCGAATCGTCTGCAGCTGCCTGAAAATCGTAATAAGTATGTGCGTGTACAACTGAAGTCCACTCCAGAGGGTATGCTGATTACGGTAGAGGATGAGGGTGAGGGCTTCGATTGGAAAGAGTTTATTGATTTTGACCCGACACGTATGACGGACCCAAATGGCCGCGGCATTGCGCTCGCTAACATTACTCCGCATACTAAACTACGTTACTTAGGCAAAGGCAACCAGGTGCAGCTTCTGATTAAACCAGAAGGCGAAAACCTGGCCTTGGAACAGTAGGTTTTATACCGGGTTTTCGCTGGTTCAGATTCCCTGTTGACAAGCAGGCCGCGGTTTCTATAATGCCGCCTCCAAATTGAAGGAATATATTATGTACGCGGTCGTAGCTGCCGGTGGCAAACAATACAGAGTTCAACCTGAAGCCAAGCTGAAGCTTGAAAAGCTCGCTGGTAAAGCAGGTGATGTGGCAAAGCTGGAACAAGTTGCATTATTGCATGATGGTTCCACGCTGCATACGGGAGCACCTTATATTAATGGTGCGGCTGTGTATGTGATTATTGAATCGCAGGAGAAAGATGACAAAGTTATCATCTTCAAAAAGAAGCGTCGTCACAATTATCGCCGTAAAAAAGGCCATCGCCAGCAAATCACTGTAGCACGCGTGTTGCAGATTGCTGCAGACGGCAAGCTCACTGCAGATGTTGCATCTTTGCAACAGAAGATAGATCAAGAACGTGCCAAAAAACAATCCCTTACACAAAAGGTTGAAGGTAAGTCCAAAAATACACAAGATGTAGAGGACGTTAGCAACCTTAACAGGGAGGAAATTATGGCAGCGTCTAAAAAGAAAAAGACTACGAAGAAAAAAGTAGCTAAGAAAACAGCGAAAAAGAAAACTGCTAAGAGAAAGAAGTAGTTTTCGTTAAAGGATAAGTTATGGCTCAGAAGAAAGCAGGTGGTAGTTCACGTAACGGTCGGGATAGTATCGGCAGACGGCTTGGCGTCAAAAAATTTGGCGGTCAGGCAGTTCTCGCAGGCAATATCATCGTTCGTCAGCGTGGCACGAAGTATAAGCCCGGCAGCAATGTCGGTCTGGGAAAAGACCACACTATCTTCGCGCTGATTCCAGGCACGGTTCGTTTTGATATTAAGAAAAATGACCGCGTCTATGTTTCGGTTCAGGCCGTAGCGTAACCTTTACTTTGTATTCGACAAAAGGGAGAGGCTAATTGCCTCTCCCTTTTTTTGTTATCTACTCTACTATGCTGATGCCTAACGAGTAGATTTTTATTATTTATGCAATTCATCGACGAAGCAAAAATCTATATTGAGAGCGGCGCAGGCGGTAACGGCTGCGTAGCATTTCGTCGTGAAAAATTTATCCCTTATGGCGGGCCGAACGGTGGCGACGGTGGGAAAGGCGGCGATGTTTATGCGCTTTGCGTTAGCGGCCTTAATACGCTCATTGATTTTCGGTATAAGCAGCATTTTCGCGCACGACAGGGCGAAAATGGCAAAGGTAAAGACCGCACCGGAGCAAACTCGGAAGATGTCATCATCAAATTGCCTCGCGGCACGCAAATTTTTGCCGAAGACGGTGAAACATTGATCGCCGATTTAACCGAGGAAGGCCAGAAAGTGCTTCTTGCCAAAGGCGGCGAAGGCGGTCTGGGAAACGCGCATTTTAAATCCTCACGTCAGCAAGCGCCCAAATATGCGACCTCGGGTTGGCCGGGACAAAACATGTGGGTGTGGATTCGCCTGAAACTGCTTTCGAATATTGGTTTGGTAGGTTTACCAAATGCTGGAAAATCAACATTTTTAGGCAAGATTTCCCGCGCGAAACCGAAAATTGCGAATTATCCTTTTACAACCTTAAAGCCGCAACTAGGCGTTGTCACCGTGGATGGTGAGGATTTGGTGGTTGCTGATATTCCGGGTTTGATTGAGGGCGCGCATGAGGGCGCGGGTCTCGGCATACGTTTTCTTAAACATATCGAACGTTGTCAGGTATTACTGCATTTGGTGGATGCAACCAACGAAACCTTGGCCAAAGATTATAAAACCGTGCAAAACGAGCTTGAACTTTATCACCCGAAATTATTAGAAAAACCGCGTATTGTTGCGCTTTCGAAGTGCGATGCGCTGAATGAAAAGCAGATAAAGGCCAGATTGACGAAATTGAAAAAGGCGAGTGGGCTGCCTACGATTGCCATTTCGGCGCATACGGGTTTGAATATGCCGGAGTTACTGCGCGATCTTAAAAAGCTGGTGAAATCCGAAAAGAAAAAAGAAAAACCAACTAAGCAATTGGCTCCAGTTTCTCAAGAGGAAGAATAAGAATACGGCCACTGTCTGCGCGGTCGGTTATCGCTGATTTCTTGAG
>CAYPXJ010000027.1:0-23853 GCA_964414595.1 uncultured Rickettsiales bacterium
TTGACGAACTGGGTAGTTTAGAAGCGATAGAAGATCGCTTGTTCGCGTTACGCGCCGCCGCGCGCAAATACCATAAAACGAGCGATGAGTTAGCGGCATATCGCGCGGAAATGCAAGCGCGTTTGGAGCAACTTAGCCACCGCGATGAAGATATCACCAATGCACGCCAAGAGCGCGATGCGTCGCGCGCGGCCTATCTAAAAGCTGCGAATGAACTGAGCGAAACACGCTGCAACGCGGGCCGTCAGCTAGTGATGAATATGAAACACGAACTTAAACCTCTCAAAATGGGTGGTACGACGCTTGATATCTCCGTGAGTAAATTGCCAGAAAGCGAATGGGGCGAAAAAGGCTGGGATAAAATCCTGTTCCAGGTGCAGACGAATCCGGGCGCGCCGATTGAACCACTCAACAAAATTGCCTCAGGCGGAGAACTTTCTCGCTTTATGCTTGCATTGGAAGTTGCGCTGCGTGAAACGCATGCCACGCCTACCATTATTTTTGACGAAATCGATACGGGTATCGGCGGCGCGACGGCAGAGGCGGTTGGCAAACGCCTTAAAGATCTCGGCTCACATTGCCAGGTGATCGCCATAACGCACCAACCGCAAGTCGCCGCGATTGCGCATCATCATTTGAAAGTGGCTAAAACGTTCAGCAAAGGACATACCTATATCGGCGTTTCGGAGCTTGATGATACGAGCAAAAAAGAAGAAGTTGCGCGCATGATCGCCGGTCAGGTGGTGACAGATGCCGCACGCGCAGCGGCTTCTGAGCTGATGGGTTCGTAATATGAAAGCGCCGGATATGTTTGCGCTCGCGCAAGCCAAGGCGGAGCATGAAAAACTTGCGAAACAGATACAACACCATGATGCGCTTTATTACCGAGAGGATAACCCTGAAATCAGTGATGCGGAGTATGATGCTTTACGTGCCCGTTTGCAGGAATTAGAGGATGAATTTCCCTCACTCGTCACGCACGATAGTCCCACGCAGCGCGTCGGTTCTACGCCTTCAGAAAAATTTAAAAAAATTACGCATAAGCAGCCTATGCTTTCGCTCGCCAATGCGTTTGATGCAGAAGATATTTCGGATTTTTTGACCCGCATACGAAAATTTCTAGGCCTCACCGCGGCAGAAAATCTGATTTTTATGGGTGAGCCTAAAATTGATGGGCTTTCGTTTTCCGCCTATTACGAAAATGGCGTATTACAACATGCGGCAACGCGTGGGGACGGCGAAATCGGTGAAGATATTACCGCAAATATTATAACACTAAAACATTTCCCGCAGAAACTTGCAGGTGCAAAACATCCCGAGCGCATCGAAATTCGCGGCGAAGTATATTTGGAGCATGAAGCTTTTGCCGCCCTCAATTATCAGCGTGAAAAAAACGAAGAGCCGCTTTTTGCTAATCCACGCAATGCGGCGGCAGGCAGCTTGCGGCAACTTGATCCACACATTACCGCTTCCCGTCCGCTGAAATATTTTGTGTATGGTTGTGGTGAGGTTTTTCCCAACACCTATTTCTCATCGCAACAGCAGTTACTTGATGACCTTCGGCATTGGGGATTTAGCGTTAATCCGCTCATAAAAAAATTGCCTGGTCAGGAAGATATGCTGCGTTATCACCAGATGTTGCAGGATAAGCGTTCGACACTCGGTTACGATATTGACGGCGTGGTTTATAAGGTGAATGAGTGGGCTTTGCAGGAGCGTCTTGGCGCGGTGAGCCGCAGCCCACGCTGGGCGATTGCGCATAAGTTTCCTGCTGAGACTGCCAAGACAATTTTAGAAAAAATTGTGATTCAGGTGGGGCGAACGGGGACGCTAACACCGGTGGCGCAGCTGGCTCCCGTGACGGTGGGTGGCGTCGTCGTTTCCCGGGCAACGCTGCATAACGAAGATGAAATTGCGCGCAAAGATTTTCGTGAGGGTGACACGGTGACAATTCAGCGTGCGGGTGATGTGATACCTCAAGTGCTTAGTGTTGATCCTGACAAACGCCCCGCGCACAGCGAAGCTTATAAAATGCCGGAAACATGCCCGGTTTGTGGTAGCCATGCCATACGTGAGGATGGTGAAGCGGCGCGGCGATGCACCGGCGGGCTCATTTGCGCGGCACAAGCGATTGAACGTTTGCGCCATTTTGTTTCACGCGATGCGTTGGATATTGACGGGCTTGGTATTCGGCAAATTGAACTTTTTTGGGATCTTCAGTTGATACGCCACCCTCACGATATATTTCGCCTGAAAGATCACCGTGAAAAATTGCTAACATTGGAGGGTTACGGAGAAAAATCCGTAAATAATCTTTTGGCAGCGATTGAAGAAAAAAGACACGTAGCGTTACACCGCTTTATCTATGCGCTCGGCATTCGTCATATTGGAGAGACAACTGCTAAATTGCTTGCGCGGGCCTATATACGTTACGCAGACTGGAAGGAAAAAATGCTTGCGCTTACGGGAGAAGAGGCGTTTGAAGAGCTGGATCGCATGGATGGTATTGGTGGCAAAACAGCGCAGGCACTACGCGAATTTTTTGCGGAAAAGCATAATCAGAAGGTGCTGGAAGCACTTGAAAAGGAAATGCACATTGAGGATGCACAGCCTGTGCAAGGTGGCATTCTAAGTGGAAAAACGATTGTATTTACCGGAACACTTGAATCCATTTCGCGCCAAGAGGCAAAGGCCCGAGCGGAAAGTCTGGGTGCAAAAGTAGCCAGTTCTGTTTCGGCTAAAACCGATTACGTTGTAGCGGGAAGCGATGCCGGTTCGAAACTCAAAAAAGCCCAGGAGTTGGGCATCACCATTGTAAGCGAGGATGCATGGCAAAAAATGATAGCGCAAAAAATTTAAAGGCGCTGCGCGCGCATATGAAAAAATTGCGGCTGGATGGTTTTCTTGTGCCGAGCCAGGATCGCTTTCAAAGCGAATATACACCGCCCTCTGAAAAGCGGCTGACGTGGCTTACTGGTTTTACCGGGTCGGCCGGCTTTGCTGTGGTACTGGAAAAAAAGGCGGCGTTTTTTACGGATGGCCGCTACACGTTGCAAGCAAAGCAGGAGGTTTCCTCGCGCTTTGAACAGCATCTTATGACGACACTTCGACCGAATGCCTGGATTGAGAAACACGAAACAAAATCTGCGCGAATCGGTTACGACCCCTGGCTCTTCACACCTAAGCAACTTGCGGCGTTTACGCATGGTGATCTGGTGCCTGTTACAAATGCTGTTGATGCGGTATGGCAAAACCGACCTCTGCCTTCTGAGGCGCCGGCAAAAATTCATCCTCTTGCCTTTGCTGGCGTTTCTTCTGCGCATAAGCGCAAGCTTATTGCCAAGGTGGTTAAAGAGAAAAAGGCGGATTATGTATTGCTCACCGCGCCTGATTCCATTTGCTGGTTGCTGAACATCCGCGGTAACGATGTTGAACATACGCCTTTGCTCTTGAGTTATGCACTTATGGATGTGAAAGGGCGCGTTACGCTTTTCTGCGATCCGCTAAAAATTTCTCTCGACGTGAAAAGACATCTGGGTCGAGAAATAACGGTAACCAAGCCGGATAATTTGGATGCGCATTTGCGCAATCTTGCTAATAAAAAAATTCTGCTGGATCCTGCAATTACAGCCATATGGTTTTTCCAAACGCTTAAAAAAGCGGGCGCACATGTGGTGAAGGCAGATGACCCCTGCCAACTTCTCAAAGCGTGCAAAAATAAAACGGAAATTGCAGGCACGCGGCAAGCGCATGTGCGAGATGGCGCCGCTCTCTGCCAGTTTTTTTCTTGGCTGGAGCAAGAAAGTACGAAGCGTGGCGTTGATGAGGTGGAGGCTGGAGAACGTGTTACCGCCTTTCGCGCGGAACAAAAATATTTTCAGGATGTGAGCTTCCCGCCGATTTCCGGCTATGGTCCAAATGGTGCGATTGTGCATTATCGCGCCAGCAAAAAAACAGGTAAAATTATTAGCAGTCACTCGCTCTATTTATTGGATTCCGGCGGACAATATCTGGATGGAACAACGGATGTGACGCGAACCCTAACACTTGGTAAACCGAGCAAAGATCAATGCGAGCATTTTACGCGCGTACTCAAAGGGCATATTGCGCTTGCACGCGCTGTATTTCCTCAAGGTACAAATGGTACGCAACTGGATATACTTGCACGGCAGTACCTATGGCAAAGTGGGCTGGATTATCAACACGGCACCGGACATGGCGTGGGAAGTTATCTTTCGGTGCATGAAGGGCCGCAGCGTATTGGTTATGGCGGTTCCGATGTGGCGCTGAAGCCGGGAATGATTCTTTCCAACGAGCCCGGTTATTACCGCGAAGGACACTACGGCATTCGCATTGAAAATCTGGTGCTTATCGTCGAGCGTAAGGATGTGCGTAAGAATTTCCTGGGATTTGAAACGCTCACGCTTGTGCCCATTGATACGAAGCTCATACATGTGGCCCTGTTGAGCGAAGAAGAACGGGCCTGGCTTAATGCTTATCACCAGCAAGTGCGTGGGAAATTATGGAAGCTGGTGGATACAGAAACGCAAAAATGGTTGGATGCCGCCACGAAGGCGATCTAATCGCGCAGTCGGAAAATTTGCGCGCCCATGTGCGAAAGTTTTTCTTCAATCTGCTCGTAACCGCGATCAAGATGGTAAATGCGGTGCATGATCGTTGTGCCTTCTGCAGCCAGGCCCGCAAGAATCATCGCTACCGACGCGCGCAAATCCGTGGCCATCACTTCCGCGCTTTTCAGCTGCTGCACACCTTTGATGATCGCCGTATGACCTTCGACATGAATATCGGCGCCCATGCGATTTAACTCGGGCACGTGCATAAAACGGTTTTCAAAAATGGTTTCTGTGATGTGGGAAGTACCGTTTGCCAAGGTCGCAAGCGCCATACACTGCGCCTGCATATCGGTAGCAAGACCTGGGTAAGGTTGTGTTTCCACATCGATAGGCTTGATTTCGCCATGACTGATAACGCGGATGGCGTTAGTTTGTAATTCAAGCTTGATACCCGCACTTTTCAAGACTTCAAGCGTTGCGCCCATGATGGCCGGGTCGATGCCTTCTACCAAAATATTGCCCCGCGTCATTGCACCTGCAACGAGATACGTGCCCGCTTCAATACGATCCGGCAACACGGCGTGGTGAGCAGCCTGAAGCTTTTTTACACCTTCGATTATAAGCGTTGCATCACCTATGCCGGAAATTTGCGCGCCCATCGCATTCAGACAGTTCGCCAGATCGCTGATCTCCGGCTCACGCGCTGCATTATGAAGAATCGTCCTTCCCTGTGCGAGCGTGGCGGCCATTAACGCATTCTGCGTGCCACCCACGGTAACTTTATCAAATGTGATTTCTGCACCGTGTAAGCCTTTGGGTGCATCAGCGATAATATAACCTTGCGCGAGCTCAATGCGCGCGCCCATCGCCTCTAATACTTTAAGATGCTGGTCAATAGGCCGCGTGCCAATGGCACAACCGCCAGGCATAGATACTTCCGCACGGCCAAAACGCGCGAGCAGCGGACCAAGCACAACCACGGAAGCACGCATTTTGCGCACAATCTCATACGGCGCGCGCATATTGACCACCTGCCCTGCATTCAGCCGCAGTACCTTACCTGCAAAACCATCAGGCAAAGCGCCTCCATCCATGGTGAGATCCACACCTAGATTCATCAGCAGATTCGCCATGGTGGAAATATCCGCCAGATGTGGCACGTTGGAAAGCGTCAGGGTTTCATCGCTTAAAAGACAAGCGGCCATCAAGGGCAGCGCGGCGTTTTTCGCACCACTTACCCGAACTTTTCCTGAAATCTGCTTGCCGCCTTTGACAACCATACGGTCCATTAAATTTTTGGAAGGGTCACGCCCTTTTGGCCCATGTATTTTCCGGCGCGATCTTTATAAGAAACATCGCACACTTTTTCCCCTTTAAGGAAAATAAACTGGCATGCACCCTCGCCTGCATAAATTTTGGCGGGTAGAGGCGTGGTATTGGAAAATTCGAGGGTTACGTGGCCTTCCCACTCCGGCTCAAGCGGTGTAACATTTACAATAATGCCGCAGCGGGCATAAGTTGATTTGCCCATGCAGATTGCCAGCACATCGCGCGGTATGCGGAAATATTCCACCGTACGCGCCAAGGCAAAACTGTTGGGCGGAATAATGCAGACATCGGTTTTTCGATCCACAAAACCTGTGGTCGCAAATTGCTTGGGATCCACCGTTGCGGAATCAATATTGGTGAAGATTTTAAATTCATCCGACACGCGTGCGTCATAGCCATAGGAAGAAAGGCCATAGGAAATAACGCCTTCTTTTTTGGCGTTTTGTTTGTTGAGGTTTGCAACAAACGGCTCGATCATGCCGTGTTTTTCGGCCTGCTCGCGTATCCAACTATCGGGCATGATGGGCATAGGGGCTTTATGTAGCGCACCCATGGCGCTCCATTCAAGAAAAACCTACATTATTTGCTGGCTATTTACTGAAAACGGCTCGGCCGCGCTGGCGCGCGCGGGACCGCGAGAAGGAAATGCGGCCTTTAATGCCTTTAAGCTTCTTACGGAATTCTTCCCCGATGGAGAGATCATTGCTGCTTTGCGCGGCGGTTGTAACTTTTCGGCTGCCGGATGTTTTGGTTACACCCTGGGTGCCAGAAGCCTTAGAATAACTGGAAAGCATGTTACGACCGGACTGATCTTCCCACTGCTCCTTCTCTTTCTCAGTCTTATGCAGCTTTTTCTCATGCGACGTGTCGTCCTTGTGCACATGGTGGTGATGGCGCACGTGATCTTTCTTCTCATGGATATGATGCCCATGTTTATCGTGGTGCTTATCGTGATGATCGCCGTGGTCACTCATCGTCTTTTTCCTTGCCCTTGCGGCGCAATAAGTTTTCCCGGAGAGCAGATTTCAGCTTGTTTTTGCGTGTTAGCTGCGGGCTTGCGGCCTTTGCCGCCATCCCTTCTTTTTTAACCTGTTCCCCCATAAAAACTCGATACCTCGCATTTATCTCACTTTTTATTGATATTTTCTTTATTATAGCCTAATTGTGCCCGCGCGATTGTGAAATTTTTGTGACACTTCTACCGGCGGGCCTTCTTTCCCCGAAGAAACACAAGATATAGGCTGCTGTAGCTCAGTGGTAGAGCACCACATTGGTAATGTGGGGGTCGAGAGTCCGATTCTCTCCAGCAGCACCACCGCCACCTATTTCAGCTTACGCCCTCCCGCGCATTTTTAGCATAATGAGGAAAACGCCCGCGCCGCCTTTTTCCGGTGCGGCATGGGTGTAACCACGCACAAAAGGCCGGATGGCCGGGTCATTTAGCCAATCCGGTAATGCTGATTGCAGCACACCACGCCCTGACTCAGAGCGAAGACCTTTCCCCGTGATCACACGCACGGCACGTATTTCTTTTTCATGCTGTTCGAGAATGAAGGCTTTGAAAGCCTGCTCAGCTTCCGCCAGGCGCATACCATGTAAATCCAAGCTAGCCTCCACTGCAATGCCACCCTGCTTGAGGCGACGACGGGTGCGCGCGTCCATCTGGGAGACATCATCCACGGTAACCGGGGGCAGTTTGCGGCCTGACCGCGCGGCAGCACGGCTATCATAGGCTTGCTTTAGCGGAGGAAGTGAAACCGGATCAGCAGGCAGGTCTATCTCTTGGGCCGAATGCAGTGGTGTGACAGTCGCCGCTACTTGCTTCCACAACTTATCGTCAGAATCCTTATCGGCCATGGCTATTCCTTTGGTAATAAGAATACCATGCGGCCCTGCGATTGCATAGCACCAGCCAGCGTTTGGGCACGCACACCACGACCAAAGAAAATGTCACCACGTTGCCAGCCCTGAATGGCCGCACCTGTATCCTGCGCTATCAGGAGACGATGGTAAGAAGTACCATCGGGCAGAGTTGTTTCCAGCCATACTGGCAACCCATAGGGCAGTAGGGATTTATCCACCGCGAGAGAACGCTCCGGCGTTAACTCCACGCCCGCGGCGCCAGTAGCATTCGTCCTGGATTCCTCAAAATAAATATAGCGCGGATTTTGCTGCATGACCTTTAACGCCACAGACTCAGGCTGTGTATTCAACCACTGGCGTATAGTTTGCATAGTGATTTCACCTATGAGCAATCCCTGCTCCTTGAGATATTTACCGATAGCGACATAGGCATGATCATTATGACCCGCGTAACGCACGCGCGCAACGCCGCCTTCTTGCAACGCGACCACGCCACTACCCTGTACCTGCAGGAAAAAACGATCTGCCGGATTTTTAAGATAAAGCAACTCCAGGCCTTGATTCTTGAGTGCGCCGTTATCGATTTCTGCGCGCGTGTAATCTTTTTTGCCGGCGGGTGTTTTATAGAGCGGATAGCGATATTGGGCAGAGGGCACCCTACTGCCTTCCACTTCCATTTCGATATAGCCAGTGAGAAGCCCTTTTTCCTCTGTGGCAAGTTTTACAGCTGTGAAAGCCGTTTCAAAAAACGCGCGCGCATCGTGGGCGTGTTTTGCTTTTTCGCACGCGGAAGTAAAATCAAATGTACCTAATGCTACGGGCACAGATTTTACGCCGCAACTTTTTCGAAAAGCTTGTAACGCAGCGTTGTGATTGTCCTCGCGCCACGCGCCGAGTTCTTCAAACGAGGCAGGTTCCATACGCGGTATTTGCGTGAAAGCGCATCCTGAGAGCAAAAGAAGCAGAAATAAAAACCGCATGGTTAGCGGTTAGCATTAATCCTGGATATCAACAAGTTTCCAGTTCGGGTTGCTGCTAGAAAGTGCGCGGCGGAAGGTCCAGACATCTTCAATGTCATCGGCCATGGTTTCATCACCTTCGACCACTTTGCCTTCTTCATCACGCACCACGTTAATTTGATCGGACGTAAAGCGCACCGTGATTTCCGCCACCTGCTTTTGCGCGATGATTTCAAGTATCTCGGCGTTTTCAATCGTAATCAGCGTGACCTGGCGGGTATGTTTTTTGGATTTGCGGTCATCAATATCTTTTGCAAATTCTTTATAGAGCACCTCGTCGAGCAGATCTTTGAGCGTTTCCTTATCGCCTGCCGCATAAGCTTCGAGCACCATTTCAAACGCCGCTTTCGCACCATGCAGGAAAAAGCCGGGCGTGAAGGAAGAGTCTTTCGCCTGAATCTGCGCAATTTTATCTTTCAGCTTCTGATCGGTAATAACCGGTTCTTTGTACGCATGCGTGGTGGGCTTGAGCGGAGCCTTTTTGCCCTCAATAGTCTCACCTTTGCCAGCAGCTGCGTCTGCAGCTTCAGCCGTACGCTCCCAAAAGGGCTTTACGTTGTGCGTAAGGTTGTGTTCTGTCCCATCTTTACGGCCCAAAACCTGGAAGAGCCGCCAGAAAATAAAGATGGCAACTACAGCCGTGATGAGAATATCAATAACACCTGAATTTTCCATGATGCGCAATTCTATCACGCGGCGTTTCAAAACATCAATAGTTTTCGGATTTTTTCTTGTGTTTTTAGCCGGGTCGCGTTAGTGATGAAGGCCATGTCAAAAAGTGCAAAAAAACCTGTGAATTCAGCTATTTCTATCCAGGGTGTTAGTAAAAAATACCGCATTGGCCGCACCGGAGCCGAGAAATTAGCGTTAGATAACATCAATCTTGAAATTCCAAAGGGTTCTTTCTTTGGCCTTTTGGGCCCCAATGGCGCAGGTAAATCGACGCTTATTAATATTATTGCTGATTTGGTCGTAAAAACCACGGGTAAAATATATATCGAAGGACTGGATACAGATACCGACCGTCAGGCCTCTAAATTTCATATCGGCGTGGTGCCCCAAGAGCTGGTGCTAGATCCCTTTTTTAATGTGCGCGAAATGTTGGAAACGTATGCCGGTTATTATGGCGTGCCCAAATCTAAGCGCCGTACAGACGAGATTTTACAAGCTCTTTCGCTTACCGATAAGGCGAGTGTCAATGCGCGGCGTCTTTCGGGCGGCATGAAAAGGCGTGTTTTGATCGGGAAAGCGCTTGTACATAATCCGAGCATTCTGATTCTTGATGAGCCAACAGCCGGTGTGGATGTGGAATTGCGCTACAAGCTCTGGGATTATGTGCGTGAGCTTAACGCTCGCGGTACGACTGTTTTACTTACTACGCATTATCTGGAAGAAGCGGAAGAACTTTGTGACCATATCGCTATTATCAATCAGGGTCGCATTATCGCGCATGACCGCACAGAAAACCTGCTGACCTCATTTGATACGAAGGAAATTATTTTCCATTTTACCAAACCGCTTACAAAAATTCCCGCTGCGCTTAAGAAATTTTCACCCTCCCGGGTACGCACAGATAGCTTACAATTTACGTACTGCGCGAAGGCAGGTTCTTTGCATCAGTTTATTCAGACGATCATGAAAACAGGGCTTATCATTCGCGATATTTCAACCGACGAACCCAAATTGGAAGATGTATTTCGTAATTTAATTATGTCTGCAACCAACGCTAAACACGCCGCATGAAAATTCTTTTCATCCACCCCAATATGCCCGGGCAATATAAGCATCTTGCACACATCGCAGGTAGCAACCCGGATAATCAAGTGGTGTTTATCACCAAGCCTCGTGAACATATTCAAATTCCAGGTGTGCATAAAATTGAATATAAGGTTTCGCGGCAGGTGATGCCGGATACGCATCGTTATCTTATCAATTTTGAACGTGCAATTTTTCAAGGCCAGGAAGTCTGGCGGATATGTAAAAAACTCAAAGATAGTGGTTTTATTCCTGATGTAATTTGCGCGCACCCAGGTTGGGGAGATGGGCTTTTCATCAAGGATATTTTTCATAACGCCCCTATGCTCAGCTTTTTGGAATTTTATTATTCCGGCTATGCATCAGATGTTGGGTTCCTTAAAGATGAGAAACAAAGCTACGATGATGCGCCGCGCGTACGCATTAAGAATGCCTGCAATTTATATAACTTAGAAATTTGCGATTGGGGCATAAGCCCTACTTATTGGCAGTGGGTGCAGAACCCAGCGATTTTCCGCCCAAAAATTTCTGTGCTGCATGACGGCATTGATACCAGCTATGTGGCACCGAATCCCGCGACTACGCAATTTACTCACAAAGATAAAACCTTCACGAAGGATATGGAGATTATCACCTATATCTCGCGTAACTTTGAACCTTATCGGGGTTTTGATACGGTGATGAAAGCTGCAGTAGAAATCCTGAAGCGCCGGCCAAAAGCGCATATCATTATGGTGGGTGCGGATGGTGTAAGTTATGGCAAAACGCCGCAAGGTTATAAAACCTGGCGCCAAAAATATCTGCAGGAGCTTCAGCCCGATTTAAGCAGATTGCATTTTCTTGGTTATTTGGATTACGATCAGATGCTCAATGTTTTGCGCATTTCTTCTGCGCATATCTACCTAACTGTACCGTTTGTGCTTTCATGGTCGATGATGGAATCCATGGCGATGGGATGTATGATGATCTGTTCAAGCACGCAGCCTGTGAAAGAAGTAATGGAGCATGGCAAAAACGGCTACCTGGTGGATTTCTTTTCGCCTGAGCAAGTCGCCGATGCGGTGGATTTCGCTTTTCGTGAAAAAGAGCAGGTACAAGAAATGCGACGCGCGGCACGTCAGACTATCGTCGATAAATATGATTTGAATACGATTTTACCGCTGCATATGAATCTTATTTATGATGTTGCCGCGAAAAAATTTCCGCCACCGACGGACGCAAAAATGAAAATGATGAATCCTATGCCGAGCATCGCACGGGAGTGGCTATAAATGTATAAGGTGAAAAAAAGCAAAAACACCGCGCCTAAAAAAGTTGGGAAAGCACCCGGCACCCACGCAAAGTCAGATTTTTCATTTGATCCGTCGAAAAAGTATTTGCTGAGATTTGATAGCAAGAAAAATATCCGTATGCCTCCCGAGTTGGCCAATAAGTTCACTGAAATTCGCGTAAGTGAACATGCCGATACGCCGCACGATATTCTTGGTTCTATGAAGGATTTGAGCGCGATACCGAGCGAAAATATTGATGCTATCTGGAGCCCGGGAAATCTTCATTATTTTCACCGCCATGATGTAACACAAGCGCTGAAAGAATGTTTCCGTGTCTTAAAATGGGGCGGCTGGTTTCATACGTACCTTATCGATATGCAGAAAGTAGGTGAGCATATTTATCGTAATCAGTTGCATGCGATTGTGGAGCGTACGCCGCAAGGTCCAGTTATTGTGCATGATCTCGTTTACGGCACTATGCATGATGTAATGGAAGATTCAGAGAGTGGCGCCATGCATTCTGGCTTTACCTCCAAGCTTATTAGCAATCAGCTTGTGGATGTGGGTTTTACCGTGATTTACATGGAGCGCCAAAGTCTCACGCTTAAAGTAAGCGCGCAGAAAGGTAAGCTCTCGAATCAACTTACCAAACCCATGATTGATTTGCGTGAAGAAGATGTAAACGCAATGATGACCAGACGCGACGATATCAACCAACCGCCAGAATATTGGTTAGAGCAAAGCTGGCTTAAAAAATAGCTGTAATTATTGCTCGCGGAACGCGCGGCCAAAGCTTTCCGTAATGGGCGAAAGCAAATAGCCCATGAAGGTGCGCTCATCACCCGCGATATAGACTTCCGCAGGCATACCGATATAAAGCAGATCCTTATATGTTTGATATTCTTCGGCAGCGATACCTATTTTGGCTTTATAGAACGCGACATTAGTTGCCTGATCCACAAATTTATCCGCCGAAACATCAAGTACTTTACCTTCTAACATTGGCACCACACGTGCCTTGTATGCCGAAAGGCGCACTCGGGCGCTTTGCCCCTTCTGTACTTCATCAATGTTTTCCGGACGCAACTGCGCTTCAATAACAAGCTGTTCTTCCTCGGGCACAATATTCAAAATATCTGTACCCGGCGAAATAACGCCACCGACAGTAAAAAATTTCAAGCCCGTCACAATGCCTTTATCCGGCGCTTTCACTTTCGTGCGCACTAACATATCCTGCGCTGCGTTTAGGCGCTCGGTAAGATCCGCAATTTGCGCCTGGTTATCACGCAATTCTGTAACCGTAGTATTCAGGCGTTCGTTTTTCGCGTTGATAATTTGCAGCTCCGCCTCGGTGATAGTTTGGCGCGCACGCGCAATGTTAGCGAGGAATTCACCACGGCGGCCTTCCACCTCTGCTTTTTGACGCTGCAAGGCAAGCAGACGCGGCTTGAGCGCCTGGCCCTTATCCACCAGTTTTTTCACCGTATCGATTTCTTGATTTAAGAATTGCAGTTGCTCACGTGACGATTGCTCCTGAGCGCTAAGTCCGTCAATTTCGTCAGTTAACTGTTCAATACGCTGTTGCAACACGCTGACTTCCCCTTCCAGCGATTTACGCTGCGAGAAAAACAGACGCGTTTGTGTGTCAATGATATCCTTCACGTTTGGCTGATCAGCCTTTGCCAGAATATCTTCGGGAATTACCATTTGCTCAGTATTATCGCGTTGCGCGATAAGGCGCGTCAGCGTGAGACGCGCCGTGATAAGCTGATTGTACACGATTTCATAACGCGCTTTTGCCGTGGTATCATCCAGCACGAGCAACGTTTGATCTTTTTCAACGCGCTCACCTTCTTTCACAAGAATTTCTTTAATGATGCCACCCTCTAAGTGCTGAATCGTCTTCTTGTGCGATTCCGGCATGATGGTTCCAATGGCAACCACGGCACTATCCAGCGGCGCAAGAACGCCCCATACAAAAAGCACAAGGAAGGTTACAAGCGAAGCCCATAGGCCGAATACAATAGGGCCGCGTGCAGAATCCAGCGCATCATTTCCTGTTGGATTATGTTTAAAGTTCAACATGTATCGCGCCGTTACATCTAGCATTCCGGCTCTTTTTTCCGCTGAATCGACTATTTTCTGTTGCCAAGGCGCGAGATTCGGGGATGCGCCGGATGTTACACCCGGAATTGGTGCTGATGGGCTGACAGATGGGCTTGGCTGCATTGTGGAAGAAGCCAGTGGTGCCGCCGACGAAAAAGAGGATGAAGGCGAAACAGGTGCCGTAGGAATCGGCGAAGGTCTGACAGGTGATGGTGATTTACCTACAGGACTGCCGCTCGTGCTGCCGCCCGAAACTGGTTTGCTATCTTTGCCGGACACCTTATCGGAAATTTTGCCGAATAAATTTTTCATGGCTTATGCTTGCCCCGGAGTATTGCCACCAACACTCGCTACCCGGGGACGAGGCTGCTGCTGTAGTGGGTTAGCTTTGGTGAATTTCGCAGCAACTTCCGCCGCATTGCCGAAATCTTCAATAATACCATCATTCATCACCATCAACTTATCCACTACGTTCAAAATGGAAGGTCGGTGCGAAATGATAACGGTGGTAATGCCGCGCTGCTTCGCATTGGCCAGCGCCTGCACAAGGGCCGCTTCACCCATCGTGTCCAGATTTGCGTTAGGTTCATCAAGCACTAAAAATTTAGGTGTACCCAGGAACGCGCGCGCCAGCGCCACACGTTGACGCTGACCCGCAGAAAGCGCCGCGCCGGAAATACCAATATCCGTATCGTAGCCTTGCGAAAGTTGCAGAATCATTTCATGCGCACCGGCTTGTTGCGCCGCTTCAATGATCATTTCATCCGGAATACCTTCCTGCAGGCGCGCAATGTTATCACGCACGGTACCGTCAAATAACTCCACACCCTGCGGCACATAACCAATATATTTTCCGAATTCATCGCGGTTCCAGGTGTAAACATCCGCACCGTCAAGCCGCACAACTCCAGATAACGGTTTCCACACTCCAACAAGCAGTTTCGCGATGGTAGATTTTCCGGCAGCACTTGCCCCAATCACACCGAGAATTTCGCCGGGATTTAAAACAAAGCTAATGCCTTTAATGGTCGCTTTTGCCGTTCCTGGCGGGGCAAAAACGATTTTTTCTACAGAGAGGCGGCCTTTGGGCGCTGGTAGAGACATACCACCCTGACGCTGCGGCGCTTCATCGATATTTTTATCCAGACGGCTCAGCGATTTGCGGAAATCGACAAATTGTTTCCACGAGCTGATTGCGACATCAAACGGCGCAAGCGCGCGGCCAATCAAGATGGAGTTTGCGATAATAGCACCCGTCGTCATTTGATGTTTGAGTACGAGATAGGCACCGACTCCTAACACCATAATCTGCAGCATCATACGGATGAATTTTGTAACAGCCGAAATAATGCCCGAGCGATAACTCGCCAGCGATTGCAGATCCGTAATCGGCTGATTGCTTTTCTTCCAACGCGTAAGCAATGCCTGAGCCATACCCATAGCTTCCACAACCTCTGCGTTACGTGTACCAATTTCCGCAGAAGTCATAGATTTTACAGAACCTTCGTTTGCCTTATCCAAGGTTTTGCGTATGACAACTTCGTTCAGCACACCAAGCAGGAAAAGCAAGATTGCGCCAATTAAACCAATAAAGAAAATGACCGGGTGAATGGCCAGAATAACCAAGAGATAGATAACAGACCAAGGCAGATCAAAAAGCGCATTGATACCCGCGCCGGTGACAAAGCCTTTTACCGTGGCTAAATCCCGAAGGTTTTGTGAGCCACTGGCTGCACCTGGACCCTTCACCGCCGCAGTAGAAATTGTATATTGCAATAGCGTGGCACCAAGTTTGCTATCAATCCATTCGCCAATTTTTATCATGCCAAAACTGCGCACGACGGTAAAAACCGCCAGCGCGATAAACATAACGGTCATGACAATGGTTAGCCATACAAGGGTGCTTATACTGGCGCTGGAAATCACGCGGTCTAAAACCTGCAAGCTGTAAAGCGGCAATGCAAGCATTAATAGATTGCAGAAAAAGCTAAATAAACCCATGTATATCAAAGCAGGACGAAGCTGCTTTGACATCTTATCAAGGATATTATCCTTCTTTTCTTTTTGGGGTGCGACGCTCATTCAGGTATTCCGACGGACAGCCGCACTATACGGATTTTTTATACATACCACAACGATATAGTATTGATTTATGTTATAAAAAGATCTGAGCCGCAAAAAATGCAAAAAAGAAACCAATAAGCCACACGCCAACAGAAAATCCATAAATCCAGCGGCTTATTCGCCGCAAGAACGTGCACAATTTTGCCTGCGCCGGTTCAATAGGACAAGGAGCATTGCGGGCACGCCACATGAGCGCCCCCGCAACCACCAGCAATAAACCGGAGAGACCAAACGTCCAAATTTTATATTTGGATAGAGCCACCAGCCATGGCACCGCAGATACCAACCCCGCCAAGGCCGCGCCGGCACCCAGCGATACAAAAAGCGCCGGCAATGCACAGCACACCAAGGTTCCTGCTGAACCAAACAGGCTAACCAACGGCACCAAAATTTGCTTCAGATTTTCACGCATCAGCAACCGCGCTTGATCGTTTGCACATTATAGCCGGAATCGGTGATGAGTTTTTTGAGCGTCGCATCATCGATCGATTGTCCGGGCTTCATGTTGACAGCGACATTGCCTTTATCGAGATCAACATTAATGCTGCTTACTTCTTCGCGTTTACCAAATAATTTTTCCAACGAACGCGCGCAGAAATCGCACACGAGTCCATTTACTTTAATATTTACAGCATCTTTGCAGTCTGTTTCTGCCGCTTGAAGTTGCGGCGCAGCAAGCAGTACGAGCATGGTTAGTAGGGTGATTTTTTTCATAATGATTCTCCTAATATTGTAATGTGAAGTTGAAAAGTATGTCGCCGTTATTGTTGATACCGGCTTCGGCGAGATAGGTGCCTTTGAAGAGACGCACGAGCGGCGTGACCGTCGTTTCCTCCTCGCGGCTGGGGTTATGTTCCACCTCCAGCATCAGCCAAGTGTGTATATCGCCGTAATCGCCGATATAGGGCGCGATGCCCACCCGCGCTTTCTGTGTGAAGGATTTTTGAATATCACCCGCGTAGGTCAGACGGTTTTCGTATTTGGTAAAAAACCGCCTATCCTCCCAATCGAGAGAAATGCCGGTGAAAGCGGCAGGCTCCGTCTTTGCATCGAAATCGCGGTAATCGCTGTACGCCGCGCCCACCGCACTCTCGATATAAAAATTGGCCTGACTCTCCGGCATGTTCCAGCGCTTGACGAGATTGGCGAGTTCCACACCGTGAAACTGCGCCTCCTCCTCGCGCCAATACTCACCCCGATAGCCCAGCGAATAACGCCAACTTGGCGAATAAGCCACATGCAACGCGTGCATGCTGCTATCGGTCATCTGCATAATCGTCCAACCGCCGGGATAGGAGATGGGACGCGCCTGTGCCATCGGCGCGAACGCCAGGCATAGGCTTAATGGGATCGCTCCCATGGATTTGGAAAACATAAATACTCCTGTGGTTATGCCGCGCACATGCGCAGCTTATTTACGCACGAGGAGCTAAACGAGGCGGAGGTAACACCGCAGCGATGGAAAGCACCGCCGGCGTAGAGAGTTTGGACGCAGTATATTGTGCTGAAGGAAGTTTTTGATCAAAAGGCAGCGGCGCGATAAACGTGACCTGATTGCAGTGATCGCACCCGCATTTTTTGCATTCTTTGCTGTGCTTTGTTTCCTGCTTCATGGATTTATGGCAGGGCATTTCCATTTCCGATTTTTGGTCGGAGGATTTTTGCGCTTTCATGCAGCAACACACGCCCGCATTCGCAAAACCCGATGCGGTAAAACTGACGAGAAGCACGCAGAGCGCTATCAGACGCATTAGAGACATGAGGGTATTATAGTATGGAATGCAGGGCGGTGGTAGAGGGAGTTGGGGGGAGATTGTAATTAAGCAGCAAAAGGATCCAGAATATCATAATTTGGTATTAGTATCTTACTACTGCGATCTTTTGTTGCTGTTTCGGGAATTGAGAAATCGGGCATATAATAAATCCCAACACATCCTTTTTCTGGAAGATTTGCCACCCTTGCACCCAGCTTTTTCCAGTCATATAAATTTAATGCAAATACACAAAACCATCGATTTGAATGATCTTCATCAAGTATCCATACACACTCATAAATTAACTTGTTATTGTTTGAGGTTATTCGATCAAGGTTTTGCAATAACCGGTTTCTTTTTATTATTTCAACAAACAAAGGATGTTGTTCAACTATTTTTGGAAAACTCAAACCATCAGAATTTATATCCGCAACTTGTAAGGGTAATTCTAACTTACCGCCTGCATCTATAAGCGGGATGCGATAAAGAGCTGCATGAAACCCCCTAATCCATCTCCATACAGCACTTTCAATATTCAAATTTGTTAGAGATTCTAAACCACCAAAATGTTTTTCAAAATTAAGCGCCTGATCCCTTATTGTTGGATTTTTACCGTATATACGCCCGATAAGCTGACCTATTTTTTTGTCCTCAACACTATAGCTGTGGTTACATTTTTCATGAGTTTTTAATATAAGGGGAGGATTTCTATCATTTGTGTGAAACACCTTTCGAGAAGGTATGTGATCTCTATTTCTTATGTCTTCTTTCAAAAAAACTTTTCCACATAAGTAGCAAAAGGGCAAATTACTTACGGACTGAAACTCTTTTGGATGAATCAATTGAATCATTTTGTTAGGTCCAATCACTAAGAACTGATTTTTGTGCACAAAAGGGATGAGATTGACAAGTGGTTTACTAACCACTTGCCGTCAAGCGGCGCCTCGCTTCGCTGCGGCGTCCAATTTTGCCTCCTGCAAAATTGTCGAACGACAATTCGCTTCTGCAAACCCAACGCCATAAAAAAAGCCCCGTGCGGGGCTATTTTTATGGCGGTGTGAGTGAGACTGGATAGAAACCATTCTCTATTATGCGTAGCATAGAGTAACACGTGGGTTAAATTATTGCAAATTTGAGTCTTTTAATCTGAGGCTATTCACGATCACCGACACCGAGCTTAGCGCCATTGCAGCACTGGCAATGACAGGGCTTAGTAACAATCCGAAGAACGGATAGAGAATCCCCGCCGCTACTGGCACGCCGAGTGCGTTATAGATAAAGGCGAAGAACAGATTTTGACGAATGTTCTGCATCGTCGCATGGCTCAAACGGCGGGCGCGGACAATGCCAATCAGATCCCCTTTTACCAACGTCACACCCGCACTTTCCATTGCCACATCCGTACCAGTTCCCATCGCAATTCCAACCTGCGCTTGTGCTAGTGCAGGCGCATCATTCACCCCATCACCGGCCATTGCCACCTTGCGGCCTTGCTCTTGCAGCTGGCGTACCACTTCGCTTTTGCGCTCCGGCAGCACTTCCGCTTCAAATTCATCAATCCCCAGCTGGGTGGCAATCGCCTGAGCCGTTGCCTTGCTGTCACCAGTGAGCATGACAATACGCAAGCCTTCCGCCTTCAACTGCTTCAAGGCTTCCGGCGTGGTGGCCTTGATCGGGTCGGCCACACTAATCACCGCAGCGGGTTTGCCATCAATAGCGGCAAACATGGCCGTTTGGCCTTTAGCGCGTAATTGCTCGGCACTGGCACTCAAAGGTGTGAAATCAATCCCCAGTGACAACAGCAGGGCTTTATTGCCAAGCGCCACGCTACGGCCATCAATCGTACCTTTTACACCCTTGCCGGTGATCGAAGTAAAATCCTGCACAGCGGCAAGCGTTATGCCCCGTTCTTCCGCGCCGCCAACGATGGCCGAGGCTAGTGGGTGTTCACTGCCTTTTTCCAAACTGGCAACCAGCCACAGCGTTTCATTTTGCTCGAAGCCGGAAACTGTCACCACTTCCATGAGTTTTGGCTTGCCTTCGGTGAGCGTGCCGGTTTTGTCGATAATCAGCGTATCGACCTTTTCCATGATTTCCAACGCCTCGGCATTTTTAATCAGCACGCCCGCATGCGCCCCACGGCCTGTACCGGCGATAATCGACATGGGTGTTGCCAATCCCAAAGCGCAAGGGCAAGCGATGATGAGCACGGCCACCGCATTGACGATGGCATAAGCCAGTTTTGGCTCAGGCCCCCATATTCCCCAAATCACTGCCGTGACAATAGCAATCAACACCACTACCGGCACAAAATAGCCTGACACCGTATCGGCCATGCGCTGAATGGGTGCGCGGCTGCGTTGGGCTTTGGCAACCATATCCACAATTTGTGCCAGCATGGTTTTACTCCCCACGCGCTCGGCACGCATGGTGAAACCGCCTGTTCCATTGAGTGTTGCGCCGATCACCTTATCACCTGCGCTTTTTTCGACAGGGACGGATTCGCCCGTAAGCATGGATTGATCGACACTGCTATGGCCTTCGATAACAATTCCGTCCACCGGCACTTTCTCGCCTGGGCGAACGCGCAAGACATCACCCTTATGCACGTCGGAAAGTGGCACATCTTCTTCCTTGCCATCAGCGCGAACTATTTGCGCCATTTTGGGCGCAAGGTCGAGCAAGGCGCGCATCGCATTGCTGGATTGTTCGCGGGCTTTAAGTTCAAGCACCTGTCCCAGCAATACCAGCGCAGTGATAACTGCTGCTGCCTCGAAATACACATCGAGCATCATGCCGCCTGAAAACCCCGCGACCGCATCGGGAAACAGTGTGAGAATGAGGCTGTAAAGATAGGCCACGCCCACACCCAGCGCGATAAGCGTAAACATATTCAGGCTACGGTGCTTGACGGAATCCACCGCCCGCACGAAAAACGGCCAGCCTCCCCACAGCACTACGGGAGTAGCAACCATCATCTGAATCCAATGCGAAAGCGACGAATCCATCCATTCATGTGGAATATTAGGAATCAGATGTGCGCCCATGACGAATAAAGCCAGTGGAGCAGACAAGAGTGCAGATACCCAAAACCTGCGCGTCATGTCTATCAGTTCATGATTAGGCGTAGCGTCCAGTGAAACTTTTTCTGGTTCCAATGCCATACCGCAGATCGGGCAATTACCAGGCTTGGGTTGCCTAATCTGCGGGTGCATAGGGCAAGTGTATATCACGCCTTGGCCCTGTGCCGCTTCGGGTGAAGCAGTTATAGCTAGTGATGCTTCGCTGTGTTGCTGCCTATGATGTGAGCAGTGGCTTCCGTGGTGATGCTCCTTTGAATGATTCATCAATGACAACCGCCTTTATGTTCCTTTTTATCCTCTTTATTCTGCCCATCGTTTTTAGAATCTGCATGGTGTCTATGCCCACCGTGCATGAAGAAGTGCATCAGTGGACACAGCAGAATAAACAGGAACGGCAACGCTCCAAGCACATGCTGCTGATGCCATACAATCAAGTAAACACCGAGTGCTGCAAGCCCGAGAAGTATGGCAATGCCTTTGGGACGTTTCCACCAAGGGCATGAATGATGTAATTTTTCCATACGCCTTCTCCTGCAATGTTAGTGATGTGAGTTGTGATCAACCGCAGGTGAAGACTGCTTAACAGCTGGAGCTGAGGATTTTCCTTGCTTCATTTTGGCGCACATCTGGCATTGTTCGCCTTCTTTCATGGAAGACATGCCTTCCATTTTCCCCATGCACATTTTGCACATGCCGTCCTTGCAGCATTTGCATTCACCATCTTTGCAGCACTCAGCACATTTTCCGTCCTTACAGCATTCACATTTTTCACAGCACGGCATTTTCATATCCATGCCAGACATAGAGCCGCCTTGCGTGTTGGCGCAGGCAGTGACAAAAACAAGCATAATAACAGGTAATAATTTCTTAAACATGGTAGCCTCCTATGGTTAGTTACAGTTGATTGATATGCCCCAATATAGGGCAGGAACTCACTGAGGTGCCATCGGCTGGACATTGTTCAACCAAAGCACTCAGTATTCTTTTAACTTCTTTAAGCTCACGAATCTTTTGTTCAGCTTCGGTGATCTTGCCAGTGGTGTGTTTCAGCACTTCCGCGCAGGTGGCTTTGTCAGAGCGATTTAACGTGAGCAGCTGGCGTATTTCTTCGAGGGTGAAATTGAGCGTTTTTGCGCCCCTGATAAATTGTAGGATGCGCTCGGCATCTTCTCCATAAATACGGTAGCCAGACTCAGAACGACTGGCCGCTTTAATCAACCCCATTTTTTCGTAATAGCGGAGCGTATCCGAACTCATGCCGGTACGCTCCGCCAGTTTGCCAATCGTCAGTATTTCAATCGTTTTTTTGCTCATGCGATTGAACCTACACCTTGGAGTATACTCTAAGGTCAAGAGGTTATTTGACCACCACGCTCATCGGCGCGAACAGGTCTTTGCCATCGATGCGGGTTTGCACGAACAGCTTCACAAAACCGGCTTTTTCAGGCTCGATATGGAATTGCAATTCCGGTCCACCGCGCTCGGACTCCGAAGTGGGTTCTTTACCCATTGGATGAATATGAAGGATGGTGTTTCCATCCTCACCAAAACCAACGATATGCGCGAATGCGCCCATCACCGGCTGTAGATTGGATACGGGCTTTCCTGCCTTATCGGTAACCACCACTTTCCCCATGACGGGCTTTTCGGCCACCAGCGGCTCATCAAAGCTGAGAGCAAATTGATAGCCACCGGCTTCTGATTTGCTGATGAGCGTTTTATCCATCTCGTGAGAGGTAATCGAAGATTTGCCGATATCGGTTTTGATGTATTCCTGCTTTCCGGTGGCCGCAGGGGTTACGTCCGTCCAGATTCGGTAGCTTAAATCTTTCTTCGGGGTAAAATCGAATGCCCATTCACCTGCTTTGCCAGTGGGTGTGGGGTGGATGTGATGATAGTCCGTGAGCGTAGGGTCAATCACCAGCAAATGCACACGCTGCGTATGTACCACGTTGATTTCTTCTGGAGTCACCGGCTTGCTATCTTTCGCAGTGGCGATCTGCATCAGCATTTTGGTGGTTTTTCCCGCCTTCAATTCGCCCTGTGGCAGCATTTTCACCGCAAGCGTTTTGGCAACCTCACCATGCTCATGAGCAGTTTCTTTCTTTCCATGATCCATACCCTGCATGGAATCGGCTGATTTTTGCATGTGCGGGCAGTCTTTCCCCGGCATGCAATGTTTCATCTCGCCATCCATTTCGCCGTGATCGTGGGCAAAGGCGGGTGTGGCAATCGCCAGTGAGGTTCCGATTAAAAGTGCGTGCAACAGTTTCATAGATTCTCCTTGTGATGTGGTGGATGGTTTCGTTCTCTGGTACGCAGAAGAATCGGTTATCCCTCAAAAATTATTTCGCTGCACTTTCAACAAGTTTAAGTGCGCCTTGGCTTTTTTTGAGTTCGGCTAAGGTTTTTTCCAGATTCTTATCATGCGTGCCGATGTGGAAATCCGTGGTGGTTTTTACGAGCTGTTTAAGTGCACCGAGCAGGCGGGCTTTCTTCGCCGGTTCCATACTTTCCGCTTCTTTTTCAAGAAACTTTGCCGCTTCTCCGATATGGACAGTAACATCGTGCAGCTGATCCATTACTTTGCCATTGGCAAATAAGTCCGCCTTTTGCTTGTTTACGGCTTCGTCCATGAAGGCTACGCCGTCACGCATCACTTTGAGTGCGCCCTCTTTGGTGGTTATTTTGGTAGCCTCATCATGCACAGTGGAAGGTTCGTGCTGGCCGTGCTGCTCTGTTTTTGAATGATCTTCACCTTCATGCGCTAGTGCGGGTTGTTGGAAACCAATCAAGGCCAGTATCGCGGTGGTAAGCAGTAGTTTCTTCATGTCATTCTCCTTGGATTAATGGGTAATTGCCGCCGGTAGCAAAGCAGCGACGGGTTTCTTGCCGAATTTCCAGAACACCAGCGGGCGCACGGTGAGATCGAGCAGTGTGCTGGAAAACAGTCCGCAGAAAATCACCACGGCGAC